>NZ_JBIRNE010000012.1:0-42743 GCF_044331465.1 Streptomyces sp. NPDC017225 | reverse complement strand
CGTTCTTGATCTCGGCCATGACATTTCCCTTTCGTAAGGCCCGGTGAGTCCCTCTCACCAGGAGCGGCTGTTTCACGTGAAACACCGCGCGGATCGGACGATGGACGCGGGACGGATCAGGTGAGGCTGAAGGCGACGGAGACCAGGGAGATGCCGACGCTGACGCCCGCGGAGGTCGCCCAGCCCGGCGCCTCCAGCGCCTCCAGCTCCTGCATCTCCAGCTCGGTGGCGGCCAGGTCCTGCAGCTCGGTCTCGACGATGTTGTTCTCGCTCACGGTGTGCTCCCTCGGTTCGTTGCTGATGAGTTGCCGTTCGGGTGGTGCACTGCCGGCCCGGAGAGGACCGGCCGGTGGTCGCTCAGGTGAGGCTCCAGGCGACGGAGACCAGCGAGATGCCGACGCTGACGCCCGCGGAGGTCGCCCAGCCCGGCGCCTCCAGCGCCTCCAGCTCCTGCATCTCCAGCTCGGAGACGGCCAGGTCCTGCAGCTCGGTCTCGACGATGTTGTTCTCGCTCACGGTGTGCTCCTTCTGTCGTGTGCCGGAGGGATTCCGGCTGTCGTGCCCCGGAGGGCTCCCGGCTGTCGTGCACCGGGGGTCCGGGACGGGTCGGTGGTTCCATCACGGTCGTCCGGCCGTCGGCCGGGTGCCGTGGTGGCTCTGTGAGCCCCGGGCGGCGGGGGATCCGCCCGGGGCCGGCTCGGTGGCCTCGGCCAGGAGCGCGCGCACGTCGGCGGCGCTCAACTCGTCGAGGATGGGAAGGCCTGCGCCCCAGCCGCGCATGATGCGCGTGGTGGCGCGGGCGAGTTGGCCGGTGTCGGCGCGCACGGTGCGGTCGATGTGCCAGTCGCCCATCAGCCGGAGCAGACCGGCCGCCGGGTCGTCGGGCAGCCAGGGGGCGCCGGCGCGCAGTACCCGCCACAGGCGGTGGATGCGGTCCGGGCTGCCCAGGCGGGTGTCCCCGTCGAGAGTGCGGCGCCACAGCACCGGCCACAGGGCGGCGACCGTACGCATCTTGGCCAGATCCAGCGTGGTGGAGAGCTCGTTGGCCATCGCCCAGCACTTCACGGCGTACGGGCTGCGGCCGATGTTGATCCGGCCGATCTGGCTCTCCCCGCTCGACTCGGCGATACGCAGCCGCAGTTCGGCCGGCAGGGCACGCCCCTCGGCCCGGAGCGCGGCGACCTCGTAGCCCGCCACCAGGATCCGGGCGGCCAGCGCCTCCACGGCGGCGTCCTGCTCGGGCAGTTCCGTGGCGTCCCCGGTGTACGGGCTGACCGTGCGGAACAGCGCTTCCAGGGCCCCGTCGGCGACGAGTCCGGGAGGCAGGGTGTCGGTGGCCTCGGCCGCCCAGAGGGCGGCGACGGGCCTCAGACAGGATCCGGTGGCCAGGAACTTGCCCCCGTCGCGGGAGAAGCAGGCCACGGTGCCCAGTTCGCTGCCGGTGCCCAGGGTGGTGGGCACCGCGAGCACCCGGACATGCGGCCCGAGGGCGGGCGGCAGCACCAGGAAGCCGCTGCGCTGCGGAGCGGTGAGGTACCGGTGGAAGTGCGGGTGGCGGGCGGACAGGGCGGTGAGCTTGGCGAAGTCGAGGGTGGTGCCGCCGCCGACGGCGATGACGATCCCCTCCGGGTCGAGTCCGGCGGCGGTCTCCGCCACGGCGTCGAGGCCGGTGGGGCCGTCCAGGACGATCAGGCGCGGTGTCCGTCCCGCCCGCTCCACCTGGTTCAGCACGCCGGTGGTGACGGGCCGGTCGGCGACCGCGGGGTCCGCGATGACGGTGACGGCACGCGCACCGTCCCGGAGCAGCCAGTCGGCGAGCCGGTCGATGCCGCGCAGTGGCGGGGCGGGCGGGATGAACTCGGGCCGGACGGCCCCCTTACGGACTTTCGCCGGCCGCCGGACGCGGTGCCCGGCGCCGCCGGCGGCGGCGGTGTCGGTACTCACAGCGGTTGTCACAGCGGGCTCCTGACCACGTCAATTCGTGCTCTGTGTCGGACTCGTCGGATCGGATACGGTGGGGAACCTGCCTCGGCCCAGCTCATTCCTTTGCCGGAAGCGGGGCCGAGGCAGGTCCTGCGGCCGGTGTTCGTCCCCCGGGTCGCCGGGGGCGGTTCGGACCGCGGGGCCTCTCGGCTCGTGCGGCGGTCAGGTCGCGACCACGACCGAGACGCTGACGGCGGTACCGATCGACACGCCGGTCCAGAAGCCCGGGGACTCCAGGGCCTCGAGTTCCTGCATCTCCAGCTCGGTGACCTCGGTCGTGAACTCCTCGGCCTGGGGCGTCTGCTCGTTCATGGGTGTCATTCCTTCGGGTCGCGGGAGCGGGCGGGCTGGTCGGGGTGGTGCGGGCGGTACGGGTGGCAGGGTCCTCGGCCGGTGGTCAGCCGCGGGCGGTGGGCCGGGCCGCGGGCAGCAGGGCGTCGATCCCCGCCTCGACGCAGGCCATCAGCTCGTCGACCTCCGCGTCGGTGTAGGTGAGGGACGGCACCAGCTGGACGCCGGCGGGTCCCGGGTGGACGATGGCGCCGGCCGCGCGCACCGCGCCGACCAGATGGGCCACGCCCGGAGGCGACAGGCGGTGCCCGCCGGGCCCTCCGATGAGCAGGGTGCGGAAGCAGCCCCGGCCGGTGGCACCGGTCACCAGCGGATGCCGGTCGACCAGGTCGGTGATGGCGGCGTCCAGGCGGGCGGCCACCCGGCGGCCGGAGACCACCGCGTCCAGGCGGTGCATCTCGGCGATGGCCGCGCTGACCGCCGCGCAGGGCACGGAGCTGCCGCCCTGGGTCTCGGCGTGGGTGAGGATCGCGTCCTGCCCGGTGAAGGCGTCGGCGATCTCGTGCGAGAAGACGACCGCGGAGGCGGGACAGACGCCGTTGGTCAGGCCCTTGGAGGACAGCAGCACGTCGGGCTGGCCCGGCCAGGTCTGCGAGGCGAAGAAGGTGCCGGTGCGGCCGAAGCCGGTGGCGACCTCGTCGGCCACCAGCAGGTAGCCGCTCTCGTCGCGCAGCCGTACGAGCTCGGCGAGGTACTCGTCGGTGAGCGGCACGGTCCCGGTGCCGAGCACCGGCTCCACCACCACCGCCGCGATCTGACGGCCGCTGCGGGCGACCAGCGTCCGCAGTTCCTCGACGTCGTTGGGGGCGACGTGCCGGATCAGCCGCTGGTCGACGCCGTAGGCGCGCTGGCCCAGGTCCTCGCCGGTCAGGGCGAAACCGCCGAAGGTCAGGCCGTGGAAGCTGCCGCGCAGGGCGACGACCAGATTGCGCTCGGGCCTGCCGCGCAGGGCGTGGTAGTGACGTACGAGCTTCATCGCGGCGTCGTTGGCCACACCGCCGCCGGAGGAGAACAGGACCCGGGCGTAGTGCTCGGTGCCGCACACCGCGAGCAGGTCGTCGGCGGCCTTGCGGGCGTAGGTGTTCTCGAACCGGAAGGAGTGCAGGTAGGAACCGTTGGCGGCGGCCTCGGCGACGGCGGCGGCGATGGCCTCGTTGCCGTAGCCGAGGTTGACGTTCCACAGACCGCTGTCGGCGTCCAGGGCCTCGCCGCCGTCGGCGAAGGTGATGCGGTGTCCGCGCGCGCTCACCGCGCACTGGGCGTCGGCGCCGTGGGTGCTCGGGGCGATCAGGTAGGGCCACAGGGCGCTCATCGGGCGGACACCGCCTTCAGCAGCGACACCCGGTGACGGTCGCCGGGCCCGCTCAGCGGCCGGCGTCCGGCGATCACGAGCCCCGCCTCGGCGAGTTCGGCCTCGATCGCGGCGATGCTCATCGTGCCGACCTCGTCCACGCACACGGTGACCGGGCCCTCGGCGGGTGCGGACGGCGCGATGGTGACGTAGCGGAAGGCGGCACCGGCCGGCCAGTACTCGTACAGGTCGTACGTCGTTCCGCCGGCGCCCTTGACCTGGGCGTGCACCTCGGTGGGCGCCTCGTCGTCGGCGCGTTCCATCACGGAGAGCAGGAACTGTCCGCCGGGCGCGAGATGCGCGGCCACCGAACGGTAGAGCCCGGCCCGGCCGGCCTCGTCGAGCAGGGAGAGGGAGGTGGTGCCGAGGACGATGTGCGCGTACTCCCGGCGCAGGTCGAAGGCGGCCATGTCGCCCTGGACCACCGTGCACCGCTCGCGCAGTGCCTTCGGGGCACGGGCCAGACGGGACCTGAGCAGCTCGAGCATGTGGTCCGACAGGTCGAGCGCGGTCACCTCGCGTCCGGTGGCCAGCAGCGGGAGGGTGAAGCGGCCCGCTCCGGCGGCCAGGTCCAGGACCGGTCCGTCACCGGCGGCGCGCACGGCGCCCACGATGTCCCTGATCTCGAAGCCGTCGGCGGCGGCGAGGTCGTCGTAGAGGGGGGCGCCCTGCCGGTCGTAGAGGCCGCAGAGCCGGGCGCGGTCGCCGAGCCGGGCGATCCGCTCGCCGCCGAGGCCGGGCGGGCGGGGGAGGGTGGTCGTCGGGGCGAGTGCGGTCATCGGGCACCTACCGGGGTACGGGTCTGGAGGGAGAGGCCGCGCTCGGTGAAGAAGGCGCGCACCTGGTCGAGGACGTGGCCCGGGGTGAGACCGTCGGCGACGGGGCCGGCGAGCAGGCACTCCACGGCACCGGCGAAGGCGCGGTCGACGGCGAAGACCCGTCCGCCGGCCACGACGTAGCACTGCTCGGCGTTCCACAGCACCAGCGGCAGGCCGGGGCCGGTCAGGTCGTCACCGGTGCCCGCGGCGAGGCCGGGGGTGAGGCGGTGGCCGAAGCCGGAGACCTTCAGGCCGCCGATGTCCTGGGCGGTGAGGGCCCGCAGCGCCTTGACGGCGGCGTGGTAGCGGCCGAGGAAGGGCCGTACCTGGAGTGCGGCGGTCCGCGCCTCCTCGGGCACCGCGGCTCCCAGGCTCACCGCGCAGGGCGCCTCACTGGCCGCGTTGACGTGCTCGTATCGGGCGAGGAGGGCCGGCAGGTCGTCGCCGACCGTGCCCAGCGGGGAGCCGGTGGGCGAGAGGGAGATCCGTCCCTCGGCGTCGACGTACAGGCGCAGGGCGGGGCCGTCGTTGCCGCGCGGTCCGCCGAGGGCGGCGGTGTCGGCGAGCAGCACGGCGGGCGTGATCAGGTATTCGGGGAAGACGCCCTCGGTGAACGCCCGGTCGGCGTCGGCGAGGAAGGCGGAGAAGTCGGCGGGGCCGAAGACACGGAGCACGGTCGGGCCGAGCACCGACATGAAGGCGCTGGAGGCGTAGTCCTGGGTCTGCAGGTAGAAGTCCTCGCCGAGGGCGAAGTCCTCACCCGGATCGCTCAGCGAACCGCCGTACGGCACGATGCCGGACGCGAGGTCACCCGGTCCCGGCGTGAAGACGAGTGTGCCGGGGTGGGTGAGGCCCGATGCGAGCACGGCGTCGAGGTGGCGGGCGTCGGCGAGGACGACGGTGGCGACCGTGGTTCCGGGGGCGCCGGACGGCCGGCGGCCGCCCGATCCCCACGACATGATGTGTTCCTTCGCGCGTCTGCGCGCTTCCGTGTCCATGGCAGTCTGGTCCTTCGTTGCCTGATTGCTGGTGGCTGGGCCTGCTGTCCTGCTGTCCTGCTGGGCCTGCCCGGGCCCGCTGTTCCGCTGATGCGCCGATTGCCGCTCGGCGAGGGGCGGGGCGGGGCGGAGCCGGCGAGGGCCGGGGTTCAGACGGCGGTACGGAGGATCTCCGTGAGGTCGCCGATCGCCTCCTGGGTGCCGAACATCTTGTTGACACCGGTGGTGTTGAGGACGATCTCGTCGGCGCCCGCCTGCCGGTACTCGTCGAGCCGTTTGACGACCGTGTCCAGGTCGCCCGTGACGAAGGCACCCACGTCGACCGCCCCCCGGGCGACCTCGTGCACGTCCTTGTCCTCCGTGTCGACACCGGCCCGCCGGAGCATGTCCAGGTAGTGCGGTGCCTGGAAGTGGGCGATGTTGCTGGCCAGGGCGAGCCGTTCGGGCGCCGTGCCCTCCCGTTCCAGGCCCACGGGCACCATGGCGACGATGCGGGGCCGTTCGGTCCGGCCGGCCCGCGCCATGCCCTCCTCGACCGCGGGCACGATCACCTCGCGCAGGTAGGAGGGAGGCGTCAGCCAGGTGATGACCGTGTCGGCGACCTCACCGGCGAGCCGCGCCATGCCCGGCCGCAGGACTCCCAGCCCCACGTCGACACGGGGTGCGGCGGCCGGCGCGAGCTGGGCCCGGAAGGTGTACTCGGGACCGTCCGTCTCCACGACCTCCCCGTCGAGCAGCCGGCGCACGGCCGTCAGGTACTGGCGGGCGACCGCGAGGGGTTTGGCGTACGGGGCTCCGAGGAGGTTCTGCTGGAAGGCCGGTGCGCCGGGCCCGAAGCCCGCGATCACCGGGTGACCGGTGGCCAGGGCCACCGAGCGCGCCTGGTTGGCGGCCTCGAAGGGATGCCGCAGCGGCATCAGCGTCACCCCGAACCCGACCGGAACCCGGAATCCCGCCCCGGCCGCCCCCACGAACGTCTGGTGGGGCTCCAGGATCATCGACTGCCCCTGCCACAACCGCACGGCGGGCGTCCAGTTCACCAGGCCCGCGAACTGCAGCGTCTGTTCCAGCCGACGCGGCACGAACGGGATCAGAACCGAATAATCCGTCATGACGACACATTTCTCTCTCGTAGAGGCAAGGGGGGATCAGCCGTTGCCCCATGCGCTGTGCACGACGGCGGGGAACGGGAGGGAGGGAGCGACGGAGGAGGGTGCGCCTGGAGGGCGCGAGGGGTTCTAACCCCAGTCGTGGTTGTCGTTGACCGAGTCCATCGGCGGAACACCCCAGTCGTGGTTGCCGTTCACCGAGTCCATCGGCGGAACACCCCAGTCGTGGTTGCCGTTCACCGAGTCCATCGGCGGAACACCCCAGTCGTGGTTGCCGTTCACCGAGTCCATCGGCGGAACACCCCAGTCGTGGTTGCCGTTCACGACCGCCCCGGCCAGGCCGACCGACACGGTGACAGCCGGCGCCCCGGCGGCCGGCGCCTCGGCGGCCTGGGCCGTGCCCTGAGCCCCGAGTACCAGCAGTCCGCCGCCCAGCAGGGTCGCGGCGGCGCGGATGCCGTTGCGCACGAAGCCGGTCCGGGTGTCTGCGACAGAGCGGTTCACGAGGGTCCCCCAGTGGTCTCGGTGTGGTGCTGTCTCTTTGCGGTGCTTCCTTCTGGCGAGGACAACTCTGCCGTTCGGGCCACCCTCGAACGAGATGATCGGCGTGCAACTTGCTGCGCCGCCCCGGTGCCGTTTCCTGCACCGGCCACATCCGTGGGGGCGTCCTGCGGATAGCGCCACAGGTGTCACCCGATGTATGTCTTGGGGAAAGATCACAAAGATCGGCACAGGTCATGCACACATGGGGGGAACCGTGTCGCAACCATGTCTGGAGTTTCTCGGAGTCACCGGGGACGAGGAGGCTCTCTACCGCCGGCTGCTGCGCCGGGGCGTGAGCGACGACCACGACCAGGTCGCCGACGACGACGCCGACACCGCCGACGGGACCGACGGGGCCGAAGCCAGGACCGGGGACGAAACCGCCGACCAGACCGCCGACCGCCTCGTCGAACTGGGCCTGGCCACCCGCAGCCACACCGGCGTCCTGCGCCCGGTCGCACCCGCCCGGGCGGTCGAGCACCTCATCGACAACCGGCTCGACGCCCTGCAGGAGGAGCTGGAGCAGGCCGTCCGCACGAGCGGTGTGGTCGAGTCGCTGCAGCAGGAACGCACGACCGCCCCGGTACGGCGCCCGCCGGAGGAAGCCCCCGTCATCCAGCAGATCGAGGGCGTGGACGCCGTACGCGCCGTCATCGACGAACTGACCTTCTTCGCCCGCAGCGAGAGCCTCACCACCAACCCCACGGGCATCATCAGCCGCGAGTCGGCCGACTTCTCACGCCCCATCGATCTGCGCATCCTGCGCCGCGGCGTGCGCATGCGCACCCTGATGGCCGCCCCGGCCCTGGACGACCGGGCCACCATGTCGTACCTGCACGAACTGGCGGGCAAGGGAGCGGAGATACGGATCTCGCACCAGCCCCTGGAACGCATGATCATCTGCGACAGGTCCGCGGCGCTCACACCGCTCGATCCGGCGCACACCGCCAAGGGCGCCCTGCTGATCCGGGAGCCCGGCCTCGTGGCCACCCTGGTCGCCCTGTTCGACCGCATGTGGGCCATGGCGCAGGAACTGCCCACCCCGGACGACGAGCCGCCCACGGAGATCGAGCGCAGAATCCTCAAGACGCTCTACACCGCCGACAAGGACGAGAGCGGCGCCCGGGACCTGGGCATCTCGGTACGCACCTATCGCAAGCACGTGGCGTCCCTCATGACCCGTCTGCAGGCCACCAATCGCTTCCAGGCCGCCCTGCTCGCCCAGGAACGCGGCTGGCTCTGAAGCGGACGGGGACAGCCGCAGGCCACCGGAACGAAGAGCGCGCCGACGGCGGGGGCTACTGCGCCAGCAGCCCCGCCAGCTCGGCCTCCCGCTCGCCCACCTGGGCCGCCAGCTGCTCGGCGATCTCCTCCAGCAGGCGGTCGGGATCGTCCGGGGCCAGCCGGAGCATGGCGCCGATCGCGCTCTCCTCCAGCTCCTTGGCGAGCAGCGTGAGCATCTCCTTGCGCCGGTCGAGCCACTCCAGGCGGACGTACAGCTCCTCACCACGGCTCGGGCGCCGCCGGGTCGCCGGACCGGCGGCCCACTCCTCGGCCAGCTCCCGCAGCAGGTCCGCGTCACCACGGGCGTAGGCGGCGTTGACCCGGGTGATGAACTCCTCGCGCCGGGTCCGCTCCGCGTCCTCCTGCGCCAGGTCGGGGTGCGCCTTGCGGACCAGCTCACGGTAGAGCTTGCGGGCCTCCTCGCCGGGCCGCACCCGCTGCGGGGGGCGTACCGCCTGGTCCGTGAGCATCGCCGAGGCCTCCGGGAACAGCCCGTCCCCGTCCATCCAGCCGTGCAGCAGCTCCTCGACCCCGGGGATCGGCATCAGCCGGGCCCGCGCCTCGTCGGCCCGGGTCCGGTCCCCGGCGTCGCCGGTGCGGGCCGCCTTGGCCTCCAGGATCTGCGCCTCAAGCTCCTCGAGCCGCGCGTACACCGGGCCGAGCCGCTGTTCGTGCAGGCGGGAGAAGTTCTCGACCTCCACGCGGAAGGTCTCCAGCGCGATCTCGTACTCGATGAGTGCCTGCTCGGCGGCCCGTACGGCCTGTTCCAGCCGTTCCTCGGGACGCGGCGCACCCCCCTGCTCGGGCTCAGCTTCCGGCGTCGTCACCCGTCCAGCCTAGGCCACGATTCCGCCCGCCCCGCCGGGTCCCGGAGCCGTCACACGCCGAGCTCCGCCGCGACCCGGCCCGACCGCACCGCGGCCAGCAGCCCCGTGTGGTCGGCCTCCGTGCGGTCGGCGTAGGCCACGGCGAAGGCGGCCACCGCCTCGTCCAGCTCGTCGTTCTTGCCGCAGTAGCCGGCGATGAGGCGCGGGTCGGCGCTGTGCGCGTGGGCGCGGGCCAGCAGGGCGCCGGTCATGCGGCCGTAGTCGTCCATCTGGTCGGCGGCCAGGGCCGCCGGGTCGACGCTGCCCTTCCGGTTGCGGAACTGCCGCACCTGGAACGGACGCCCGTCGACCGAGGTCCAGCCCAGCAGGATGTCGCTGACCACCTGCATCCGCTTCTGTCCCATGACCACCCGGCGGCCCTCGTGAGCGACGTCGGGGGCGTCGAAGCCGGCGGTCGCCAGGTGCGGCAGGAGCGCGGAGGCGCGGGCCTCCTTCACCTGGAGCACGAGCGGCTCGCCGCGGTGGTCCAGGAGCAGCACGACGTACGACCGCGTGCCCACGCTGCCGGTGCCCACGACCCGGAAGGCGACGTCGTGCACCGCGTACCGGGCCAGCAGCGGCAGCCGGTCCTCGGAGAGCGTGGCCAGGTACGGCTCCAGGGCGCCCGCGACCGCCGCCGCCTCCCCGGCCGGTACGCGCCGCAGCACCGGCGGGGCGTCGACGAAGCGCCGTCCGCCGTCCTCGGTGGGCTCGGTCGACCTGGCGGCGAACCGCCCGCTGGTGTTGGCCCGCGCCTTCTCGGAGACCCGCTCCAGCGTGCCGAGCAGGTCGTGCGCGTCGGTGTGGGAGACGAGCTCCTCGTCCGCGATGGCGTTCCAGGCGTCCAGCGCGGGGAGCCTGGCCAGCAGCCGCATGGTGCGCCGGTAGGCGCCCGCCGCGTCGTGGGCCGCCTCGCGGCAGGTCTCCTCGTCCGCGCCGGCCTCCCGGCCCGCGAGGACGAGCGAGGCGGTGAGCCGCTTGAGGTCCCACTCCCAGGGCCCGTGGACCGTCTCGTCGAAGTCGTTGAGGTCGATGACCAGGCCGCCGCGGGCGTCGCCGTAGAGGCCGAAGTTGGCGGCGTGCGCGTCACCGCAGATCTGGGCACCGATCCCCGTCGCCGGCGTACGCGCCAGGTCGTACGCCATCAGGCCCGCCGATCCGCGCAGGAAGGCGAACGGCGTGGCCGCCATCCGCCCGGCCCTTATCGGGGTGAGCCCGGGTATCCGGCCTCGGTTGGACTCCTCGACCGCGCTCACCGCGTCCGGCCGGGAGGGGTCCGGGTCGAGGGCGGCGTGCGCGGACCTCGGCACCCGCGTGCGCAGCGCCTTGCCCTCCGCCTTCGGCGAGCCACCCACGGGCCACCGCGCGAACCCCGGCACGACCGGCACCCGCACCCCGCCCACCGAGCCCTCCGCGCCCGCACCCGTACCCGCGTCCGTACCCCCACGCGCCCCCGTCATCGCCTCGCCCATACCGGCCGCCCTCCCCGTTCCCGTCACTCGTACTCGTCCCTGAGCCGCACCCGTCCGCACGCACCGCGCCCGTCCGTCGGCGTCGGCGCGCCACGACCGTACCCCCGGGCGAACCGCCCGTACACGGGCCCCGCACAGCCCCGTACGGCCCGCCCCCGCCGCCCGCATAACGCCGGGCAGGGGGCGGAACAGGAGGTGCCCGGGCCCCCATCGGCGGGCCTACGGTTCCAGCGATCACCACGGAACGCGCCCGCCGAAGCAACGACAGCAGCCTGCCCCGCGCCGGCGGGCGCGTTCCCTGTCCCCGACGTCCCGGATGCCGCACGTCCCGTCCACCTCCCCAGGGACCACCCACCGAAGAGACCGAAGAGACCGAGGACCCCCATGACCTCCGACACCCCCACCACCCCCGACGAACCCGGCCCCGGCATCAGCCGCAAGACCCTGCTCAGGGCGGCCGTCGCCGCCGGCGCCGCCGTGCCGCTGCTCGCCACCGGCTCCATCGCGCTCGCCCGGGACACCGCCCGCTCCTCCACCGGACGGGCCCTGTCGCCGACCCCCTTCTGCGACGACGGCGACGACCCGACGCCCGACCAGATGGAGGGCCCCTACTTCAAGCCCAACTCCCCGCTGCGCACGAACCTGGTCACACCCGGCACCGCCGGCACCCGGCTGACCGTCACCGGCTACGTCTTCGGCCGGAACTGCGTACCGCTGTCCGGCGTACTCCTCGACTTCTGGCAGGCGGACAACGCCGGCGCCTACGACATGGCCGGGTACACCTTCCGCGGCCACCAGTTCACCGACGCCACCGGCGCGTTCACGCTCCGTACCGTCGTCCCCGGCCTCTACCCGGGCCGCACCCGGCACATCCACGTCAAGGCGCAGGCACCCGGTCAACCCGTACTCACCACCCAGCTCTACTTCCCCGGCGAACCCCGCAACAGCACGGACGCCCTCTTCGACCCGGCGCTGCTGATGAACGTCCGCGACGCCGGCGGCGGCAGGGAGGGGAGCTTCGACTTCGTACTGAACGTGGACGGCGACGAGGGCCCCACGGACCCGCCGACCGACCCTCCCACCGACCCGCCTGGCGGCACCTGGGCGGCGGGCCGCTCCTACGCGGCCGGCGACCGGGTGACGTACGGCGGCGGCGCCTACCGCTGCCTCCAGGCCCACACGTCGATGACCGGCTGGGAGCCGCCCAACGTGCCCGCCCTGTGGCGCGCCGGGTCCTGAGACCTTCCTCACAGCACATCACGCCCTCGGGCACCGCACCTGACACGGTGTCCGGGCATGCGAAAGCCCCCCAGGTCCGAGACCTGGGGGGCTTTCGACTGGTGCGCGAGGGGGGAGTTGAACCCCCACGCCCTTTCGGGCACTGGAACCTGAATCCAGCGCGTCTGCCTATTCCGCCACCCGCGCATTGGGTGTGTCCTCGGGCTCCGCCCTTGCGGTGCGGCGCCTTCCGACACGAGAAGATTAGCACGCTGGAACGGGTGGATTCACATCCCTTGTCGACGGGCGGACCTGGGCTCCCACCGCCTTCGGGCACTCGTCCCCGCCCCTGGCCGTTCACGTATCAACCTCGTACCGGTCCGGGCCGTCTCACGAGGAGCAGGTAGGGGTCCGCAGCCAGGTGCGGGACACTGGTCTGCGGCCGGCTCTACGATCCTGGGCATGAGTACCTGCGGGAGCGCATCCCGAAGGGCCCCGGGAGTTCGAAAGGGAGCTCCGGCGGGAACTCCGAGAGGCGTCGACACCCGTCGACCGGGCCGACAGGGGGAACCAGCCGATCGACCGGCGCGTGGATACGATCAGTAAGCAGTACCAGGTAGGCAGTGCACGGGTGAGCGGTTCGCTCGTCGGCAGTACGCGAGGCGGCCGTACGCGAGTCGGCAGCAGGCAAGGCAGCAGCACGCAAGGCAGTGGACAGGACGGCAGCGACGGAGGAGGTGCCCCATGGGAGTCCTGAAGAAGTTCGAGCAGCGCCTCGAAGGTCTGGTCAACGGCACCTTCGCGAAGGTGTTCAAGTCCGAGGTGCAGCCCGTGGAGATCGCGGGAGCGCTCCAGCGCGAATGCGACAACAACGCGACCATCTGGAACCGCGACCGCACCGTCGTACCCAATGACTTCATCGTGGAACTGAGCACGCCCGACTTCGAGCGCCTCAGCCCCTACTCCGGCCAGCTCGGCGACGAGCTCGCCGGCATGGTCCGCGACTACGCCAAGCAGCAGCGCTACACCTTCATGGGACCGATCAAGGTCCACCTGGAGAAGGCGGACGACCTCGACACCGGCCTGTACCGGGTGCGCAGCCGCACGCTCGCCTCCTCCAGCAGCCACCAGGGCGGCCCGGCACCCGCGAGCGGCCCCGCCGCACCCGCCGCCCCCACCGGACGGCCCGGCACACCCGGCGGCCCGGGCGGCGGCTACGGCTACCCGCCGGCCGCCCCGCCCGCCGGCGCACCGCCGATGCCGGCCGCGCCGCCACCCGGCGGGCGCCCCGGCGGCTACGGCTACCCGCCGGCCGCGGGCGCCCAGCAACCCCCGGCCGCACCCGCGTCCGGCGGACGCACCCGCCACTGGATCGAGATCAACGGCACCCGCCACCAGATCTCCCGCGCGACGCTCGTACTCGGACGCAGCACCGAGGCCGACGTGCGGATCGACGACCCCGGCGTCTCCCGCCGGCACTGCGAAATCCGGACCGGAACGCCCTCGACGATCCAGGATCTCGGGTCCACCAACGGCATCGTGGTGGACGGGCAGCACACCACCCGCGCTACGCTCCGCGACGGCTCGCGGATCGTCGTGGGCAGCACCACCATTCTCTATAGGCAAGCCGAAGGGTGAACCGGGGGCAATGTCAGAGCTGACCCTCACGGTCATGCGGCTGGGTTTTCTCGCCGTACTGTGGCTGTTCGTGATCGTGGCCGTGCAGGTCATCCGCAGCGACCTGTTCGGTACGCGGGTCACCCAGCGCGGAGCGCGGCGCGACGCCGCCCGACCGCAGCAGGCCGCCACGCGCCAGGGCCAGGCGCCTCCACCGCAGCGCCAGCAGCCCAGCGGCGGCCGGGGCCGCCGAGGCGCGCCCACCAAACTCGTCGTCACGGAGGGCACCCTCACCGGCACCACCGTTGCCCTCCAGGGCCAGACCATCACGCTCGGCCGGGCACACGACTCGACCATCGTGCTGGACGACGACTACGCCTCCAGCCGCCATGCCAGGATCTACCCGGACCAGAACGGCCAGTGGATCGTCGAGGACCTGGGCTCCACCAACGGCACCTACCTGGACCGGTCCCGGCTGACGACCCCCACACCGATCGGGCCGGGTTCGCCGATCCGCATCGGCAAGACCGTCATCGAGCTGCGGAAGTAGTGCTACACCAATGAAAGAGCGCGAGCGGAGCGAGCACGCAGCGGCGGCCGGCACCCCGGGCCACGGCGCGCTCCCGACCGGAGGGTGGGCAGTGTGGCTCGACACGACCGGCTGCAGTCGGAGCCGACAGGCGAGGTGCGCATGAGTCTGTCACTGCGCTTCGCCGCCGGATCGCACAAGGGCATGATCCGGGAGGGCAACGAGGACTCCGGCTACGCCGGTCCCCGCCTGCTCGCCATCGCCGACGGCATGGGCGGCCAGGCCGCCGGTGAGGTCGCCTCCTCCGAGGTGATCTCCACCATCGTCGCCCTCGACGACGACGTGCCCGGCTCGGACATCCTCACCTCCCTCGGCACCGCCGTGCAGCGCGCCAACGACCAGCTCCGCCAGATGGTCGAGGAGGACCCCGCCCTCGAAGGCATGGGCACCACCCTCACCGCCCTGCTCTGGACCGGCCAGCGCCTCGGCCTCGTCCACGTCGGCGACTCCCGCGCCTACCTCCTGCGCGACGGCGTCCTCACCCAGATCACGCAGGACCACACCTGGGTGCAGCGACTCGTCGACGAAGGACGCATCACCGAGGAGGAGGCGGGCACCCACCCGCAGCGCTCCCTGCTGATGCGCGCCCTCGGCAGCGGCGACCACGTCGAACCCGACCTGTCCATCCGCGAGGTACGGGCCGGCGACCGCTACCTGATCTGCTCCGACGGGCTCTCCGGCGTCGTCTCCCACCAGACGATGGAAGACACCCTCGCCAGCTACCAGGGCCCCCAGGAGACCGTGCAGGAGCTGATCCAGCTCGCCCTGCGCGGCGGCGGCCCCGACAACATCACCGTCATCATCGCCGACGTCCTCGACCTCGACACCGGCGACACCCTCGCCGGCCAGCTCTCCGACACCCCGATCGTGGTCGGCGCCGTCGCCGAGAACCAGGCCCAGTTCGGCGACAACGGCATCATGCAGACCCCGGCCGGCCGCGCCGCCGGCCTCGGCCGCCAGGGCGGACAGCGCGGCCAAGGCGGCGAGTTCGGCCCGCCCGGCAGCGGCGACACCACCGGCTACATCCCCGCCGGCGACTTCGACGACTACGGGCCCGACGACTTCGTCAAACCCCGCAAGAACCGCAAGTGGCTGAAGAGATCCCTCTACACCGTGCTCGCCCTCGCCGTCATCGGCGGCGGCACGTACGGCGGCTGGCGCTGGACCCAGACCCAGTACTACGTCGGCACCAAGGACGACCACGTCGCCCTGTACCGGGGCATCAGCCAGGACCTCGCCTGGGTCTCCCTGTCGAAGGTCCAGAAGGACCACCCCGAGATCGAACTCAAGTACCTGCCGCCGTACCAGCAGAAACTCGTCGAGTCCACGATCGCCGAAGGCGACCTGGCCGACGCCCGGGCGAAGATCGAGGAACTGGCGGTACAGGCCTCCGCCTGCCAGAAGCAGGCCGACCAGCGCACCGCGGCCACCGAGAAGAACGCCAAGACGGGCGAGGGCGAGGCCGGAGGCACCACGGGAACCACCCCCGCCTCCTTCCCGTCCAAGGCCTCACCGACCCCGAACCCGTCGGGATCACCGAAGGCACCCGAATCGTCCGAGTCCCCGTCCACGACCGCACCCACTCCAGGCCCCGGCCCGACCCTCTCGGAGGAAGAGCAGAAGGTCGTCTCGCTGTGCGGTAAGCAGTAGGCAAGCCGTGAGAGGCCCCGTCACACGATGAGCAGTTCCACCAACTCGCCGACACACCACACGTCCACGATCGGCGCCATCGGCGCCCCGAGCCGGCGCAACACCGAGCTGGCTCTGCTCGTGTTCGCCGTCGTCATCCCGGTCTTCGCCTACGCCAACGTAGGACTGGCCATCAACGACGAGGTGCCCGCCGGCCTGCTGAGCTACGGCCTCGGCCTCGGTCTCCTGGCCGCCGTCGGCCACCTCGTCGTCCGCAAGTTCGCCCCGTACGCGGACCCGCTGATGCTGCCCCTGGCCACCCTGCTCAACGGACTCGGACTCGTCGCCATCTGGCGCCTCGACCAGTCCGAACTACTCCAGAGCATCGACCAGGCAGGCAACGCCGCACCCCGCCAGCTGATGTACACCGCGATGGGCATCGCCCTGTTCGTCGCCGTGATGATCTTCCTCAAGGACCACCGCGTCCTGCAGCGCTACACCTACATCTCCATGGTCGGCGCCCTGGTCCTGCTGCTGCTCCCGCTGGTGCCGGGCCTCGGCAAGAACGTCTTCGGCGCCCGCATCTGGATCCAGATCGGCTCCTTCTCCATCCAGCCCGGCGAATTCGCCAAGATCGTCCTCGCGATCTTCTTCGCCGGCTACCTCATGGTGAAACGCGACGCCCTCGCCCTGGCCAGCCGCCGCTTCATGGGCCTCTACCTGCCCCGCGGCCGCGACCTCGGCCCGATCCTCGTCGTCTGGGCGATCTCGATCCTCATCCTCGTCTTCGAGACCGACCTCGGCACCTCGCTGCTCTTCTTCGGCATGTTCGTGATCATGCTGTACGTCGCCACCGAGCGGACCAGCTGGATCGTCTTCGGCATGCTGATGTCCGCCGCCGGCGCCGTCGGCGTGGCCAGCTTCGAACCCCACATCCAGCAGCGCGTCGACGCCTGGCTCGACCCGATGCGCGAGTACACGCTCTCCCGCGCCGGCCAGGTCGGCCACTCCGAACAGGCCATGCAGGCCCTGTGGGCCTTCGGCTCCGGCGGCACCCTCGGCACCGGCTGGGGCCAGGGCCACTCCGACCTCATCCGCTTCGCCTCCAACTCCGACTTCATCCTCGCCACCTTCGGCGAGGAACTCGGCCTCGCCGGCCTCATGGCACTCCTCCTGCTCTACGCGCTGATCGTGGAACGCGGCGTCCGCACCGCCCTCGCCGCCCGCGACCCGTTCGGCAAGCTCCTCGCCATCGGCCTCTCCGGCGCCTTCGCCCTCCAGGTCTTCGTCGTCGCCGGCGGCGTCATGGGCCTCATCCCGCTCACCGGCATGACCATGCCCTTCCTGGCCTACGGAGGCTCCTCCGTCATCGCCAACTGGGCCCTGATCGGCATCCTCCTGCGCATCAGCGACACCGCCCGCAGACCGGCACCCGCCGCACCCGCCAGCCCGGACGCCGAAATGACCCAGGTGGTCCGCCCGTGAACAAACCACTGCGCCGCATCGCGATCTTCTGCGGCCTCCTCGTCCTCACCCTGCTCATCCGCGACAACTGGCTCCAGTACGTCCAGGCGGACGAACTCAAGGAGGACGAGCACAACCGCCGCGTCGCCATCGAGCGGTACGCCAGCCCGCGCGGCGACATCATCGTCGACGGCCAGGCCATCACCGGCCACGCCACCACCGACGGCGACTTCAAGTACAAGCGCACCTACGAGGACGGCGCCATGTGGGCGCCGGTGACCGGATACGTCTCCCAGGCCTACGGCGCCACCCAGCTCGAGGCCATCGACGACGGCATCCTCACCGGCAACGACGACCGGCTCTTCTTCCGCAACACCCTCGACATGATCACCGGCAGGAAGCGCGAAGGCGGCAACGTCGTCACCACCCTCAACAGCGCCGCCCAGAAGGCCGCCTACGACGGCCTGAGGAAGCAGGGCGCCAAGGGAGCCGTCGTCGCCCTCGAACCGTCCACCGGCAAGATCCTCTCGATGGCCTCCTACCCGTCGTACGACCCCACCTCGATCGCCGGTGACGGCGCCGCCGACGGCCAGGCCTGGAACAGACTCCAGAAGAAGAACAACCCCGACGACCCGATGCTCAACCGCGCCCTGCGCGAGGTCTACCCGCCCGGCTCCACCTTCAAGGTCCTCACCGCCGCGGCCGCCCTCGAACACGGCACGTACGACTCGGCGGACGAGAAGACCGACTCCCCCCTTCCCTGGACGATGCCCGGCACCACCACCGAACTGCCCAACGAGGGCGACCTCCCCTGCGAGGACGCCACCCTCCGCGAGGCACTCCGCGTGTCCTGCAACACCGTCTTCGGCAAGATCGGCGCCGACCTCGGCAACGACAAGATGCTCGAGACCGCCAAGAAGTTCGGCTTCAACGAGGAACAGTTCGTCCCCGTCCGCTCCAACGCCTCCGTCTTCTCCGACGACATGAACGCGTCGCAGACCGCGCTCTCCGCCATCGGCCAGTACAACACCGCCGCCACCCCCCTGCAGATGGCCATGGTCACCTCGGCCATCGCCAACAACGGCACCCTGATGAAGCCGTACATGGTCGACGAACTCCAGGACCCGGGCCTCGACACCATCGAGAAGACGGACCCCGAGGAGATGAGCAAGCCGCTCTCCGCGGACAACGCCCAGATCCTCCAGTCCATGATGGAAACCGTCGTCAAGGACGGCACGGGAACCAACGCGCGGATCGACGGCGTCACCGTGGGCGGCAAGACCGGCACCGCACAGCACGGCGTCGACAACAGCGAGAACCCCTACGCCTGGTTCATCTCGTACGCCAAGGGCGACGACGACAGCTCACCCGTCGCCGTGGCCGTGGTGATCGAGGACGAGAACGCCAACCGTGACGACATCTCCGGCGGCGGCCTCGCGGCACCGATCGCGAAGAACGTCATGGAGGCCGTCATCGAAAGCAAGAAGTAACCGCGCCACGAACGGGACGTGACTCCGCTCACGTCCCCTTCACATCGGCGCACGTTGCGATACCGGTCCTGTATCGGCTGCCCGGCTTGGCCAAGTCTCACAAAGCAAGCCGGGTACCGTAGGCCGGACGGCAGCCTCCGACCGTACAAGCATGCCGGTCGGGACCGACGGAGAGGGCTGGTAGGTAGCTATGGAAGAGCCGCGTCGCCTCGGCGGCCGGTACGAGCTGGGCCCGGTGCTCGGCCGTGGTGGCATGGCGGAGGTTTACCACGCACATGACACCCGGCTCGGACGCCAGGTAGCGGTGAAGACGCTGCGCGCGGACCTCGCGCGCGACCCGTCCTTCCAGGCCCGCTTCCGCCGGGAGGCCCAGTCGGCCGCCTCGCTCAACCACCCCGCGATCGTGGCGGTCTACGACACGGGCGAGGACTACATCGACAACGTGTCGATCCCGTACATCGTCATGGAATACGTCGACGGCTCCACACTCCGCGAGCTGCTCCACTCCGGCCGCAAACTGCTGCCCGAGCGGACCCTGGAGATGACCATCGGCATCCTCCAGGCCCTGGAGTACTCGCACCGCGCCGGCATCGTCCACCGCGACATCAAACCGGCCAACGTCATGCTGACGCGGGGCGGCCAGGTCAAGGTCATGGACTTCGGCATCGCCCGCGCCATGGGCGACTCCGGCATGACCATGACCCAGACCGCGGCCGTCATCGGCACCGCCCAGTACCTCTCCCCGGAACAGGCCAAGGGCGAACAGGTCGACGCCCGCTCCGACCTGTACTCCACCGGCTGCCTGCTCTACGAGCTGCTCACGGTCCGCCCGCCCTTCGTCGGCGACTCCCCGGTCGCGGTCGCCTACCAGCACGTCCGCGAGGAACCGCAGGCGCCCAGCGTCTTCGACCCCGAGATCACGCCCGAGATGGACGCGATCGTGCTGAAGGCCCTGGTCAAGGACCCCGACTACCGCTACCAGTCGGCCGACGAGATGCGCGCCGACATCGAGGCCTGCCTCGACGGCCAGCCGGTCGGCGCCACCGCCGCGCTGGGCGCCATGACCGCGGGCGGCTACGGCGCCTACCCCGACGACCAGCCGACCACCGCCCTGCGCTCCGACGCCGGAGCGGGCGCCACGACCATGCTGCCGCCCATGAACGCGGACGACGGCGGCTACGGCTACGACGACCGCCCCGACCGGCGCCGCCAGCAGCCCCGCAAGTCCCACACCTCCACGATCTTCCTGGTCCTGGCCGGCGTCCTCGTCCTCGTCGGCGCCATCCTCATCGGCAAGTACGCCATCGGAGGCGGCGGCGGACCCGGCAACGACAAGGTCCCGGTACCCGCCTTCATCGGCCAGACCAAGGACGACGCCCAGCAACTGGCGACCAACGCCGACCTGGAACTGGCCTTCACGCAGAAGCCCTGCGAGGACCAGAAGAAGGGCAACATCTGCGACCAGGACCCCAAACAGGGCACCGAGGTCGAGAAGAAGTCCACCGTCAACCTGGTCGTCTCCACCGGCGCGCCCAAGGTCGCCGTGCCGAACGTGATCGACAAGAACATCGACGAGGCCACCCAGCAGCTCGAGGACAAGGGCTTCGTGGTCGATCAGAAGCAGACCGAGTCCTCCCAGGACGAGGGCACCGTCCTCAGCCAGAACCCCGACCCGGGCAACGAGCTGGAGAAGGGCTCCACGGTGACCCTGGAGGTCGCCAAGGCCGCGGAGAAGGCCACGGTGCCCGACGTCGTCGGCCGTACCTGTGACGAGGCCAAGGCCCAGGTGGAGAGCGGCGGCGACCTCACGGCCGTCTGCACCGAGCAGCCCACGACCGACCCGAACCAGAACGGCAAGGTCGTCTCCACCACACCGCAGTCCGGCCAGCAGGTCGACAAGGGCTCGCAGGTGACCATCGCCATCGGCAAGGTCGCCGAGAAGACCAAGGTGCCGGAGGTCCGCACCCAGAGCCTCGCGCAGGCACGGCAGATCCTCCAGCAGAGCGGCTTCACCAACGTCCAGGTCGCCCCCGGCGCCCCGGGCGACGACAACGCCACGGTGATCGCCATCGACCCCCAGCCCGGCACCGAGGTCGACGACCCGGCCGCCACGCCCATCACCCTCACCACCATGGGCGGCAACGGCAACGGCAACGGCGGTGACAACGGCGGCGGCTTCATCGGCGGCCTGCGCGGCGACGACTGACACGCCGCACAACGTCGAACGGCCAGAGCCCCGGCCCCTCAGCGGAGGGACCGGGGCTCCGTCGTGCGCGTCACCGGTAATCGATCGTGTCTTCGTATGTCATGACTCGTTGACTCAGGGTGACCACACGATCCTTCCGAGGGACACAGCATGATCAGCGAAACCGCCCTACTGGAATCACCGGCCCTACGCGGCAGCGTGCTCCAACGCACGGACGTACTCGACAAGGTGAAAGCACTGTCACTGCTACCGGACGGTATGCACGTGACGACGGCGATGTTGGCCTCGTACTTCGAGGTCACCGCCGAAGCCGTCCGGCAGCTGGCCAAGCGCCACCGGGAGGAACTCACAGTCAACGGAATGACCGTGCTCCGAGGCGCTGACCTGCGGCAATTCGAGAGTGACAACATGTCACTCTCGCTGGCCAGTTATCCACAGGCCCGCCGAAGCCTCACCATTTACTCCAGGCGCGCCGTCCTCAACGTCGCCATGCTCCTCCGGGACAGCGACGTCGCGCGTCAGGTCCGTGTGTATCTGCTCGACATGGAGTACCAGGCCCGCACACAGCCTGTGGACAATCCTCCCGCGGCAGCCTCCCCCGCCCTCGACGCCCGCATCGACGAGCGCATCACCCACATCCTCGGCAGGACCGTCGTGCCGATGTTCAACGCGCTGATCGAGACATCGAGCGATCACCGACAAGAGCTCATCGCTCTCCGCACAGGCGTCCAGCGCATCGAGAAGCGGCTCCGACAGCACCACGCTCGACTGCAGCGGCTGGAAAGCCCACGAGAGGACCGTCCGCTGGTCGGCGTCATGGCCTCCATGGACGCCATGAACGGCCGTGAGTTCGAGGAGCACGTCGCCACACTGCTCCGCCTCGACGGCTGCACCAACGTCATCGTGCGTGGTGGCAACAGGGACCGAGGCATCGACATCACCGCGCGCACTGCCGACGGGCGAACCCTCGCCGTCCAGTGCAAGAGGTTCGCGCCTCATCTCTCCATCACCAGCCCCGAGGTCCGGAAGTTCGTCGGAGCGAAAGTCCTGCACAGCTCCGAGGTAGCCCTGTTCGTGGCGACGTGCCCCTTCACGCGGGACGCCCGGAACATCGCCGCCGAGGGCGGCATCACCGCGGTGCACCGCGGGCTCCTGGAGGAATGGAGCGCCGGTGCACCACTGACTGTCCTGCAGTGAGATGAACGAAGAGGCCCGAAGCCGCAAGGGTAAGTTGCGGCTTCGGGCCTCCGTCATCCTAGGCTCACCTCACCGCAGCTCCTTCGGCGGAGTCCGCTCCCCGTCCACCTTCTCCGTCCGCACCAGCTCCCCCCACACCACGTACCGGTACCTGCTCGTGTACAGCGGCGTGCAGGTCGTCAGCGTGATGTAGTGGCCGGCCTTCTTCTTGCCGGACTCCTTGGGGACCGCGTCGAGGACGTCGACGTTGTACTTCGACGTCTCGGGGAGGACCGCGTAGGTCTTGTAGACGTACCACTTGTCCTTCGTCTCGAAGACGATCGGGTCCCCCTCCTCGATCTTGTCGATGTTGTGGAACTTCGCCCCGTGCCCGTCCCGGTGCGCCGCCAGCGAGAAGTTGCCCTCCTTGCCCGACGTCGGCAGCGCCGACTTCACCGGGTCCGTGTAATAGCCGGCCACGCCGTCGTTGAGGACCTTCATCGACGTGCCCTTCTCCACCAGGATGTCGCCGTTCCCCATCGCCGGCACGTGCAGGAACCCGATGCCCGCCTTCGTGTCCAGCGCACCCGGACCGTCCGGGCCGACCCGGTCCTGCGCCCAGTCGTCACGGACCTGGTCGGCCTGCTGGTCCGCCGCGCGGTCGGCGACCACGTTCGTCCACCACAGCGAGTAGACGACGAACAGACCCAGCACCAGGCCCGCGGTGATGAGGAGCTCGCCGAAAACACTGACGGCCTGCGCGACGATCCGCCCCGGGCCGCGGCGGCGTGCCGCGGGACCCGGTGAACCGTCCGCGCCGGTCCGCTCTTCGTGCTCCGTGTCGGTGGTCGCTGCCACTGGTCATCCGCCCTTAACTGACGAGCGCATCCGGCTTGCCCTTGCTGCGCGGCCGTTCCTCGACCATCTTGCCCCAGACGATCATCCGGTACTTACTGGTGAACTCCGGCGTGCAGGTGGTGAGCGTGATGTACCGGCCCGACTCCTTGAACCCCGACTGCTTCGGCACCGGATCGAGAACGCTGATGTTGCTCGGCGACGTCACCGGCAGGATCGACGCCATCTTGTACACGAAGTACCTGTCCTGAGTCTCCACGACGATCGGATCGCCCGGACTCAGCTTGTTGATGTACCGGAACGGCTCCCCATGCGTGTTGCGATGCCCCGCCAGCCCGAAGTTGCCCGTCTCCGCGTCCGGCATCGCCGTCTTCAGCGCGCCCTCGGCATAGTGCCCGACCATCCCCCGGTCCAGCACCTTCTCGTCGTCGATGCCCTCCGCGATCGGCACCACCACGTCCAGCTCGGGAATGTGCAGCAGCGCGAAACCCTGCCCCGGCTCGAAGACCCCCGGATTCCGCTTGCCGTTCGCCCAGTCCTCCTGGAGGCTGCTCGCCGCCTTGTCCGCCTGCGCCTGCGCCCGCACGTTCGTCCACCACAACTGGTACGTGACGAACAGCAGCATCAGCACACCGGACGTGATGAAGACCTCACCGATCGCCCGGCTCGCGATCACGGCCGCCCCCGGCTTGCGCGCACGAGCCTGCCGACGCGCCTCGACGCGCGACAGAGGCGCTTTCGGCTCCTCCTCCGGCTCCGGCACCGCCGACGGCCCCCGCGAGGCCCCACGGCGCCCATGACGCCGTTTCGCGGCCTTCCTGCGGGCCGCGCGCCCCCCACCGACGGGCACGTCCGCAGAAGCGGCGGGCCCCACTCGCTCCCGCGGCGGCTCCGGAACCCGCAGCGCCACCGTCTCGTCGTCCTCGACGACCGGCCGGTACGCCCCCTCCGAAGCGAAGTCGCCAGAAGCGAAGTCGCCGGAAGAGAGGTCCCCGGAGGCGAAGTCCTCGTACCAACCGTCCCCGAACGCACCGGAATCCCCGTACGGCTGCCCGTACGAGGATCCCTGGTCACCGGCCGCGCCGGAATCGCGCTCGGGGCGCAGTGCGGTCACGCCGTGGCCCTGCCCACCACCGGGGCGAGCCCCGCCGACCTCGCCACCGCGCCCTGGTCGCCGCACTCCACCAGCCAGTTGGCCAGCATCCGGTGCCCGTGCTCGGTCAGCACCGACTCCGGATGGAACTGCACACCCTCGACCGGCAGTTCCCGGTGGCGCAGCCCCATCACGATCCCGTCCGGGGTACGGGCCGTCACCTCCAGCTCCGCCGGAACCGTGGCCGGCTCCGCCGCCAGCGAGTGGTACCGCGTCGCCGTGAAGGGCGAGGGCAGACCCGCGAAGACGCCCTTCCCCCCGTGCTCGACCGGCGAGGTCTTGCCGTGCAGCAGCTCCGGCGCCCGGTCCACCACACCCCCGTACGCCACCTGCATCGACTGCATACCGAGGCAGACCCCGAAGACCGGCACCCCGGTCGCCGCGCAGTGCCGCACCATCTCGACGCACACGCCCGCCTGCTCCGGCGTACCCGGCCCCGGAGAGAGCAGTACGCCGTCGAAACCGTCCTGGGCGTGCGCCGTCGACACCTCGTCGTTGCGCAGCACCTCGCACTCGGCGCCCAGCTGGTACAGGTACTGCACCAGGTTGAAGACGAAGCTGTCGTAGTTGTCGACGACGAGGATGCGCGCGCTCACTGGTTGTCCACCGTCACATCGTTGAAGGGAAGCAGCGGTTCGGCCCACGGGAAGACGTACTGGAACAGGACGTAGACCACGGCCACCGCCAGCACGAGGGAGAGCAGCGCCTTCACCCACGCGTTCCCCGGCAGATGCCGCCAGATCCAGCCGTACATGCCGTCCCTTCCGTCGCACCACGGCGCCGGAATCACGCCGTACGGCACCAGACTAACGGCGCGGGGCCCTCCACAACGGCGTCAATCCACAGGCCGGGCATAGTGCAGGTCCGCGGTTCCCGAGTAGCCCGGCAGCGTCACCCGCCCCTCGTCCTCGACCTTCCAGCCGAGCCCGTAGACGTTGACGTACACCATGTAGTTCTGGATCGTCGGCGACGCCGCCAGCGCCTCCTTCAGCCGCTCCGGATCACCGACCGCCTGGATCTTGTACGGCGGCGAGTAGACCCGTCCCTGCAGGATCAGCGTGTTGCCCACGCAGCGCACCGCGCTGGTGGAGATCAGCCGCTGGTCCATGACCTTGATCCCCTCCGCCCCGCCCTGCCACAGCGCGTTCACCACGGCCTGCAGATCCTGCTGGTGGATCACCAGGTAGTCGGGCTCGGGCTCCGGGTAGCCGGGGAGCTTGGCGGTGGCGTCCGGCGGGGCGTCGTCGAGCGTGACCGAGATCGACTCGCCCTTCAGCTTCTGCGTGCCCGCCTTCTTCTCCAGCCCGGCGAGTCTGTCCGCCTCCGCCTTCGTACTCCCGTTGTCGCGCTCGGCGAGCGCGTCGACGTCGTCCCTCAGGGCCGCGTTGGACTCCTCCAGCTGACCGTTCTCCCGGCTCCGCTCGTGGATGAGATCGGACAACTTGAGCAAAGAGGCATCCGTGCGGATATTGGTGCCCTTGGCGGTATTGAAGCTGGTGAAGAAAATGAGGCCCGCGAGCGCGAAGACGGCTGCCGTGAGTACCCGCACCGGCCGAAAACGGCGTTTGTGGACAGGACTGGATTCGGTCCCGGAGGAGTCGGCAGAATTGCTCAACGTACCCTTATCTCCTTCGGCGCCACGGAAGCACTACGCTAACGGACGCCCGGGGGAGCGCTTCAAGTCCCCGACCCCGTTCCCTGCGCGGCCACGCAGCGCATCGACAGGAGAGACCCTCGTGCCGAAGTCACGTATCCGCAAGAAGGCCGACTACACGCCGCCGCCCTCGAAGCAGGCGACCAGCATCAAGCTGACCAGCCGCAGCTGGGTCGCGCCCGTCATGCTGGCCATGTTCGTCATCGGTCTCGCCTGGATCGTCGTCTTCTACGTCACCGACGGTTCACTTCCCATCGACGCGCTGGGCAACTGGAACATCGTGGTGGGCTTCGGTTTCATCGCGGCCGGATTCGGTGTCTCGACGCAGTGGAAGTAGCTCCGCGGTAACTCGGCGGTAGCTCTGCCCAGGGCTATCCACTGGGTTATCCACAGGAGTTATCCACATGGGGAAAAGAAAGACGATCTGTGGATAACCCGTCGGCGGTTGACGCCGGTGTGACGGAAGTACCGGTACTCGAAAACATGTTCGCCCCCTGCCTGACCTGCGGAAACGAAGGTCAGTGACAGGGGGCACATCTGTTCCCGCACACTGTGCACAAGATCGGGCACCTACTGTGGACAACGGGTGCTCAGGTGAGCTGGGCGGTCCTCAGCAGGGTCAGCCCGACGACGGCCACGAGGACCAGCGCGCAGGTGCCGTACTGCACGAGCGTCCGCCGATCGCGCGGGGCGTGGAGCATCGCGTAGCCGATCGCGGCGCCCGCGACGAGGCCGCCGACGTGGGCCTGCCAGGCGATGTTGGCCCAGGTGAAGGTGAAGACCAGGTTGATCGCCAGCAGGATGACGATCGGCCGCATGTCCGCGTTGAGGCGGCGGACGAGGGCCGCGGTGGCGCCGAAGAGGCCGAAGACCGCGCCCGAGGCGCCGAGGGTGGCCGTGGTGGGTGAGGCCAGCAGGTAGGTGAGGGCGCTGCCGGCCAGGCCGGAGACGAGGTAGAGCGTGAGGTAGCGGGCTCTGCCGAGGGCCGCTTCCAGGGGGCCGCCGAGGAACCAGAGGCTGAGCATGTTGAAGCCGATGTGCCAGATTTCCTGGTGGGTGAACATCGTGGTCACCAGGCGGTACCACTCGCCCTCGGCGACGCCTTCGGTGGCGACGAAGGGGACGGGGGGCCATCGCCCGATGAGGACCATGTCACCGAGGAACGACGACGACAGGGCGTGGACGGCGATGAAGACCGCCGCGTTGATCCCGATGAGGATCTTGGTGAGGAGGTGGGGGTCGGCGGCGATGGTCCCGCCCGCGAGGGTGCGGGGTCTGGAGGCGGCGGGGGCGGGCCCGGTTCCGATGCCGGTGCGGCCGGTGGCGCAGTCGGGGCAGTGGAAGCCGACGGAGGCGTTGACCATGCAGTCGGGGCAGATGGGGCGTTCGCAGCGGGTGCAGCTGATGCCCGTCTCGCGGTCGGGGTGGCGGTAGCAGCCGGGCGGTTTCTGGGCGTCCGGTGAGCCGGCTGCCGCGTGGTCCATGGCGTCCCCTCGGTCGTCCTGCGAGCGGTGTGGGCAAATGCACCGCCCCGCCCGTCTTTACGGATGGGCGGGGCGTTTGGTTCCTGCCCTGTGGGCGGACGGGTCAGTCGTCGCGGGTCTCGACGGCGACGAATTCGATGACGACGTCGTTGACGGGGCGGTCGGTGCGGGGGTTGGTCTGGGTGGTGGCGATGGTGTCGACGACCTTCTGGCTGGCCGCGTCGGTCACCTCACCGAAGATCGTGTGCTTGCGGTTCAGCCATGTCGTCGGGGAGACGGTGATGAAGAACTGCGAGCCGTTGGTGCCGGGGCCGGCGTTGGCCATGGCCAGCAGGTAGGGCTTGTCGAAGGCGAGGTCGGGGTGGAACTCGTCCTCGAACTGGTAGCCGGGGTCGCCGGTGCCGTTGCCCAGGGGGTCGCCGCCCTGGATCATGAAGCCGCTGAGGACCCGGTGGAAGACCGTGCCGTCGTAGAGCCTGCCGGTGGACTTCTCGCCGGTGGCGGGGTGGGTCCACTCCCGCTCGCCCTGGGCGAGTTCGACGAAGTTCCTGACCGTCTTGGGGGCGTGGTTCGGCAGCAGCCGGATCTCGATGTGGCCTTGGCTGGTCTTCAGGGTGGCGTAGAGCTGCTCGGCCACGGTGTGCCTTCCGTCGTCTTTTCGTGCGCTTCGATCCTCGCACGGTCGGGGGTGCGCAGGTCGCTCATGCCGCTGGGTCACGAGCGCGGGGCGGCGATCCGTGGCATTGTCGTCGACGAGCTCTCGTTGCCCGGTATTCATCCGTTATCGATGTTGATCTGCTCTTGTTCGCAACTTCGTCATCGCTTGCCCCAGAGGTCCCGAAGACACCTTCGGTGACCCGGATGCCCGCCCTCACATGCCTGGCAGCACGTCCGCAGGCATGATCCGTAAAAGGGTGGAAAGTCGAATTACCGTACGCCACCGAGGAGGAGGAACCCGTGACCCGCATCGACAGCGTGCGCGCCGCGACCGGTTCGGCGAAGGACAGCGTGCTGCACGCCGCGGAAGTGGTGGCGCCCTACGCCGACACGGCCAAGGACAGGGCCGCTCACTATGCACAGGAGGCGCGCGGACGGCTGGCGCCCAAGGTGTCGCAGGCCGCGTGCCAGGCCCGTCTCCAGTACGGGGTGCATGTCGCGCCGCGGCTGGATCAGGCCCGTACGCATGTGCCGCCGAAGATGGACGCGGCCGCTCAGGAGGCGGCCGTCCGTGCGCGACTGGCTGCCCGGCAGGCGGCCGACTACTCCCGGCCGAGGATCGAGCAGGCGGTGGCCGCGGCCGGACCCGTCAGGGACGAGGCCGCTGCCCGGGGTGCTGCCGCGTTGGCCGCGCTGCGGGGTCAGGTGACGGCCAAGGAGATCGAGCGGCTTACGCGCCGGCATCGGCGTCGGGCGAGGGCTGGACGTATCGCCAGGGTGCTGGCGGTGGCGGGGGTGGTCGCGGGTGGTGCGTTCGCTGCCTGGAAGTGGTGGGACAAGCAGGCGAACCCGGACTGGTTGGTGGAGCCTCCGGAGGCGACGGAGGTTGCCGAGTCGGGGCGGCTGACGTCGGTGGACGGCACAGGTGAGGCGCTTCTCGACCCGGAGGTGCAGGCCAAGCAGGCGCAGGAGGAGGCGGAGGGCGAGGAGCCCCGCTGAGCTTCGTCGGCGCAGGCCGGAATTCACATCGCCGCGGGGCGGAAGACTTGAGGGTCTTCCGCCCCGCGGCGATGTTTCACGTGAAACTTGGCTCAGCGGCCGTAGCGGCGTTCGCGCAGGGAGTAGGAGCGCAGGGCGCGCAGGAAGTCGATCTCGCGGAAGTCCGGCCAGTAGGTCTCGCAGAAGTGGACCTCGGCGTAGGCGGACTGCCAGAGGAGGAATCCGGAGAGCCGCTGTTCGCCGGAGGTGCGGATGATGAGGTCGGACTCGGACCGGGTCTTGGAGTACAGGTGCTTGGAGATGTGCTCCATGGTGAAGGTCTCGATGAACTCGTCGATGTCGCCGCCCTGTGAGCTGTGCTCGGTCAGGGCGGACCGTACGGCGTCGACGATCTCCCGGCGGCCTCCGTAGCCGACGGCGACGTCGACCTTGGTGCCGCCTTGGCGGCCCTGGGTGGCGGCGGTGGCGGTCTTGAGGCGGCTCGCGGACTCGGCGGGCAGCAGGTCCAGTGCGCCGACGGCTTCGACGGGCCAGGGGTTGCCCGGTGCGGCCAGTTGTTCGACGACCTCGGCGATGATGTCGATGAGAGGGGTCAGCTGTTCCTCGGGGCGACGGAGGTTGTCGTCGGAGAGCATGAACAGGGTGACGTGCTCGATCCGCGCGGAGTCGCACCAGCGCAGGAAGTCCTGCACCTTCGCCCCGCCGGCCCGGTAGCCCTCTCGGGGGTCGTCGATGCCCGACATCTTGGCCCACCGGCGGTTGCCGTCGAGCATGATGCCGATGTGCTGTGGGCGCTGGCGGCCCTCCAACTCTCTGACCAGGCGCTTCATATAGATCGCGTCGAGAGCGGCCCGTACCTTCGCCCGCATGGTCTACCCCTTCCACCTCGTCGGCAGCGGCCGGTCGGCTGCGACGGCGATGTGCCACGTGGCACCGCCCCGCAGGGGTGTGGCGCTGGTGCCCTGTTGGGTGACGATATCAAGAGCAGACAGCTCCCCCGGGGTGCTCGACGGGGCCCTGGGGGGTCGGTGCACGCCGTGGGGCCGCGGCTGCTCGGGTCGTGCGGTCCGGAGACGGTGTCCGGGGACGCGGTCGCATCAACTTCCTTCCCTGCTGAGGCGGTTGCCGATCATGCCGGCGTGTGTCGTCCGAGGCGGACGGCCGGGTGTCACCCGTCACTTCTCGGGCCCGGTCTGTGACCGGTGACCGGGCCGCGGGGTGGCGGCGGGTGCCGTGTTCCGGGCTGCGCCGAAACGCGCGGACGCCCTCCGGGAAGTGTCCCGGAGGGCGTCTGACCTGCGGTGGAGCCTAGGGGAGTCGAACCCCTGACATCTGCCATGCAAAGACAGCGCTCTACCAACTGAGCTAAGGCCCCTTGAGAGGCATCCGACCGGTATACCGCGTACCGACGGGTGCCGCAGACAAGAGTACCGGGTCGCCCCCCGTATCTCACAAATGATTGGGGGTCCCGGGGAAACACCACGCTCCGTAAGATGCTCGGCGTGGTTCGCTGGAGCGAACTGCGGTTTTTGGGGAAGCGATGGGGAGACGCAATGGACGCCGCACAGCAGGAAGCCACCGCAAGAGCGCGGGAACTGCAGCGGAACTGGTACGGGGAGCCGCTGGGGGCGCTCTTCCGTAGGCTCATCGACGATCTTGGTCTCAACCAGGCTCGTCTCGCAGGGGTGCTGGGGCTGTCCGCGCCGATGCTGTCGCAGCTGATGAGCGGCCAGCGGGCGAAGATCGGCAATCCCGCGGTGGTGCAGCGGGTGCAGCTGCTGCAGGACCTGGCGGGGCAGGTCGCGGACGGCAGCGTGAGCGCGGCCGAGGCGACGGAGCGCATGGACGAGATCAAGAAGTCGCAGGGGGGCTCGGTACTCAGCAACACCACGACGACCACGAGCAGTTCGGGGGCGCCCACGGTCAAGCGGGTGGTCCGCGAGATCCAGTCGCTGCTGCGCTCGGTGGCCGCCGCCGGGGACATCATCGACGCGGCGGACGCCCTGTCGCCCTCCCACCCGGAACTGGCTGAGTTCCTGCGGGTGTACGGCGCGGGCCGCACCTCGGACGCGGTGGCGCACTACCAGTCCCACCAGAACTGATCCCGGGTCCGGTCGCCGGGAGGGGCGGCGGCCGGACCTCGCAAGTGGCGCGACAGGTTCCAGGGGAGGAGCGGCGCACAGCCATGGGTGAGGTGTTCGCGGGCAGGTACGAGCTGGTCGACCCGATCGGCCGCGGCGGAGTCGGTGCCGTCTGGCGTGCCTGGGACCACCGCCGCCGGCGGTATGTGGCCGCCAAGGTGCTCCAGCAGCGGGACGCGCACTCGCTGCTGCGGTTCGTGCGTGAGCAGGCGATGCGGATCGATCACCCCCATGTGCTCGCGCCCGCGAGCTGGGCCGCCGACGACGACAAGGTCCTGTTCACCATGGACCTGGTCGCGGGCGGTTCGCTCGTCCACCTGGTCGGGGACTACGGCCCCCTGCCGCCCGCCTTCGTCTGCACACTCCTCGACCAGCTGCTGTCGGGCCTGGCCGCGGTGCATGCCGAGGGGGTCGTACACCGTGACATCAAGCCCGCCAACCTGCTGCTCGAGGCGACCGGGACGGGCCGGCCCCGGCTGCGGCTGTCCGACTTCGGCATCGCGATGCGGCTGGGTGAGCCCCGGCTGACGGAGACCAACCTCGTGGTGGGGACGCCGGGTTACCTGGCGCCGGAGCAGATGATGGGCGCGGAACCGGACTTCCCCGCGGACCTCTTCGCGACGGGCCTGGTCGCCCTGTACCTGCTGGAGGGGGCCAAGCCGGACGCCAAGGCGCTGGTGCGGTACTTCGCCGAGCACGGGACGCCGCCCGCTCCGCAGGGGGTTCCCGAGCCGCTGTGGCAGGTCGTGGCGACGTTGGTTCAGCCGGACCCGCCCGCGAGGTTCCGCACGGCGACGGGGGCACGCAAGGCGCTGGCCTCGGCGGTGGAGCTTTTGCCGGAGCCCGGGCCCGACGACGAACTGATCGAGATCTTCGACCAGATCGGCCCGTTGCCCTCGGGATTCGGACCCGACGGGCCCCTCAAGCGGGCGTCGGGGGTGGACGACGCCCCGACAGACCCACGCCGGCCGTCCGGCTGGTCCGGCCCGTCCGCCTCCTCTGCTTCTTCCGGCCCGTTCGCCTCTTCCGGCCCGTCCGCCTCTTCCGGCTGGTCCGGTCCGTCCGGCTCATCCAGTTCGACCGCGCCGTCCGGCTCGTCCGGTCCGGAAGCGCCCCCGGGCGGCACGCCGCCGACCTCGCGGCGGCCGTCAGCGGTCCCGGGCGGTACGTCATCGCTCCCGGGCGGCGCGCTTTCGTTCCCGCGTGGCGCGCAGTCGTCATCGGACGGTACGCCGTCGCTTCCGGACGGCACGCCGTCGTTCCCGGACGGCACGCCGTCGTTCCCGGGCAGTACGCCGCCCAGCCCTGCCGGCGCGGACGGGGCCCCGCCCGCCCCTGCGCCCACACCGTCCGTTCCGCACCCGACTCCGCACGCCCCCGCGGGCACGCCGCCCGGCCCGGCCGGGGTTCCGTCGAGGCCGGGCGGGGCCTCGCCCGCCCCGGACGGTGCGCCGGCGGCGTCGTTCCCCGGGTCCGCTCGGCCGGCCGGCATGTCGGAGACCGGCAGTTTCCACCTGCCGCCCCCGCAGGTGGACGTCGCCTCCCCGCCGGTATCCGGTGCGCAACCGCACGCACAGGCCCCGGCCTTCCAAGGAGGCCCGCAGTACCAGCCCCCGTACCCCCCGCCTCCCGCTCAGGCCCTGACGTCGCCGCCCCCGCAGCAGCGCGTCGACGTGCCCACCGCCTCGTACACCGCGCGGAGCCCGCGAACGGCCCCTCCTGCCCAGGCGTACCGGCAGCACCGCGCGGCACGGCGACGGCGCCGTCCCGGGCCTCCGGCCAGGGTGGCCGTACCGCTCCTGCTCCTCGCGCTGGCCTGCTACGCCGTGGGCTTCTGGGCCCTGACCCGGATCTGATCCGCGGCTGCGCCGGGGCGACCGGGCCGGGCCTTTGTCAGCTCGTCCTGCCGGGCCGGCGTCGTGCCGCCACCGTCCACACGCCCAGGCCCACGAGCAGCAGGCTGCCGGTACCGATCCCGCCCACGGCGACCGCCTTCATCGCGAGGTCGTCACCTGCGGCTCCGCCCTCTTCCGGCGCGGCCGCCCGTTCCTGGGCCGTGACCTCGAAGACGCCCTTCGGCTCGGACTCCCCGGCGTACCCGGGGCCGTCCTGCGCCGTTCCCCCGAGCCGTACGCGCAGCGTCAGCTCGAAAGGGCCCTCGCCGAAGTCGTCGGCCACCTGGGCCGCGAGGTGCACCACGAGGTAGTGGTCGCCGGCGAACCGCATCGCCCCGGTCTGCCGGTCGGTGGCGTACCGGTTGGCGTAGGCGACCGGCGGCAGGGGGGCCAGGCCGGCCGTCGTCTGGCGGCCGGTGTAGCCCTTGGCCGCGTCGTCGACCTCGCCGCGCGCGGGGTTGTGGAGGGCCAGGTGCAGGGCGCTGGTGGCGTAGCCGGACGCGTCGCCGGAGCCGCCGAGTTCGGCGGTCGCGTACAGCTGGCGGCCCCAGTCGACCGGCACCTTGTAGAAGAGGGTCTGTCCGGGCCGGATGTCGTCGCGCCAGGCACCCTGTCCGACGGTGGTGGCGTGGGCGAATCCGCCGCCGCCCGGGCGGCGTTCCGGCTCGCCGGTGGGAGGCTCGGGCGACGCGGAGTTCCAGGCCTCGGGTGCGGTGGTGGCGCCGGGCTGCTTCGGATGGGGCTCGGTGACGGCGGTGAGTTCCAGGTCCCAGGCCTTCGGCGGGGAGTCCTGGGGCCGGGAGCGCTCGACCGTGACGTAGTAGGTGCCGGGGTCCTGGCACCGGGTCCCGCCGGGGGTGGTCTCGCGCGTGACCCAGGCCGTGACCGGGCGTGCGCTGTGGGCGGCGCCGAAGGTCGCGCTGTCCGAGGTGCAGGATCCGCCGTCGGCGTCCTGTAAGGAGACCCGGATGCCGTCGACCGCGGTGACCTCGCCGCCGGGGCCGGGTACGGCGGTGACGGAGACGTGGGTGTCCAGGGCGGCGGCGCCGAGTTCGAGGCGGTAGTAGAGGGTGCCGTTTCTCGGCAGGGAGCTGCGGTACGTGGCGCCGGGTCGCAGCGGTGCGGCGTCCGAGGCGCCGCTCGCGCCCTCGATCCGCCGCGCGTTCTCGGCGAAGGAGTAGCCGACGGACTCATCGGCCGCGAGAGCCGCACCGCCGCCGGGCAGAGCGGCGGTCGTGGCCAGCACGGCTGTCACGACGGCCAGCCGCGCGGGCGTCCCACGCAGCCGGACGGGCGTCCCACGCAGGGGCGCGCGCGGCGCGGGCACTGATGCGGGCGCGGATGCGATCCGCGCGTACACCGACGCCCGGTCACGCCCCCACCCGGCACGCCCCCACCCGGCACGCCCCCAAGCCGTACACCACCGACCCATCACCCGCCACCCCTCGCGCTCACCGGCGCTGTCGCCGCCACCCGGACCGACCGCGGCCCATCCTGCCGCGCGCCCCCGCACTCCCGCGCCCCCGCGTGGAATCCGGGCAGCGATACCGCGGCGACGCAACCTCGGCAACAGAACCCGGGCAACACAAAACCCCGACCGTATGACGGCCGGGGTCTGCTCAGGACCGGATGTCGGTCGTACTCACGAACCCGTGGGCACGGAGTCAGTCGCCTCCGTCCACAGATCCTGCTCGGCGCGATCCGCCTGGATCTGGCGGTACACGAGGAGCCCGCCGATGGCGGCCAGTGCGACCAGGAGAAGCTTCTTCACCGCGCGACCTCGTCTTTCCTTGACGTAGGGGACCTCTGGCGCCCGACTATACACACCGGCCGATACCGATCGGTTACCTGTGTCGGCGGCCAACTGACCGTCGCCAGAACCCGATAAGAGCGGACGAAGCCGTTCTGATCGGACGGTGATCACATCTCCACGGACGGTCACTTTGGCCGCCTCTCTCCCGTCTGGGCACCTTTTCCGACTCCTTGCGCCCATCCGGGTGGTGTTCATCTGAACATCCACGCGCCGCGAGCGTTGGTCCACCACTTCGCGGCGCTCATACACATCATGAGGAAAGTACGCAAATCGCCCAACCCGAAAGTGAGGGGTCATGGCCCGGAACAAGGTCCTGACGCTGTGGACCACCATCGTCACCGCCTTCCTCGCGCTGTGCACGGCGCTCGGACTCGTCACGACGACCGCCTCGGCGGCCGTACCGCAGAGCGGAACGCACAGCAACGCCGAGAGCGCCTCATCCGAGGCGGCGCCCGCGACGGCGGTCCCCTGGTCCTGGTCACGTACCGGCTCCCTGCCTCCCACGATGAAACAGCGCATCCGCGCCGAGGCCCACGGCAAGGCCCCCAGCTGCCGCAACCGCCCGCTCGCCGACGCCCCCGCGGCCACCGATCTCCTGTGCGACGACCCCGCCGAGTCCCCGGCCCAGCACGCCGCCGCACAGCACACGGCGCCTCTCCAGCGCTGAGCGGCCCGGCGCGCGCACGGCACCCGCCGCGCCGCCCGCGCCCGGTCCCGACGTCACGGCGATCTGCGTACAGCACCACACGCGAGAAACGGCCCGGCCGCTCGACAGAGCAGCCGGGCCGCCGCCATGCCGGCGACGACCCCGCTCCTCCGGACCTCTTCGAGAGCCGTAGCCTGGCCCGGAACCGGTGAGCCGGCGGAGGCCGCCGCGCTGGACCACTCGTCCGGAAAGGTGGGAATGCTGCCGTGAGCCGGCGCATCGTCGTCATCACCGCCGTCCACGGCCCCTCGGCCCGCTTCCTGCCGGAGGCCCACGCCTCGTTGTGCGCGCAGGAGCTGCCCGACGGGTGGGAGTGGCGCTGGGTGATCCAGGAGGACGGGCGGACGGACGACGTGCTGCTGCACGTGCCCGAGGACCCACGCGTCGTCTTCCGGCAGGGACGGCGGGGACAGCGGGGCGGCCCCGGGGTGACCCGCACGATGGCCCTGCCCCACGCGGACGGCGAGTACGTGAAGACCCTGGACGCCGACGACCAGCTCCCGCCGGGCACCCTGGCCCGCGACCTGGCCGCCCTCGAGGCCGACGCCACGCTCGGATGGGCGACGTCCCGGGCACTGGACCTCCTGCCGGACGGTTCGACGGCCGGTTTTCCGGGCGACCCGGACCACGGGCCGATCGAACGCGGGCAGGTGCTCGACTTCTGGAGGGCGAACTCCTTCCGCGCCCAGGTCCACCCGGCGACCCTCCTGGTCCGGCGCGACCTGCTGCTCGCGCTCGGCGGCTGGATGGCCCTTCCCGCGTCCGAGGACACCGGCCTGCTGCTGGCGCTCAACTGCGTGAGCCGGGGCTGGTTCTCCGAAGCGGTGGGCCTTCTCTACCGCAAGTGGGACGGTCAGGTGACCGGCCAGGCCGCCCATGTGGACCCCGCCGAACGGGACGCCCGGATGGCGGTGGTGGAGGCAAGGGTACGGTCGCTGGCCTGTCTCGGGTGGCGTTTCCCGGCCGGGGCGTGAGGCTCGCGGCGCCGGCCCCGGCCCTGAGCCGGGCGGCCAGGCGGAGTCAGATCAGTGTCTCGGCGTCGACCCGGGAGAAGACCAGGTCGCTCTCGGTGGTGACCGGCCCGCGCCATCGCACCGGGGGCTCGGGACGGCGGAGGGCACTGGGATAGCTGCGCGGCGCGTAGTCGTTGGCCAGGCGGTAGGTGTGGAAGCCGTGCTCGCGCATCGTCTCCAGCAGCTCGTCGACGGAATCGCCCAGTCGCTCCATGCGCCCCGGCGTCACCTCCACAGCGATCTCCGCGTCGGGACGGAGCTCGTCGAGCATCGGGGCGAGCCCGCGCACGACACCGCCTTCCGCGCCCTCCACATCGATCTTGATCACACGCGCTCGCGCGATCTCGTCCGGCTGGAGGATCTCGGGCAGCGGACGCGCCTGCGTCTCGAAGGTGGACTCCGCCGGTCCGTCCCAGGGCACGATGCTGTTCGCGCCCATGTTCCGTGAGCTCGCGAGGACGAAGGTGAGCGTCCTGCGGCTGTCCGAGACCGCGGCGTTGACCGCACGGATGTTGTCGCACCCGTTGATCCCGGCGTGCTGGAGCACCCGCCGGTGGAAGGCGGGGGACGCTTCGATCGCCACCACCCGGCCCGTCGCCCCCACCAGCCGGGAGCCGTAGACGCTCAGAAAGCCGACGTTCGCACCGACGTCGACGAGGACGTCGCCGGCCCGGAGCCGGCTCGCGAGCCATCGCATCAGGTGCGGCTCCCACACGCCGTACATGTAGATGTACCGCTGGATCAGGTCCTGGGTGTCGACGGCGAACCTGGCTCCGAACTCCGCCCCGGCCCCGCCCCCGGCCCCGGCCCCGACCTCGAACCTGGCGTCGACCACCCGTCGACGGGGGTGGTCGCGCAGGCGCGGGCTCAGGTACCGCGCGGCGACCGCACCCTTGAGCAGCGAGCCCGGAGCCTTTCTCACGTATCCGCGGGCAAGCGTGACGAGCAGTTCGGAAGGCGCTGACGTCCTCGATTCCCCTCGGATGCTCAGTGCTCCCCCGTGATGGTGATCGCGGCGGAGGGGCACCCCTCGGCCGCCTCGCGCACCCGTGGCACGTCGACGTCGTTCTCACGTCCGGGTATCACGGCGCCGAGGCCGTCCACCTTGGTGAAGACGGACGGGGCCCGGTGGACACAGTCACCGGAGCCGTAGCACTGCTCGGGGTCGACGGAGATCCTCATACGCACTCCAGCGGCGGTCGGTTCGAAACCATCACGACCTGCCTGCCCGCGGACCGGTGCGCTGAATCCGTCCCGTCGGCCCGCCTGTCGGCCCGCCGGCCGGAAGATCGTCCAGCGTCTCGCGGTCCGGTGACCGGCGACGGTTCGGGGACCGGTCCGCGCCGGCATGGTCCGGCACCGGTCCCTCCCCTCGTGGGGACCGCTGCCGAACCATGCCGGCGGCGTGTCGTACGCGGTACCGGACCGGGTCGGTGAGGGCTGTGCCGGCGAAAGCTGACCGAGAACGTGCGGCCTCACGGGGTGGCCCCGCGGGCGCTGGGCCGCTGACCTGTCCGGGTGTCGGGCGGCCGACTCGCGACTGCGACGTGATCCTGCCATCTGCGGTCGCCGCCGAGGAGGTTCCGGCATCGCGACCATGACGTAGCCGCAGGTCAGGCATATAGAGTGAGTTTTCCGGTCCGGACGTCCAGGTGCGGGGGAAGTAAGGAGTGGAGACCTTGGGTTTCGACTCAGGGGCACGCACGGCCTTCGCGGAACGTCTCGCACTGCTGTACAGGGAGGCCGGCAACCCTCCCCTCAAACGCGTGTCCGAGGCGGTCGCCCGGCTCCAGCGGGTCGACGAACGAGGCCGGCCCGTACGGGTCTCCGCACAGCGGATCAGCGACTGGCGGCGGGCCAGGAACGTACCCGCCCAGTTCCCCGCCCTCGCGGCGGTGCTGCACGTCCTCGTCCCCCAGGCCCGGCGCGCGCGCCCCGTACCGGTCTCGGCGGGCCTGTACGACCTGGTCCAGTGGCAGCGCCTGTGGGAGCGCGCGGTGGCCGACCCGACCGGCGAACGCCCGGTGCCGCCCGCCGCGGACGAGGAACGCCTCCCGGCCGAGTCCCCGGCCGAGCCCGGCGGGGTCTGCCCCTACCGCGGGCTGGCCGCGTACCGCCAGCAGGACGCCGGCTGGTTCTTCGGGCGGAAGCGGAGCACGGACGCCCTCGTCGACCAGCTCCGCGCCGCGCGGGACACGGGCGGGCTGGTCATGCTCGTAGGCGCCTCGGGGGCTGGAAAATCGTCTCTGCTGAACGCCGGTCTGGTGCCTGCCCTGCGACACGGCGCGCTGGACGACGGGGACGACGGGGACAACGAGAGCAACAAAGACAACAAAGACAACGAGGGCGACGGGACCGGCCGGCCGAGGAAAGTACTCCAGCTCGTACCGGGAGGCGACCCGCTCGGCGAGCTGGCCCGCCGGATCCCCGAGCTCGCGCCCGTCGTCGCCACCGTGTCCACGGCCTCCACCAGCGCCACCGGATCCACCGGATCCACCTCCGCCGCGGCGAAGGACGCGACGACGGAGGAGGAGCCGGGCGCTGCGGAAGTCGCGCGTGCGGCCAGGAAGGCCTTCACGGCATGGGCCCTCGGCAGGGCACACGCGTCGACGACCGAGCGGCCGACGGCGGACGACACGCCGGCAGCGGACGACACGCCGGCAGCGAACGACACGCCGGCAGCGAACGACGTGTCGACGGCAGACCAGGCACCAGCGGCAGACCGAGTACCGGCGACAGACCAGGCACCGGCGGCCCGTCCGGTCGTCATCGTGGACCAGTTCGAGGAGATCTTCACCCTCTGTCCCGACGAGTCGGACCGCCGCGCCTTCGTCCGGCTCCTCCAGGCCGCCTGCGTACCCGGCGATCAGGGAGAACCGGCGCCCGTACTCGTCGCCCTCGGAATACGCGCCGACTTCTACGAGCAGTGCCTGCGCCACCCCGAGCTGGCCGACGCCCTGCAGCACCGGCACATGGTGCTCGGGCCGCTGACCACCGCGGAGCTGCGCGAAGCGCTGACCGGACCGGCCAGGGCCGTGGGCATGGAACTCGAGCCGGGACTGGCGGAGCTGATCATCCGGGAGGTGAGCACCGACGGCCCGCGGGGAGCGCACGACGCGGGCGTGCTGCCGCTCCTGTCCCACGCCCTGCTCGCCACCTGGCAGCGCCGCAAGGCGGGCCGGCTGACGCTGGCCGGCTACCGCGCGGCCGGCGGGATCCAGGGAGCGGTGGCGGCGACCGCCGAGCGGGCCTGGTCGGGACTCGACCCGGCGGCACGCACGGCCGCGCGGCTGCTCCTGCTCAGGCTCGTCAGACTGAGCGAGGACACCCAGGCCACCCGTCGGCGAGGCACCCTGCGCCGGCTGGCGGAGGAGTCGAGGGATCCCGGCAAGACGGAGGAGTCGCTGGAGGCACTGGTGCGCGCCCGGCTGGTGACACTCGACGCGGACACCGTGGAGATCACTCACGAGGCGCTGCTCCACGCCTGGCCCCGCCTGCGCGAGTGGATCGACCGGGACCGCACCGGCAACCTGCTGCGCCAGCGGCTGGAGGAGGACGGCCGGGCCTGGGAGGAGTCGAACCGGGACGCCGCGCTGCTCTACCGCGGCTCCCGCCTGGAGCAGGCCCGCGGCTGGTCGGAGTCGGACGACGGCACCTTCCTGACCCGGAGCGCGGTGGAGTTCCTGGCCGCCGCGGTCAGGCTGCGCAGGCGCACCGTCCTGATCAGCCGTGCCGCGGTGTCGGCGCTGGTCGTGCTGGCGCTCTTGGCGGTCGGCTCCGCGGTGATCGCGTGGCAGCAGCGCAACGACGCGGTGTTCGAGCAGGTGGTCGCCGAGGCGGACCGCGTCCAGTACACGGACCCGTCGCTGTCGGCCCAGCTCGACCTGGCGGCGCACCGCCTGCGGCCGGACGACGACGGCGTGCGGAACCGGCTGCTCTCGATCGTGAACGCGCCGCTGGCCACGCCCCTGCTCGGCCACACGGGCGCCGTGTACCTCACCTCCTTCAGCCCCGACGGACGGATCCTGGCGACGGCCAGTTACGACCGGACCGTACGGCTGTGGGACGTGTCGGACCCCGCCCGTCCGGCACAGCTGGGCAAGACCCTCACCGGGCACACGAGCTGGGTGAGCTCAGCGGTGTTCAGCCCGGACGGCCGCACCCTGGCCAGCGCCTCGGACGACGGCACGATCCGGCTCTGGGACATCGGCGACCCCAGCCGCCCGCGCCCGCTCGGCGCTCCCCTGGCCGGCCGGGGCGGCACCGTCTACCTGCTCGCCTTCAGTCCGGACGGCCGCACCCTGGCCTCCGCCCACGACGACCGTGCCGTACGGCTGTGGGACGTCACCGAGCCGCGCCGTCCGGAGGCGCTCGACGCCCTGACGGGCGCCACCGCGGCGGTGCGCTCGGTGGCGTTCAGCCCCGACGGACGCACGCTGGCGGCCGGCGGCGACGACGACACGGTCCGGCTCTGGGACGTGGCCGATCCGCGTCGCCCGGAGCGGACCGGCGCGCCGCTGACCGGTCACACCGGCCTGGTGCACTCCGTGGCCTTCAGCCCCGACGGACGCACGCTCGCCAGTGGCAGCGCGGACGACACCGTCCGGCTCTGGAACGTGGCCGACACGGGCCGCGCGACACGGATCGGCTCACCGCTGACCGGTCACACCGGCCCCATCTGGTCGGTGGCCTTCAGCCCCGACGGAGACATGCTCGCCGCGGCCAGCGCGGACAGCACGGCGAGCCTGTGGAACGTCGACGATCCCGCCCACCCGTCGGAGATCGGTGTGCCCCTCGCCGGAAGCAGCGGGGAGATGTACGCCCTGGGTTTCAGCCCCGACGGCCGTACCCTCGCCACCGGCAGCGGAGACAGCAAGGTCCGCCTGTGGTCGATACCGACGTCGGACATGAACGGCCGCACCGGAGCGTTCCGCCCGGACGGGCAGGTACTGGCCACGGCGGCGCGCGACGGAAGGGTCCGGCTGTGGGACGTGACCGAACCCGGCCGGCCCGTGTCACTGGGCGCACCGTTCAGACCGGGGGAGGGCGACGTCCGGTCGCTCGTGTTCTCCCCGGACGGCGACACCCTCGCCGTGCTGACGGGAAGCCGCGCGGTCCAGCTGTGGAACGTCACGGACCCGGCCCTGCCCACCGCCCACGGGCCCCCCGTGGCACTGCGCACCCGCTACGCGGGCCCCGGCACCCTGGCGTTCGGCCCGGACGGCCGCACGCTTGCCACGGCCTACGACGACCGCACCGTCCAGCTGTGGAACACCACCGACCCGTCCCGCCCCCGCCCCCTCGGCGAGCCCCTCACCGGCCACACGGGATACGTCAACACCCTCGCCTTCAGCCCGGACGGCCAGACGCTGGCCAGCGGCAGCGCGGACGACACCGTGCGGCTCTGGGACGTGACCGACCCCAACCACGCCTCCCCCCTCGGCACGCCCCGTACAGGGCACCTGGGACCCGTCAACGCGCTCGCCTTCAGCCCGGACGGCCAGACGCTGGCCAGCGGCAGCGACGACGGCACGGTACGGCTCTGGGACGTCGGCGACGGTACGGCCCGGCCGGTCGCCACCCTCACGGGCCACACCGACTCGGTGGTGTCACTGTCGTACCGCCAGGACGGCGCCACCCTGGCCAGCGGCGCCAACGACAACACGGTCCGGCTCTGGGACGTCCACACGCCCGCCGACGCGGCTGCCGTCGGGGAGTCGATGAGCCCCAACGCCAAGACCGGCAGCTTCCTGTCCTTCAGCCCTGTGAGTCACATGCTCGGGGTGTCCAGCGGCACGGACACCGTCAGGCTGTGGGACCTGGGTGTGGACGACGCCATCGACCGCATCTGCTCGGCCACGAGGGGCGTACTGACCGAGGAGAAGTGGCACGAGTACCTGCCGCGCCTCTCGTACGAACCCCCGTGCGATCAGTGAATGTCCCCCGCCACGCACCCGGCCTTGTTAGCCTTGGCCACAGCCCGACCGCTGGCGCATCCCCCGTCGCCAGCGGTCGGGCGTTTTCATCCGCCGTTCCACCTGCCGCTTCGCCTCACCCCAGCCATGACGAAGACCCCCAGCCGGATCCGGCTGGGGGTCTTCTCGCTGGTGGGGCTAACCTCGCGCTTTCATGAAGCGGGCTGTCCGGCAGGTGGTCAGGAAAGCAGAAAGTGCCTCTGACCAGCAAGAATGAGGATTGTCGAGGTCCTT
>NZ_JBIRNE010000011.1:78143-270517 GCF_044331465.1 Streptomyces sp. NPDC017225 | reverse complement strand
GCCGGGCGCGGCGGGCGCCGTCACCACCTTGGGGGGGGGGGGGGGGGGGGGTGTGTTTCCCCCCCCCCCCCCCCCCCCGGCCCCCCCCGCCGCGGGGGGGGGGGGGGGGGGGGCCCCCCCCCCCCCCCCCCCCGCCGGAATCGTCGTGTGCGCGGCGGCGCTACGCGTCGACCTTCTCCATGACCTCGTCGCTGACGTCGAAGTTGGCGAAGACGTTCTGCACGTCGTCGCTGTCCTCCAGGGCGTCGATCAGCTTGAAGATCTTCCGGGCGCCGTCCTCGTCCAGCTCGACCTGCATGGTCGGGACGAAGTTCGCGTCGGCGGACTCGTAGTCGATGCCGGCGCCCTGGAGGGCGGTGCGGACCGCGACCAGGTCGGTGGCCTCGCTGAGGACCTCGAAGGTCTCGCCGAGGTCGTTGACCTCCTCGGCGCCCGCGTCCAGGACGGCGGCGAGGACGTCGTCCTCGGCCAGCTCGCCCTTGGGGACGATCACGACGCCCTTGCGGTTGAACAGGTACGACACCGAACCCGGGTCGGCCATGGAGCCGCCGTTGCGGGTCATGGCGACGCGGACGTCGGAGGCGGCGCGGTTGCGGTTGTCGGTGAGGCACTCGATGAGCACCGCGACACCGTTCGGGCCGTAACCCTCGTACATGATCGTCTCGTAGTCGGCACCGCCGGCCTCGAGGCCACCGCCCCGCTTGACCGCGGAGTCGATGTTCTTGTTCGGGACCGACTGCTTCTTCGCCTTCTGGATGGCGTCGTAGAGCGTCGGGTTGCCCTCGATGTCGACGCCGCCCATGCGCGCCGCGACCTCGATGTTCTTGATCAGCTTCGCGAAGAGCTTGCCGCGCTTGGCGTCGATGACGGCCTTCTTGTGCTTCGTCGTGGCCCATTTAGAGTGGCCGGACATCTGCCTGTCTCCTTCGCGTAACCCGTCTTTGAACGAACGAACGCAGGAATCCTACAAGGACTCCGCCGCCCGGTTCGCGCGCACCATGTCCGCGAAGAGGCGGTGCACGCGGTGGTCGCCGGTCAGTTCCGGGTGGAACGACGTGGCCAGCGCGTTGCCCTGGCGGACCGCGACGACGTGACCGTCGTGCTCGGCGAGCACCTCGGCCGCGGCGCCCACGGACTCCACCCAGGGTGCGCGGATGAAGACGCCCTCCACGGGGTCGCCCTCGACGCCCTTGAGGTCGACGGCCGCCTCGAAGGACTCGTTCTGCCGTCCGAAGGCGTTGCGGCGCACGATCATGTCGATGCCGCCGACCGTCTCCTGTCCGGAGCGCGGGTCGAGGATCTTGTCCGCCAGCAGGATCATGCCGGCGCAGGTGCCGTAGACGGGCAGACCGTCCCGCACGCGCGCGCGAAGAGGCTCCATCACTCCGAAGAGGACGGCCAGTTTGGAGATGGTCGTGGACTCGCCGCCGGGCAGGACCAGTCCGTCCAGGTCGGCGAGTTCCTCGGGGCGCCTGACCGGCCTGGCCACGGCGTCGGCCGCGGCCAGGGCGACGAGGTGCTCCCGTACGTCGCCCTGGAGGGCCAGGACGCCGATGACGGGGGTGTCGCTGATCTCTTCCACGTCTTCGGTGCCCTCGTCCTACCAGCCGCGGTTGGCGTAGCGCTCGGTCTCGGGGAGGGTGTCGCAGTTGATGCCGACCATGGCCTCGCCCAGGTTGCGGGACGCCTCCGCGATGACCTTCGGGTCGTCGTAGAAGGTGGTCGCCTTCACGATGGCGGCGGCGCGCTTGGCGGGGTCGCCGGACTTGAAGATCCCGGAGCCCACGAAGACGCCCTCGGCGCCGAGCTGGCGCATGAGCGCGGCGTCGGCCGGGGTGGCGACGCCGCCTGCGGAGAAGAGGACCACCGGGAGCTTGCCCAGCTCGGCGACCTCCCGGACCAGCTCGTAGGGGGCGCGCAGCTCCTTGGCGGCGGCGTACAGCTCGTTGTTGTCGTAACCGCGCAGCCGGGCGATCTCGTTCTTGATCTGGCGCAGGTGGCGGACGGCCTCGACGACGTTGCCGGTGCCGGCCTCGCCCTTGGAGCGGATCATCGCCGCGCCCTCGGCGATCCGGCGCAGGGCCTCGCCCAGGTTCGTGGCGCCGCAGACGAAGGGGGTCGTGAAGGCGAACTTGTCGCTGTGGTTGACCTCGTCGGCCGGGGTGAGGACCTCGGACTCGTCGATGTAGTCGACGCCGAGGGACTGCAGCACCTGGGCCTCGACGAAGTGGCCGATGCGGGACTTGGCCATCACCGGGATGGAGACGGCGCCGATGATGCCCTCGATCATGTCCGGGTCGGACATCCGGGCCACGCCGCCGTCCTTGCGGATGTCGGCCGGGACCCGCTCCAGGGCCATGACCGCGACGGCGCCCGCGTCCTCGGCGATCTTCGCCTGCTCCGGCGTGACGACGTCCATGATCACGCCGCCCTTGAGCTGCTCGGCCATGCCGCGCTTCACACGGGCGGTGCCGGTCTCGGGGGACTGGTTTTCGAAGAGCGTGCTGGCCACGGGTACCTCGCTGAAGGGAAGGGTGGTTTCTGCAGCTCCGAGGAAACGTGAACGAAGCAGGCCACAGCAAGGGCCAATGGGTAGCCGGTGGATCGTTTTGGGCCGGGGGCCCGGTCGCCACCGGGCCGGGGGCCCGGCCGCTACGCCGCCCTGTCCACCAGGGCCGCCGGCGACTCGTCGTCCATCTCGAAGGCCAGCGGGAAGGGCGCGTGTCCGGCGAGACGGAACCAGCGGACCTTGCGGTGCTCGCGCAGCCTGCGGGCGGCTCCCACCGTGTCGTTGTGGAAACGCCGGGCCATCGGGACGCGCCGCACGGCCTCGGCCAGCTCGTGGGCCGCATCCTCTCCCCCGGGTGCCTCGCGCAGGGCGTCCACCTGCGGCTGATCGGCGAACACGGCCCGCAGTGCCTGGCTCAGCTCGCTCTCGGCGACCTCCCGCTGCTCCTCCTCGGCCTGCCGGGCGGCGTGCGCGGCCTCGTACAGGACGATGGAGGCGGCCGGGTCGAGCACGCCCGAGGTGGCCAGCTCCTGGGCCACGGACGCCCTGCGCAGCAGCTGCGCGTCGAGGGCGGCACGGGCGGCGTCGATCCTGGCGTGCAGCCGGTCCAGCCGCCCCGCCGTCCAGCTCAGGTACAGGCCGATCGCGACGAGGACGACCAGGATCCAGATGAGGGTTGCGGTCACGGGGCGCAAGCCTACGGGGGCGCTCCCGCTGGGTTGGCGGGGTACCTCGCGGTGGGCCTCGCGGTGGGCTGCGCCCCCGGTCCCCCATTCGGCCTGGACGGCCTCGTCCTCAAACGCCGGACGGGCTGGTCGGTCAGTCCCGCGCCAGTCCGAAGCGTGCCCTCAGCCCCGTCGCCCGGTCGTCCGTCGCCACCGCCGCCGCGCCCGCCGTGACCGTCTCGTAGACCGACAGGATGTCCGCGCCGACAGTGGACCAGTCGAAGCGCCGTACGTGGGCGCTGCCCCGTTCCCGCAGCGCGGTCCGGCGCTCCGGGTCCGCCAGCAGCCGGACGGCGGCGTCGGCCAGGGCGTCGGCGTCCTCGTTGGGGAACAGCTCGCCGGCCGCTCCCCGGTCGAGGACCTGGGCGAAGGCGTCCAGGTCGGAGGCGAGGACGGGGGCGCCGGCCGACATGGCCTCGACGAGGATGATGCCGAAGCTCTCGCCGCCGGTGTTGGGCGCCACGTACAGGTCGACGCTGCGCAGGAAGCGGGCCTTGTCCTCGTCGCTGATCATGCCGAGGAACTCCACCCGGGAACGCAGCCCGGCGGGCAGCGACGCCACCGCCTCCTTCTCGTCGCCTCGCCCGGCGACGAGCAGCCGGGCCCCCGGGCGGGCGGCGAGGATCCTCGGCAGCGCCCCCATGAGCACCGGCAGGCCCTTGCGGGGTTCGTCGATGCGGCCTATGAAGCCGATCGTGTCCCCCTGCCACTCCGGCTTCGGCTCCGCGTCGGCGAAGAAGTCGACGTCGACGCCGTTGGGGATGACGACCGCGTCCCCGCCCAGGTGTTCGACGAGGGTGCGGCGGGCGTACTCGCTCACCGCGATCCGGGCGCTGATCTTCTCCAGGGCGGCCTGGAGGATCGAGTACGCGGCGATCATCGCGCGGGAGCGCGGGTTGGACGTGTGGAAGGTCGCCACGATCGGGCCCTGCGCCGCCCAGCAGGTGAGCAGGCCGAGCGAGGGGGAGGTCGGCTCGTGGATGTGGATGACGTCGAAGGCCCCGTCGTGCAGCCAGCGGCGTACCCGGGCCGCCGACAGGAAGCCGAAGTTGAGACGGGCCACCGAGCCGTTGTACGGCACCGGCACCGCGCGCCCGGCCGAGACGACGTACGGGGGCAGCGGGGTATCCTCGTCGGCGGGGGCGAGGACGGAGACCTCGTGGCCGAGACGGATGAAGTACTCGGCCAGGTCCCGGATGTGGAACTGGACGCCACCGGGCACGTCCCAGGAGTACGGGCAGACGATGCCGATCCTCACGAGGCGCCCTGCCCGTCGGCCGCCGCGGGTGCCTTGGCGGGGTCGAGGTCCTTCAGCCACAAGCGCTGGAGCATGTGCCAGTCCTCCGGGTGGTCGGCGATCCCCGTGGCGAAGGCATCGGCCAGCGCCTGTGTCATGACAGACGTCTTCTCGGCCCGGGTACCTGAGTCGGGGGCCTCGACCGGCGAATGGACCCGGCCCTTCATCACGGGCGACTCGTCGTACCAGAGCGTCACCGGCAGCAGCCGTGCGCCGGTCTGCAGCGCCAGCAGGGCCGGCCCGGCCGGCATCCGGGCCGTCTCGCCGAAGAAGTCGACCTCCACACCGGAGGCGGACAGGTCGCGGTCGGCGACCAGGCAGACCAGGCCGCCGTCGCGCAGCCGCCGGGCCAGCGTGCCGAAGGCCGTGCCGCCGCTGTGCGGCAGGACCTCCATGCCGAGGCTCTCGCGGTAGGCGACGAAGCGGTCGTAGAGGGTCTCCGGCTTGAGGCGTTCGGCGACCGTGGTGAAGGGGATACCCAGCTTGGTGGTGACCCAGGCGCCCGCGAGGTCCCAGTTGGCCAGGTGCGGGAGGGCGAGGACGACACCCTTGCCCGCGTCCATGCCGTCGGTGAGGTGGTGCAGGTCCTTGACGGTCAAGCCGGTCCTGATCCGCTCGTCGCTCCACGCCGGGAGGCGGAAGGACTCCATCCAGTAGCGCAGGTAGGAGCGCATGCCCGCGCGCGAGAGAGCGGCGAGCCGCTGCGGGCCCGCGTCCGGCACCACGCGCGCGTAGTTGCTCTCCAGCCGCCGCACGCCCGCGCCGCGCTGCTTCCAGGCGACGTCCGCGACCGTGCGGCCGAGCCGTACGGCGGCGGGCTCGGGGAGCTTCTTGACGGTGCTCCAGCCGGCGCCGTACAGGGCGTCGGTCAGCCGGTCCCGAGTGCTCACTTCGCCGCCTCGGTACCCTGGCTCTCCTGCGCGGCGGCGTCCGCCTCGGCGGCCTCCCGGCGGACCGTGACGACCCGCTGGACCAGCGTGACGAGGCTGCCGACGGCGACGACCCACAGCGCGATCGGCAGCAGGTACCGGATGCCCGGCACGCCGAACGTGTGCAGTCCCGCGAGACCGGCCGCGACCAGCGAGACGACGAGCCGCTCGGCCCGCTCGACCAGTCCGTTGACGGCGACCGGCAGACCGATCGACTCGCCGCGCGCCTTGGTGTACGACACCACCTGGCCGCTGGCCAGGCAGAAGATCGACACGGCGCACAGCGCGATGTTGTCGCCGCCGCCCGCGTACCAGAGCGCGAATCCGCCGAAGACGGCGCCGTCGGCGACCCGGTCCAGCGTGGAGTCCAGGAACGCGCCCCAGCGGCTGGAGCGGCCGAGCTGGCGCGCCATGTTGCCGTCGACGAGGTCGGAGAAGACGAAGAGCGTGATCACGACCGTGCCCCAGAAGAACTCACCCATGGGGTAGAAGACCAGCGCACCCGCCACCACACCTGCGGTGCCGATCAGTGTGACCGTGTCCGGGCTGACGCCCCGGCGGATGAGAAACGCGGCGAACGGTGTGAGGACACGCGTAAAAAATGCACGCGCGTACTTGTTCAGCATGGCCTTCCCGACGGTCGGTGTGGCCGCGGCCCCTGCTGGCCACCGGCTGGCCCATCGTAGCCACGCGCGCGCGTGGGCGACGGACGGGCACCCTGACCCCCTGGTGGGCGCCTGGTGGGCGGGGGCGGGATCGGGTCCGTCGTATGGACGCGGCGTGACGGTAGTGGAAAGCTCGAAGGACCGCGGGCGTCGCCGGAGCCGCCAGTGCACGCGGTCCCGCGTGTCCGCGCCCACAGCGACCTCACCGTGCACGGGAGGCAAGGACATGGGCGACAAGGCACACACCCACCCCGGAGCCGCCGGAAGGGCGACGGCGGCCGACCACCCCACGTCCGTACGGAACGTGGTGCTGGTCGGCCACGCCGGATCGGGCAAGACGACCCTGGTGGAGGCTCTCGCGCTGACGGCGGGGGCACTGAACCGGGCGGGCCGCGTGGAGGACGGCGGCTGCGTCTCGGACTACGACGAGATGGAACACCGGCAGCAGCGCTCCGTACAGCTCTCCCTGGTGCCCGTCGAATGGGACGGCATCAAGATCAACATTCTGGACACTCCCGGGTACGCCGACTTCGTCGGTGAGCTGAGGGCCGGTCTGCGGGCGGCGGACGCGGCCCTCTTCGTCGTCTCCGCCTCCGACGGGGTGGACGGCTCGACCCGCATGGTGTGGGACGAGTGCGCCGCCGTCGGCATGCCGCGCGCCATCGTGGTCACGCACCTGGAGGCCGCCCGCGCCGGCTTCGAGGAGATGACGCGGATCTGCGCGGACGCGTTCGGCGGGGACGATCCCGACGCCGTGCTGCCGCTGTACCTGCCGCTGCACGGGCCGCAGGCGCCCGACGGACACGCGCCCGTGACGGGGCTCATCGGGCTGCTGACCCGGAAGCTGTTCGACTACGCCGGTGGCGAGCGCGAGGAGTCCGAACCGGACGAGGAGCGGTTGCCGCTGATCGACGAGGCCCGCTCCATGCTGATCGAGGGCATCATCTCGGAGAGCGAGGACGAGACCCTCATGGAGCGCTATCTCGGCGGCGAGGAGGTCGACGTCAAGACGCTCGTCGAGGACCTGGAGCGGGCCGTGGCGCGCGGGGTGTTCTTCCCCGTCCTGGCCGCCGCCCCGGCCGCCGAGGGCGCCCGGCAGGGGCTGGGCACGGTCGAGCTGCTGGAACTGATCACGCGCGGCTTCCCGACCCCCGTGGAGCGGGCGGCCCCCCGGGTCACCACGCCCGACGGCGCCCCGCGCGAGCTGCGGATGTGCGATCCCGACGAGTCGTTGGTCGCGGAGGTCGTGAAGACGTCCTCCGACCCGTACGTCGGCCGGATCTCGCTGGTCCGCGTCTTCTCCGGCACCCTGCGCGCCGACCAGACGGTGCACGTCTCCGGGCACGGGCTGGCCGACCGCGGCCACGAGGACCACGATGTCGACGAGCGGATCGGCGCCCTGTCGACGCCCTTCGGCAAGCAGCAGCGGCCGGTCTCCCACGTGATCGCGGGCGACCTCGCGTGCGTGGCCAAGCTGAGCCGCGCGGAGACCGGGGACACGCTGTCGGCCAAGGACGACCCGCTGCTGATGGCCCCGTGGCAGATGCCCGACCCGCTGCTGCCGCTCGCCATCCAGGCGCACAGCAAACCCGACGAGGACAAGCTGTCGCAGGGGCTCGCGCGGCTGGTCGCCGAGGACCCGACGATGCGCCTGGAGCAGAACCAGGACACGCACCAGGTGGTCCTGTGGTGCCTCGGCGAGGCGCACGCCGACGTGGCGCTGGAGCGGCTGCGCGGCCGCTACGGCGTCCAGGTCGACGTCGTACCCCACCGGGTCTCCCTGCGGGAGACCTTCGGGAACAGGGCGGCCGGGCGCGGGCGGCACGTGAAGCAGTCGGGCGGACACGGTCAGTACGCCGTCTGCGAGATCGAGGTGGAGCCGCTGCCGGGCGGTTCGGGCATCGAGTTCGTGGACGAGGTGGTCGGCGGCGCGGTGCCCCGGCAGTTCATCCCCTCCGTCGAGAAGGGCGTGCGCGCGCAGGCCGCCAAGGGCGTCGCCGCCGGCCATCCGCTGATCGACGTACGGGTGACGCTGCGGGACGGCAAGGCGCACTCGGTGGACTCCTCCGACGCCGCCTTCCAGACGGCCGGCGCACTCGCGCTGCGGGAGGCCGCGGCCGAGGCGAGGATCCACCTGCTGGAACCGGTGGCCGAGGTGAACGTGCTGATCGGCGACGACTACGTGGGCGCCGTGATGAGCGATCTGTCCGGTCGGCGCGGCAAGGTGCTCGGCACCGAGCAGACGAGCGGCGGGCGGATCCTGGTCCGGGCCGAGGTGCCGGAGATCGAGATCGGCCGGTACGCGGTGGACCTGCGCTCCCTGACGCACGGCACCGCGCGTTTCGACCGCCGCTACGCGCGGCACGAACCGATGCCGCCGCAGATCGCGGCACGGCTGCGGGAGGAGCTGCGGAGGGCGTCGTAGCGCCGCGGGGACCGGCGCGGGTCTCCCCCGCGCCGGAGGCACGCCCACCCGGCGCGCGACGGCGCACCTCGGGGGCAACCCGCGCACGCGGGGGGCGCCTTTCCACGTCCGGTGACGCATGCCGGTGGCGGCGGATACGCTGATGACCTGATCAACAGGTGTGCGGGGCAGGGAAGTCGGGAAGGCCGCAGGACGACAGTGGTGGCGATCGGGGGCGGGAATGACCGGTGACGGCGGTTACGCGGACTTCTTCGGGCCGCAGGTGCCGCGTACGGACGGCGGGGGGCAGGCGCCCACCTTCGCGCTGGCCTCGGCCGCCTACCGGGACGGCCCGATGGAGGACCTGAAGAAGGCCGACAACGAGTGGCACCAGTCGTCCGTCAACGCGGGACGCTCCTGGGCCACGATCTTCCGCCCCAACCTCGGCGAGGCCTTCTCCAACGCGGTGGCGGGCCGCATGCTGGGCAGCGGCCGCAAGCCCCTCATCCAGTCCTTCGGGGCCGAGCCGCAGGTCGTCGTCGAGCACTGCCTGGCGGCCAACGGCATCCGCAAGTCGCGCGACGCCCGGCTGTCCATGGTGATCGTGGTGTGCGGCCTGCTGTTCCTGCCCGGCATGCTGATCTGGCTGATCGGCTTCCAGATCCGCACCACCGTCGCCAAGGCGGAGAACAAGCAGGCCGGAGCGCTGGGCACCGCGGTGCTCGTGGCGATAGCCGCACTCGCCGTGCTGTTCCTCCTCAAGATGCCCTTCTCCGGCTTCTGGGCCTGGTACGCGCGCGCGGCCGTCGTTATGCCGGTCGTCGGCTGGTTCTGGGCCAAGCGGATCTGCGAGGGCACGGCCAAGGACCTGCGGGAGCGCTGGGCGGGCCTCCTGTCGGGCAGCGGCGTCGGCGCCAAGGTGCCCGAGGCGGTGCCCAGCAACCCGGGCGAGACCGCGGCCGAGGAACTGCGCCAGTCCCTGGCCAGGCTCGGCGCCGAGCAGCAGTCCAACTCCGTCTTCTACGCCGGCCCCAAGGGCATCCTCGGCATGGGTACCCGCTGGGGCAGCTGGCAGCTCGCCGAGGACCTGGTACCGGCCGACCCGACCCGCGAGATCCACCCCTTCCGCAGCTGGGACGTCATCCGGGCCGTCCACGACCAACTGCGCATGCTGGAGCGCGGCCCGTTGAACACGGGCGGCTTCCCGAAGCCGTCCGTGCGCCACTGGATCGTCACGCCGGTCGGGGAGAACGCCAAGGACGTGTCGCGTCCGGAGGGGACGGACGTCGAGGCCTACCAGGTCAAGCCGCACGCGGTGCAGGAGATCTGCAACAAGCAGCAGTTCGGCGCCGGCGACCGGCACTACCTGGGCGTCCAGTGGACGCTGTGGGACGGCCAGCTGGTGATCACGCTGCTGACCACGGTGACCGTGCTGCACTCGACGCTGCGCATCGAGGTCACCGGTCACGCGCTGGGCCCGGTGAACTCACTCTTCATGTCCAAACCCGAGGCGCCCTCCAAGGAGGTCACCAAGTCGTTCAAGCCGTGGGAGAAGCGCAAGGTGATGCTCCCGCTGGTCCCCGCGAACGAGGTGGTACGGCTCGCCGTCCGCGCACCGCTCGGCTGGTATCCGCCGCTGCTGAACTGGCTCGGCGGCTCGATCGGGCTGCCGGAGCCGTTCGGACTGCGGCACGCGTGGGCGGACCAGCCGTGGCGGCACCGCTTCATGGCCGACGACGCGTTGCGGGCGGCGACACCGGTGCTGCGGGTGGTGCACTCTGCGGCGATCAAGGTGCTCGAGGAGAACGGCGTGGACACGGAGAAGTTCGGTGCCCGCGCGGGAGGCCTGAGCGGAGCCGTCCAGGACGCGGCGCCCAAGAAGGCCGACGTGTACGACGCGTAGGTCTTCGGCGGTCGGGCGGGCGCATCGGGGTGACCGTCGCCGGGGGCCGGGGGGGGCCGCGCCCCGGCCCCCGGCGACGGCCTCGTCCTCGAACGCGGGACGGGCCGTGATCCGCCGGCCCGGCCGCGTGTCAAGCCGTCGGCCAGGCCTCCGCCAGCATCTTGCGGGTGTCCCCCAGCAGCTGCGGCAGCACCTTCGTGTGGCCGACCACCGGCATGAAGTTCGTGTCGCCGCCCCAGCGGGGTACGACGTGCTGGTGGAGGTGGGCGGCGATGCCCGCGCCGGCCACCGTGCCCTGGTTCATGCCGATGTTGAAGCCGTGGGCGCCGGACGCGGTGCGCAGGGCCGTCATCGCCTGCTTGGTCAGCTCGGCGAGCTCCGCGGTCTCCACGCCGGACAGCTCCGTGTAGTCGGCGACGTGCCGGTACGGGACGGTCATCAGGTGGCCGCCGTTGTACGGGTACAGGTTGAGCACCGCGTACACGTGCTCGCCGCGCCGCACGACCAGCCCGTCCTCGTCGGACTTGGCCGGGATCGAGCAGAAGGGGCAGCCGTCGTCGGCACCGGGGCCGCTCGGCTTGTTCTCGCCCTGGATGTAGGCCATCCGGTGGGGCGTCCACAGGCGCTGGAACGCGTCCTGGGTCCCCACTCCCAACTGCTGCTCCGGCTCACTCGTCATGCGTGCAGCATATGGCGTCGCGTGCGGTGACAGGGAAAGGCCCCCGGGGTAACCCCCGGGGGCCTGGGCCCCGCACGGGCGGGGAGGACTACACCTGCACGCGGCGCTCCACCACGTCAACCAGCTTGGCGATGGCTTGGTCACGCGGAATGCCGTTCTCCTGCGAACCGTCGCGGTAGCGGAACGACACCGTGCCCCCGTGCATGTCCTCGTCACCGACGATGATCATGAACGGGACCTTCTGCTTCTGCTGCGTGCGGATCTTCTTCTGCATCCGGTCCGAGGAGGAGTCCACGTCGACACGCAGCCCCTTCCGCCGTGCCTCCGCCGCGAACTCCTCCAGGTACTGCACGTGAGCGTCCCCCACCGGGATGCCCACCGCCTGCACCGGAGCGAGCCAGGGCGGCATCGCGCCCGCGTAGTGCTCAAGGAGCACCGCGAAGAACCGCTCGATGGAGCCGAACAGCGCGCGGTGGATCATGACCGGCCGGGTCTTGGTGCCGTCCGCCGCCGTGTACTCCAGGCCGAAGCGCTCCGGCAGGTTGAAGTCGAGCTGGATGGTCGACATCTGCCAGGTGCGGCCGATGGCATCGCGCGCTTGGACGGAGATCTTCGGGCCGTAGAACGCGGCGCCGCCCGGGTCCGCCACCAGCTCCAGGTTCTGCTTCTCGGCGACCTGGCGCAGCGTCTCGGTCGCTTCCTCCCAGGCCTCGTCGGTTCCGACGAACTTCGTCTCGTCCTTGGTGGACAGCTCCAGGTAGAAGTCGTTCAGGCCGTAGTCGCGCAGCAGGTTCAGGACGAAGGTGAGGGTCTTGTCGAGCTCCTCGGACATCTGCTCGCGGGTGCAGTAGATGTGCGCGTCGTCCTGGGTGAAGCCGCGGGCGCGGGTCAGGCCGTGCACGACGCCCGACTTCTCGTACCGGTACACGGTGCCGAACTCGAACAGGCGCAGCGGCAATTCACGGTAGGAACGCCCGCGCGCGTCGAAGATCAGGTTGTGCATCGGGCAGTTCATGGGCTTGAGGTAGTAGTCCACGCCCTCGTCGAGCTGCATGGGCGGGTACATGCCGTCGGCGTACCAGTCCAGGTGGCCCGAGGTCTCGAAGAGCTTCCCCTTGGTCGCGTGCGGGGTGTAGACGAACTCGTACCCCTCCTCCTCGTGGCGGCGCCGCGAGTAGTCCTCCATGACCCGGCGGATGATGCCGCCCTTGGGGTGGAAGACGGCGAGGCCGGAGCCGATCTGCTCCGGGATGGAGAACAGGTCGAGCTCGCTGCCGAGCTTGCGGTGGTCGCGCTTCTCGGCCTCGGCGAGGAACTCCAGGTGCGCCTTCAGCTCGTCCTTGGTGGGCCAGGCGGTGCCGTAGATGCGCTGGAGCATCGGGTTCTTCTCGCTGCCGCGCCAGTAGGCGGCGGCGTTGCGCATCAGCTTGAACGCGGGGATGTTCCGGGTCGTGGGCAGGTGGGGACCGCGGCAGAGGTCCTTCCAGCACAGCTCGCCGGTCTTGGCGTCCAGGTTGTCGTAGATCGTCAGCTCGCCGGCGCCGACCTCGACGTCCGCGCCGTCGTCGTGGGACGCGGAGCCCTTGAGGCCGATCAGCTCCAGCTTGTACGGCTCGTCGGCGAGCTCCTCGCGGGCGGCGTCGTCGGTGACGACACGGCGCGAGAAGCGCTGGCCGCGCTTCTGGATCTCCTGCATCTTCTTCTCGATGGCCTTGAGGTCATCGGGGTGGAAGGGCTTCTCCACGTCGAAGTCGTAGTAGAAGCCGTCCTTGACGGGCGGGCCGATACCCAGCTTGGCCTCGGGGAACAGCTCCTGCACGGCCTGCGCCATGACGTGCGCGGTGGAGTGGCGCAGGATGTCCAGACCGTCCTTGGAGGAGATCTCGACGCCCTCGACGGTCTCGCCGTCCTTGAGCTCGTAGGCGAGGTCCCTGAGCTCACCGGACACGCGGGCGGCGACGATCGAGCGCTCACCGGGGAAGAGCTCGGCGGCCGTAGTGCCCGTCGTCACCACGCGTTCTTCCCGCTCGGAATCGCGTTGGATGATCACACGGACGTCTGACACCGGTCTCTCCTGACTGAAGTGGGGCCGCGGCGCCATACCAAAGCGCACGCATGAGGGCGATCGTACCGACCCGGGCCCGTGCATCGCGAAATCATTCCCGCCGGCGGCCTGGACGGTCAGTCCTCGCAGTCCCCTCCGCAGGCCTCCTCGAGGAGGGCCGCCACCTCCACGTGCTCCTGGACCGCCTTCAGCAGCCGGTCCCGCTCCGCCTCGTCGACCGGCACGGGGGCGATCTCGCAGGCTCCGGTCAGCCGGCGGAACCCGCCCCGGCTCTCCAGCCGGCCGAGCACCCGCACCGGCAGCCCGACGAGATGCGCGTGCCCGGCGATGCGGTAGGCCTCCTCGTCCAGCGTGATCCGTACGTGCGGGACCTCGGCGCCGGCCAGCACCCGCAGCCGTACGGTGCCTACGCCGCGCGGCCCGGGCCGGCGCATACGGACGACGGTGCCGGTGATCCGCACCGGCACGGACGGCTCCACGCGCAGGTAGCGGGCGGCGGCCTCACGCAGGGCGGGCAGATCGCCGGGCGAGAACTCGACCGGCTCGGCGAGGGCGGCGCAGCCCTCGGGGACCCCGGCGGCAGGCGACCAGTCGACGGCGATCCGGGCGCCCTGCGTGCCGCGGACCAGGGCGACGAGGGCCTCGGTCAGCTCATGGCTGACGCCCGCCGCGACCGCCGTGTCGAAGGCCTCCATGCCGCCGGTGGCCCGCCGGTAGTCGACGGCCTCGCGGGCGGCGTACAGCGCGTGGTGGAGGCGTACGGCGAGGGGGCGGCCGGTGGTGACGGGCACGAACGCGGTGAGCCGGCGCCCGCCCGGGGCGGGGCCGACCAGGACGCTCTCCAGGGACGCGGTGGCGGCGCGCCGGTGCCGGGCGCCGTAGTAGCCCGCACGCGCGCGCGTGGCGAGCGCTCCGGCGAGCAGCATCCGCCGGGCGGCGGAGCGCAGCCGCTCCTCCGCGGTCCAGGAGGCGGCGTCGCCGGGCCCGGCCGGCACGTCGCGCCCCCAGCGGATCTCGTCGCTGGGTACGGCGAGGGAGACGAGGATCTCGCGGGCGGAGGGCGTCTGGCTGCGGGAGAGGGCGAGCAGCGCCTCGCCGAGCAGGTCGTCGCTGTCGGGGAAGGCGCGGCTGACGGGCACCAGCAGACTGGTGGCCGAGGCGCCCGGGCCGGGCGGGGTCCAGCGGCCGTAGCGGCCCGGGGCGCCGCCGCGCCGCCGCCAGCCGTGCCGGTGGAGCAGGACGGTCAGCACGGCCGGGTCCACGGTGTCCGAGCCGGGCGGGCGGCCGTCGTCGCAGGTGGTGCCGGCCGCGGTCTCGGCGGGGTGTGGCCGCGGGGGTTCGCCGGTCGGGCGGTGCGTCATGGTTTCCCTCCCGTCCCGACCCGCGTCATGATCTCGCACAGCGCCCGGTCGTCGAAGACCCGCGCGGTCGGTATCCGCACGGTGGTGCGCCGCCGGCCGGTGACCGGATGTCCGGCGAGGTTGGTCCAGTAGCAGCAGTGCCTCAGGTCGAGCCGGTCGTGGCCGGCCCGCAGCCACTGGTCCCGGGACCGGGGGACGATCATCACGACGAGGATCTTGTGCACGGAGACCGGGGTGCGGGCGAGTTTCGTCAGGTGGTCGTTGTCGAGGGTGAAGGAGAAGAAGCGGCCGGGCGGGCTCGGCGGGATCTGGTACGTCGCCTTGAGCTGCACCTTGATGGTGACCTCGTCGTCGACCGTGTGCCCGGGGGCGCTGTGGCTGACGTGCCAGTCGATGCCGTTGTCCGGGAAGGGCTGGGAGAGCGAGCAGCCCGCCGCCGCGGCGACCGCGTGGAGGTAGCCGACCTGCAGGGTCTCCATGCAGGCGGTGGTGGCGAGGGAGCCGCGGGAGGGCGCTGTGCGCTCGGGCAGCAGCCCGCCCCGTTCGGGCTGCGCTATGGCCATGGCCAACAGCCTTCCAGAACTGGTGTATCCCCACTACGAGTCGCTGAACTGCCATGACCCGTACTCCTGTTGTGTCCTTCCGGCGTACGTCGCAAACAGCCCGGGTATCACCGAACCGGGACAGAAGACGGCGCGTCAGCCGCCTTCCCGCGACGAGGAGTTGAGTGCCCTATGACGAGCTGGTTCGAGGGGCCGCTGGCCGCCTTCGACACGGAGACGACGGGCGTGGACGTCGAGACCGACCGGATCGTGTCGGCGGCCCTCGTCGTTCAGGACGCGCCGGGGCTTCGGCCGCGCGTGACCCGGTGGCTGGTGAACCCGGGCGTGCCGGTGCCCGAGGCGGCGACCGCGGTGCACGGTCTGACGGATGAGCATGTGCGGCGCCACGGCCGCTGGCCGGCGCCGGTGATGTACGAGATAGCGGAGGCGCTGGCCGAGCAGGCCCGCGCCGGGCGTCCGCTGGTGGTGATGAACGCGCCGTTCGACCTCACGCTGCTGGACCGGGAGTTGCGCCGGCACCGCGCCTCCTCTCTCGGCCGCTGGGTGGAGCGGACGTCGTTGCACGTCCTCGACCCGCGCGTGCTCGACAAGCACCTGGACCGCTACCGCAAGGGCCGCCGCACCCTCACCGACCTGTGCGCGCACTACGCTGTCGAGCTGGCGGGCGCACACGACGCGGCGGCCGACGCGCAGGCGGCGCTGGAGGTCGTACGGGCGGTGGGGCGCCGCTTCCCGGGGCGGCTGGAGCGGCTGTCCGCCGCCGAACTGCACACGCTTCAGGCGGTGTGGCACGCGGGGCAGGCCCGGGGGCTGCAGGCGTGGTTCGCGCTGAACGGGACGGAGGAGGCGGTGGACCCGGCCTGGCCGCTGCGGCCGGACCTGCCGGCCGCGGCGTGAGCGCACGCCGGACACGAAGAAGCCGGTCCGTCGTGCGACGGACCGGCTTTTCCCGGTGGGCGATACTGGGTTCGAACCAGTGACCTCTTCGGTGTGAACGAAGCGCTCTCCCACTGAGCTAATCGCCCGGGAACGCACTGAACAATACAGGGCCCGGCGCGTTCCCTTCAAACCGCTTGGCGACCGCTTTCCAGGTGGGCCGCCAGTCCGCGCCGCCCCGCCCGCATCATCAGGCGGTGGTTGGCCCGGAACAGGGGGCGCCCGGGCACGGCGAGGCGGCGCAGCAGCGGCTTGCGGACGTCGACCTCCTGGTCGTACCGGACCAGGACGCCGGGGCCGCGCGGGGCGACCGTCCAGCGCGCCCAGCCGTCCATGTCACCGCTCATCGCGACCTCCAGCACCCCCGCGTCCGCGTCGCGCCGTCCCTCGCGCAGGGTCGTCGTCAGGTCGTACGGGAGCAGTGAGCGGAACCGGACGATCCCGCTGGTGTCGTCGAGCCGGGTGACCTGGCGCACCTGGGGCCACCAGCGGGGGTAGTCCTCGATCCGTTCCAGCGCGCGGTAGACGGCCGGGACGGGCTCGGGCAGCACCCACAGGCTGCGGAAGCGGTAATGGTTCCAGTCCACCTGTGGAGTGTGCCCGGGCCCGCGCCCGTCACGTGCCGTTCACGGCATCCTGTCGCCCAGAAGTGCCAGGTTCTCGATGGCGGCGAGACCGTAGAGCGCGGTGTCGTTGGTGGAGACCCAGCTCGCCTCGCTGCCCGGCACCAGCGTGACCGGGCCGCTCAGCTTCTCCGTCTTCCAGGGGGCCGACTCCTTGTAGCCGTCGGAGTCGTAGAACTTCTGCCACGCGCGCGTGGCGAGCTTCTCGTCCCCGGTCCGTACGGCCGCGTAGGCGTCGAGGCGCGAGTGGCCCTGGAAGAGGATGAGGCTGCCGAAGTTGCTGCCGTACCGGGCCGCCTGTTCGGACTTGGTGGCGTTGAAGTAGCGGCAGTAGTCGTAGTACGCCTCGTTGAACTCCGGCATGTCGACCAGGTCGATCAGCTCGGCGCACAGTTCGTTCAGGCCGAAGACGGCCGACAGGTGGGAGACCTCGACCTTCGGGGTGTCGGCGACGGCGAACTTCCCGGTGTCCAGGTCGTACAGGCCGCTGCCCTGGACGAAGCCGTTGGGCTGGGCGGCGATGGTCTCCATGGTGGACAGGACGCGGGCCCTGGCCTTCTCCCACTTGGGGCCCTTGCGTTCCCACTCGGTCAGCCACGCCGAGACCAGGCCGCTCCAGTCGGTGCCGAAGCCGACCGACAGGGCGTGGCGGTCGGGCGTGTAGGGCTCGGTGCGGATCTTGCGGATCGGGTCGAGGACGAGGAACGTCTCGTCGGAGTCGACGTTGGCGTGCATGAGGTCGCCGACGCGTTCGTCCGCGGTGAGGAAGTAGTAGTAGCGCCGGTAGGTGGTGTTGGCGATGCGCTGCTGCTTGGCGCTGTCGGCGTAGTGCTGGACGCCGTGCCGGGTGCCGAGGCCGGCCCATTCACCGAGGTGGTAGACGTCCACCTCGCCGGTGTGCCGGGTCATCGACTCGGCGAAGCGGAAGATGTCGGCGCGGCCGGAGCGCAGGTAGGCGTACCAGAGCCAGAGGTCCGGGGAGAGCTCGGAGTTGTCCCAGGCGTAGCCGCCGACATCGTAGCGCCACTGGTGGCGGGCGGTGTCGTAGGAGTGCATGACGTCGCCGTAGTCCCAGAAGCCGTACCAGCGGCGCTGCTCCACCTGGTCCTTGTAGTAGGTGAAGAGGAAGTCGAGGTGGTCCTCGATCTTCGCCTTGGCGGGCGTGGAGCGGTCGGGCTCGGAGTAGAGGCCGGGGCCGAAGACCTTGGACTTGATGAGCTGCGCGGGCGGGGCGGCCAGCTGGGGCAGTACGCGCACGGCCTCGACCTGTTCGGCCAGCTTCTCCGCGCTCGGGGTGGCGGCGTTGGCCCAGAACAGCAGCTCGGAGGTGCGGGCGATGCCGTAAGGGGTGCCGAAGCCGGGTTCGTAGTCCTCGTAGGTGATGTTGAGGCCTTCGAGCTGTTCGGCGTAGGTGTCCTGGTCCATGCCGTCGTGGTAGAAGCGCAGGTCCATGGGCTGGGCCTCGGGCGACCAGAGCCAGAGGGTGACCTCGGCCTCGTCGGTCTGGGCGTCGCGGATGTCGAGCTGGGCGGGGTGCTTCTCCCAGAAGTCGCGCAGCCCGAAGGAGAGTCCGCCGCTCGCTCCGCCGACGTAGCCGAAGCCGGAGGCCCGCCGGCCGCCGCCGGCGCCGATCCAGCCGTGGCCCTTCTTGGTGCGCTTGCGCAGGGAGAAGCCGTCGGCGGAGAGCTGGGAGAGGGTGTAGTCGCCCCACTCGGGGATGTACTTCAGGCGGGTGGTGACCCGCTGGTCCCAGGTGGCCGGGTCGGGCAGCCTCTCCCCCGCGAACTGCGCGGCCTGTACGGCCGCGCCGGGGTCGCGGCGCAGGCCGGTGATGCCCTTGACGGCCTCGCGCAGCAGGCCGATGCCCTCGCCGCCGATGCGGACGTGCCGGTCGTATGACTCGTCGCGCATCGGGACGGTGAAGCGGACACCGAGGCCGCGGATGAAGTCGCCGCTCGACTTGCCGGGTTCCTGCTTCCCGTCGAACGTGATGGTGTGCACCATGCGGAACGAGTCGGCGCCCGCGTAGAAGTAGAGGCGGATGGAGAAGGGCAGCCAGCTCCGGCCTCCCTTGCGGTGCTTGCCGTCGACGCGGACGACGGCGCGGACCGGGCCGTCCTGCTCGACCTTCACCTCGTCGACGGCGCCGTCGAAGCGCTCGTACTTGACCGCGCCCTGGTCGCCGTCCTCGATCTCGGGCTGGCGCAGCAGGACGAGGCGGCCGTTCTTCGCGATCTCGGTGGAGCCTCGGGTGACCGACTTGATCAGGGTCGAGCCCGACGTGCCGATTCTCGCGGTGATGACGCCGGTCGATATGTCGATGGTGCCGCCGCGCCGGTCGACGGTGACCTTCTTCGGGGGTGCGGCGGGGGTGCCGGCGGTCAGGGTGAGCTTGCCGTTGCCGGAACCGACGGCGTGCGCGGTCCACTTGAGGGAGCCGTCCGGCCAGTAGGCGAGGGGCCAGGACTGGGTGGGTACGGCCTTGCCGTCCGCGTCCGTGACGGCGAAGGACTGGTCCTGACGGTAGGTGCCCTTGGGCCAGGGGACGCCGACGGTGGAGCCGGGGGCGGCGCCGAGGCCGCCGTCCTCCAGCCAGGTCAGGGAGACGGGGTCGGCGTCGGCGTCCTTGGCGGCGGGCGCGGCCTGCGCGTTCTTCGCGCCCAGCGCCCAGCTGAACTGGGCGGCGGCGCCGGCGACGGCCGCCGCCTTGAGAAGGGACCTGCGGGGGATGGGGGACATGGCCTTTCCTTTCCGTTCCGTGCGGATGCAGGGGGGCAAGGGCGTGACTCTGACGCAGCCGGCGGGGTGGCGTGCGAGGGGTGACGGGCAGGGGGGCGAGGGGTAATGGGTGACAGGTCATGTCAAGGGCATGACAGAGAGAGGTGCGGCGCCGGGCGCCGACCTCGTGCTCGGGTGTCGCCGTCAGCGGCGCCGGTAGCGTTCCTCCACGGCGACGGCCGCCGCCGCGACGGCACCGAGGACGGCGACCGCCAGCGGCGCGCTGAACCAGGCGGAGCAGACCACGACCGCCAGCCCACCGACGATCAGGAACGAACCGGCGGGGTCGAGCACCGTACGACGCCCGGCCTGCGCGAGCAGTGAGCGCCAGGAGGCGCCGGGCCGCCAGGACGCCGCCGCGCGCAGCCCGGCCACGGCCGCGCCGATCAGGGCGGACACCCCGACGGCACCCACGAACGGGCCGCCCGGCAGTCCGCTGCGTACGGCCTGAACGTCCACCCAGACCGCGGCCAGGGCGGCCCATCCGGCGAGCCCGACGAGCCAGCCGCGGCGCACCGCCGCCCGGAAGTCGGCCGTGAACTCCCGCCAGCCGCCGCGCTCATGGGCGAGCCGGCGCCCGAGGTGCCGCGCACCGGCCGCGAACGCGGCGGGGTAGGTGACCAGCGGCAGCGAGGCCACCGCGATCCACACTCCGGTGAGCAGGCACTCGGCGAACAGGGCGAACCCTTCGGCGAACCGTGACTCCCCCCGCTCGGTGCGGGCCTTCGCGCGTGCCTCGGTCATGATCGGTTCACCTCAGCCCTTCAGACCGGACGTCGCCATGCCGTCGATCAGGTAACGCTGGAAGGCCAGGAAGAAGGCGAGGACGGGCAGCAGCGCGACGAGCGACATGGCGATCATGCCACCGTAGTTCGCCAGCCCTTCCTGGTCCACGAACATCTTCAGACCGAGGGAGACGGTGTACTTGCCGGGCTCGTTGAGGTAGATCAACGGGCCCATGAAGTCGTTCCAGGAGTTGATGAAGGTGAAGATCGCGCTGGTGATCAGCGCCGGCCGGCACAGCGGCAGCACGATCGACCAGTAGATGCGGAAGTGCCCGCAGCCGTCGAGGCGGGCCGCCTCGTCGAGTTCCCTGGGCAGGTTCCGCATGAACTGCACCATCAGGAAGACGAAGAACGCCTCCGTGGCCAGGTACTTCCCCAGCAGCAGCGGGGTGTACGTGTTGATCATGTCCATGTTGCGGAACAGGACGTACTGCGGGATCAGCAGCACGTGGTACGGCAGCAGCAGCGTGCCGATCATCAGCGTGAACAGCAGATTGCGGCCGGCGAACCTGATCTTCGCGAAGGCGTAGGCGGTCAGTGAGCAGGACACCACGATCCCGATCACCGAGCCGACGGCGAGGAAGAGCGAGTTGAAGAAGAACGTGGAGATCGAGATGTCCGCGATGCCGTCGGCGAGACTCGTGTAGTTGGAGATGATCGGGTCGGCCGGGAAGAGGTCCAGGCTGCCGACGATGTCGCCGCTCTCCTTGAAGGAGCCGCCGATCACCCAGAGCACCGGGTAGAGGATCACCGCGAGGATCGCCAGCGACCCGAGATGCCAGGCGAGCGATCCGGGCAGCCTGCGCCGGAACGCGGCCGCCCTCGTGGACGGGGCCGGGGTCCTCGTGGACGGGGCCGGCGGGACGTCGGTGGCCTGCGCGCTCATCGGCCGCCCTCCTCGTAGTGCACCCAGCGCTTCTGGGACCGGAACAGCACCGCGGTGACCAGGGCGACCGCGACCAGAAGCATCCAGGCCATGGCGGAGGCCAGGCCCATCCTGCTGTTCTCGAAGCCCTGGACGTACAGATAACAGGTGTAGACCATCGTGCCGTCCGCAGGGCCGCAGGCGTTGCCCCCGGCGCCGCCGCCGACGATGTAGGCGGAGCTGAAGATCTGGAAGGAGTGGATGGTCTCCAGCAGGACGTTGAAGAAGAGGACGGGGGAAATCATCGGCAGGGTGATGTTCCAGAACTGCCGGAGCTTGCTCGCCCCGTCGACGTCGGCCGCCTCGTACAGCTCGCGCGGCACCTGCTTGAGGCCGGCCAGGAAGATGACCATGGGGGCGCCGAACTGCCAGACGGTCAGGGCCACCAGGCTGTAGATGATCAGGTCCGGGTCGCCGGTCCAGCCGCCGGCGCCGATCCCGAAGAACTGCTGCGTACGGTCGACGACCGCGTCGTCCGAGAAGATCGCCTTCCACACGATGGCGACGGACACGCTCGCGCCGATCAGTGACGGCGCGTAGAAGGCGGCCCGGTAGAAGGCCTGCCCGCGCCGCTTCTGCGCCAGCAGCAGCGCGACGCCGAGCGCCGCGATCAGCTTGATCGGTGTGCCGACGACGACGTACCACAGGGTGATCTGCACCGAGTGGCGCCAGCGCGGGTCGCCGAACATCTCGGAGAAGTTGTCCAGCCCGATCCACCGGGGAGCGTCGAACAGGTTGTAGTCGGTGAACGCGAAGTAGAGCGAGGCGACCATCGGTCCCGCCGTCAGCAGCAGGAATCCGGCGATCCAGGGGGACATGAAGAGGTAGCCGGCCAGGTTCTCCCGGCGGCCCCGCCGCTTCAGCTCGGCGGAGCGCGGGGACTTCACCGGACCGTGCCGCGGCTCGGAGTCCTTGGCCAGGCCCTCCGTCGCAGGGGCGTGTGTCACGGCGTTTCCCATCAGCCGGCGAGAGCCGTCTTCGACTCGGAGAAGAACTGCTTCACGGCGTCGTCGACGGACCGCTCGCCGAGCGCCATCTCCTCGGCGATGCGCAGGAAGGCGGCCTCGCAGATGTCGGCACCGTTCGGGTGCGGGGTGATCTCCTCCAGGACGCCCGCCTCGACGAGGGACTCCTCGTAGGCGGCGATCGCCTTGTTGACCGGGTCGGTCGGCTGGTACGCGTCGTACTGGGCCTGCGTCGTCGGGACCCCTCGGTCGTAGCCCATGATCTTGGCGACCTCCGGGTCGTGGACCATGAAGTCGATGAACTGGGCGACTTCCTTGGGGTGCTCGGTGCGCTTGTAGCCACTGAGCATCAGCGAGCCGAGGTACTGGCCGGTCCTCTTGCCGTCCGTGGTGGGGATCGGCGCGAGTCCGTACTCGCTCTTGCCCTCGGAGGTGTAGCGGACGGTGAAGTTGTCCCAGGTGAACTCGCTGCCGGCGAGCTCCGCCGAGAGCGCCGACTTGGGCTTGATCTGGGCGACCTTCTTGGGGTCGGCGAACAGGCCGGACTTCACGCCCTTCTCCGCCTTGTCCCACCACCGGGTCAGGTCCGCCTCGGAGAAACCGAGTCCGTCCTCGGTGAAGAAGGCCTTGCCGTTCTGCCGCAGGTACAGGTCGTAGAGGTACATCACGCCGTACATGCCGCTGTCCCCGGCACGACCGGTCCTGTCCCGGATCCTCGTCATCGCCTCGTCGAAGTCGTCCCACGTCCAGCCCTGTTCGGGCTTGGCGCCGGCCCGGGTGTAGACGGGCTTGTCGATGACGAGTGCCATCGAGTTCGAACCGACCGGCACACCGAGGAGTTTGCCGTCGATCTCCCCGAACTTCTCCAGACCGGCCCGGAAGCCGTCCATGGAGAGGTTGCCGGCCTCGACCTGCCGGCTCAGGTCCAGCAGGACGTTCTTCGCGTCGTATTTACGCAGGAATCCGATGGCATTCTGGAAGACGTCCGGCGGATTCCCTCCGGAGGCCTGCGTGTTGAACTTCTTCCAGAAGTCGGTATACGGCTGGAAGTCGGTCTTGACCTTTATCTTCGGGTACTTCTTCTCGAAGAGCGCGATGGTCTTGTTGATGCGTTCGGCCCGGTCCTCGGCGCCCCACCATGAGTAACGGATCGTCACCGTTCCGTCCCCCGAGCCGCTGCCGCCACCGCACGCGGTGGCCGTCGCGCCCAGCCCCGCGACGGCCAGCGAGGCCCCCGCCGCCTTGAGGATCGTCCGCCTCTCCACTTTCCCGCCCTGCTGCATACGAGCCTCCCCGCGACGTTGCGTCCGCCTCATGAATCGTTTCAAGTAAGCGCTTGCTGGCACAAGTTACGGAGGGCCCAGGGGCGCGTCAATGATTCGGACAGGAATTGATGGGCGCCGGGCGGGGAGGGCGGAGCCGGCCACTCCGGCCCTGCCCCTGGCAGCCGGGGAAAATACCCAGGTCGGCGCGGCGTGACCGACGGACCGAACGCCGGAGAGCTCGCGGGGGCGGGCGGCGCGGAAGGTCACGGTTGGGTGAAGACGCGCGGAAGGGGAACGGCCGTGCGGCCGGCCGGGACGCGCCGCACGACCGGCCGGCCGGTCAGCCGGCCCTCTCGGGGCGTGACCAGCCGGACCCGGGACGCACCCACGCATCCGCACGGCACGGTCGGCCCGGCGCGCACAGCGCGTGGCTGGCCGCGAGAGGGCCGTCGGCCCGGGACACGGGACGCGGTCGGCCGGGGACGCACAGCGTCGCCGGCCAGGGCGGCTGCCGGCCGGCCCGGGGCACCCCGCGCAGTCGGGCGGGACGAGGCCGGACGGCGCCCGGGACACGCGCGTGGTCGGTCGGGCCAGGATGGTCGGCGCGCTCGGCCTGGTACGCACAGCGCGGCCGGCCGGGGCCGGGGTGCCGGTCGGCCAGGGACGCGCAGCACGCTCGGTCATGGGCGGCGCCGTCGGTCCGTGGGCGCTTCGAAGTCGCCGTACGGCTTTCTGGAGGTACCGCACGGGACGCTCCGGCATCCCCCGGGGCCGCCCGGGGGTGTGCCCTCGCCGCGTGGGCACACCCGCACGACAAGGCGGCCCGGCTCACGATCGTGAGCCGGGCCGCCTGATGATCCGGTGGGCGATACTGGGTTCGAACCAGTGACCTCTTCGGTGTGAACGAAGCGCTCTCCCACTGAGCTAATCGCCCGGACGCAGGAAGAACATTACCCCATGTCACGGGGTGCCCGTGACGCTGCCTGTGATCAGCGGGGGCCTGGTCGGCGAACCCCCGCCACGGATCACTGGTCCTCGATCTTCCAGGGCATCTGAAGGCCGAACTTCCACAGGTAGATCCCGGCCAGCGCGGTCACGATCACCAGACCGATCGAGGTCAGGATGATGTTCCGACGCCGCACCTTGGGATCGAGGGCGCGCTGTGCCGCCTCGGTGACCTTGCGCTTGGTCCAGCGCAGGACGATCTGGGCCCAGACGAACTCGGTCGCCCAGATCGCCATGCCTCCGAAGATCACGACCCAGCCCGGCCCGGGCAGCACCAGCATGGCGGCGCCTGCCACCACGACCGCGAGGCCGACGATGAAGACGCCGACCTGCCAGCTCAGGTGAAGGGCGCGGCGCGCCTTGATGAAATCCGGTGCTCTCGAACCGAGCGCACGCTCGGTCGCGGCCTCGTCCGTCCCCGTACGGTCTTCCGCCACGGCTGCCTCGCCGGGCTTGTTACTCCCCGTGTTCATACAGCCAAACACTACCGGAGCGAAACCTGTCACCGGAATGGGCGCACGACCCGAACGATCTCTCGGCCGGAAGAGTTACCTAAACACACGCAAAACACTCAGAGGGGTTTACAACGGCACCGTAGGTGGCATGTCGATTTCGCCGACGTGCGAATCCCCGAGCGCACACTGAGCGAAAGGCCCTGGCGCTTATGAACACCACGGTCAGCTGCGAGCTGCACCTGCGCCTCGTTGTGTCGAGCGAGTCCTCCCTGCCTGTCCCCGCAGGCCTGCGGTACGACACGGCCGACCCCTACGCCGTGCACGCCACCTTCCACACCGGAGCCGAGGAAACCGTCGAGTGGGTGTTCGCCCGCGACCTCCTCGCCGAAGGCCTTCACCGGCCCACCGGCACCGGCGACGTCCGCGTCTGGCCGTCCCGCAGCCATGGCCAGGGCGTCGTGTGCATCGCCCTGAGCTCTCCGGAGGGCGAGGCACTGCTCGAGGCCCCGGCGAGGGCTCTGGAGTCCTTCCTGAAGCGCACAGACGCCGCCGTGCCGCCCGGCACGGAACACCGGCATTTCGATCTCGATCAGGAGCTCTCGCACATCCTGGCGGAAAGCTAGGGCGAGGCCCCGTGAAGCCGCCCGTCGCCGTCGACTCGGGGTGACGGCACGGGCCCGGACAACCGCATACGGCACACACCGGCGTCGTCGCCGCGGTCCTCCGCGGGGGCGGCGCCGGCGCGTGCGCGGCGGCGGCAGACTCGCCTCGGCGGGACGCCTCCTCGCCCTGCCGAGCCCGGCAGACCCCGACAGGCCCGGCAGGCCCGGCAGGCCCGGCAGGCCCGGCAGGCCCGGCAGGCCCGGCAGGCCACAGCCGGCCCCCGGCTCCTCCCGGCGGGGAACGAAGGCCGGTCAGCCGCCGTTGTACGGGCAACCGGCGGTGGGACCGGGATCTGGGCCGGTTCGCCCGCCGCGGAAGCCACTACCATCGGCCAGCATCGGCGGGCGCCCGCCCGACCCCAGGCCAGGGAGCGAAATGTGCTGATCACCCACGACACCCGGTGCGCCCTCGACACCGTGGTGGATCTGGTGAACACCATGCCGGAGGACGAATCGGCGCCGGACGGACTGCCGGACCTCTCGGCCCTCCTGGAATTCGTGGGAACGCACGAAATCAGCGACGTCGGCGTGCTCTCGGAGCTGGACCTCTCGGCGGTACGCAAGATCCGCGGCCGGTTCGCGGCTGTCTTCGCGGCCCCCGAGGCGCGGATCGCGGCGGGGCTGATCAACGACCTGGTCGCCGCTGCCGGAACCACACCCCGGCTCACCGACCACGACGGCTACGACTGGCACATCCACTACTTCGCACCCGGCGCCTCCGTCGCAGACCATCTGGCCGCCGACTGCGGAATGGCGCTGGCGTTCTTCGTGGTCGCCGGGGAGCAGGAACGGCTGCGGCGGTGCGAGGCTCCCGACTGCCGCCGCGCCTTCGTCGACCTCTCCCGGAACCGCTCCCGGCGGTACTGCGACAGCCGCACCTGCGGAAACCGCTTGCACGTGGCCGCGTACCGCGCGCGGCGGAAGGAGGCGGCGGGCTGAGGCCGCCGTTTCGGACCGGTACGGACACCGATGCCTCGGTGGCGACGCGGTCCCCGGCGGGTGGCGCCGGGGAACGCGGGTACGGCTCACAGCAACAGCAGGTCGTGCAACGAAGCCATGAGCAGCAGACACCCGATCACCGCAAGGAAGATCATGAGCGGTGGCTGGGAAAGGGCGAAGAGGCAGCCGCGCGGTTCGCTCTGCGTTGGCGCGGTTTCGCTCTGTCTCGTATCCAGCTGGGTATCCAGCTGAGTGGTGTCCGGCATCTCGCCGCGATCATGACGCAGTACGCGGGACCTGGGCGATCAACACGCTCGTAAAGACCGGGAGTTCGTTCAATGTCGCGATGTCCGGTCGGATCGTGATCATTCCGGAGCGGGCGCTGACGGCCTGGGACCGCTGGGCCGTTCCGGTCCGGGGGAATCGACGGTCAGCCGGCGGTCATATCCCGTGCTTCTTCAGGATGGCCTCGATGTCACTGAAGTCGTCATCGCCACGGGAGGCGGTCGCCGGCTTGGCGGCGGGCCGGGCGGCCGGGCGGGCACCGGGGCCGAGAGAGGGCTCCGAGGCAGCCGGGGCCACCGCGTCGCGCTGTGCGGCGGCGCGGGCCTCCTTGCGTTCCTTACGGGTGCCGCCGCGGCGGCGCTCCACGGTGCGCGTGGTCATGAAGAGGAGCCACGACACCCCCAGCACGGCGAAGCCGGCCCAGGCCACCGGGCTGAAGGCCGTGTCGGCCAGCCACTCGACGACTCCCGTCATCACGAGGCCGACCGGAACGAGTGAGTAGGCGGCGATGCGGGCCGCGGTGAGGAAACGCCTGCGGTACGCGGTGACCGCCGCGATGCCCAGGCCCGCCGCGGACACCGCGGAGCAGACGGTCTCGGCAATCATCCGGTCCTCCAGGCTGGGCTCGGTCGGGCATGAGTACTTCTGTCCCTTCCATCCTGCACCGTCCGAGCGCCGTGAGGCCATGCTCCGGCCCGAGATCAGGGAGATCTCGGGGTCGGCTCCTCCCCAGGTGCCGGTGACGGGCGTACGACGGTGGTCGGAGCGGCCTCCCGTGGGCTGGGAGAATGGGGCCCATGAGCGACTCCTCCCCCGCCCGTCCCGCCGCGCCCGTCCTCGACATCTGGTGCGAGCTCCAGTGCCCGGACTGCCACACCGCCCTGGACGACCTCCGCGCCCTGCGCGCCCGCTACGGCGACCGTCTGGAGCTGCGGCTGCGGCATTTTCCCCTGGAGAAGCACAAGCACTCCTTCGCCGCGGCCCAGGCCGCCGAGGAGGCCGTGGCCCAGGGGAAGGGGTGGCCGTACGCCGAGGCCGTCCTGGACCGGGTCGCGGAGCTGGACCGTGAGGGAGAGCCCCTGCTGGTCGAGGTGGCCCGGGAGCTGGGGCTGGACGCGGAGGAGTTCGACACGGCGCTGATCGACGGCCGGCACATCCTGATCGTCGACGCCGACCAGGCGGAGGGCAAGGCGATCGGCGTGACCGGCACCCCCACGTACGTGATCGGCGGCGAGCGCCTCGACGGCGGCAAGAGCCAGGAAGGGCTGCGTGAGCGCGTCGAGGAGATCGCGGACCGGCTGCTGGCCGGCCAGCCGGAGGGCTGAACACAAGTCCGCGACCGGGAAGGCCGCGACCGGGGCCGGGCACAGGGCTGAGCCGGTGGCCGGCCACGAGCCCGGTCGGCCGGCCACCGCCGCTACAGCAGGGGTTTGTAGAAGCTGTACCGCGTGGTCCCGTAGCCGAGCGACTCGTAGAGCCGCTCGGCCGGGGTGTTCCCCGCGAAGACGTTGAGGCCGATCTGCGGCCGGCCGGCGGCGATCGCCTGAGCCTCGGCCAGCAGCATCAGCGTTCGGCCGTGCCCCCGGCCCCGGTGGGCCGCGTCGGCCTCGACGTCGAAGACGTAGGCCCGCTCCTGCCGCAGCGCCAGCCACAGGACGCCGACCCGCGTCCCCGCGTGTTCCAGCACACTGAACACCATGTTCTCGGTGTGAAGGCCCTGCGGCAGGAGCGTCTCGTGGTCGCTGCGCGCCTTCGCGTACGCCTCGGCCTCCGGCACGCCGCTCTCGATCCAGGTACGGGCGTACTGCTCCGACCCATAGGCGTGCCAGGCGTCGAACTCGTCCGGTCTCATGGGTCGTGCGTGGCTGTCCGCGGGCAGGGCGGGCGGGGTGTCGCCGAGCGGCTTGGTCATGCCGCGGGTGCGCAGGACGTAGCCCAGCGCCTGGGCCAGCCGCAGGCCCGCCCCGGTGCCCGGGTCGACGCTCGCCTCGATCTGCCGGCAGCCCCAGCCCCGCGCGACCTCCTCGGCCGCGAGCGCGGCCACCGTGCCCCGGCCTCGCCGGCGATCCGGTTCGTCGATGCGCAGCTCGCGGATCACGGCTACCGAGCTGCCGAAGGCGTGCGAGGTGCCGAGGTGTATCGCGCCGACGGGACGGCTGTTCACGCACACCTGGTAGCGGCGTGAACGCGTCCCGTCGGCGGCGCGCTGAAGCGGCTCGGTCGGCCGCAGGGTCGTGGTCATCACGGGTGTTCTACCCGCCGAGGAGGCGAAGGGCAGCCGAATATCCGGCCGCCGTGCGTCCAGGTCACGGATCCAGGTCGTTGCCGGCCCGCTCGTCGAAGATCCGCATGGCCTTGGCGGTCACCGGTCCCGGCGCGCCCGGCAGTTGACGGTCGTCGACGCGGTGCACGGCCTGGACGTCCCGCAGGGTCGAGGTCAGGAAGACCTCGTCGGCGCGGTCCAGGACGTCCAGCGGGAGATCGGTCTCGCGGGCGCCGGTCCACTCGACGGCCAGGGCGCGGGTGATGCCGGCGAGACAGCCGGAGGCGACCGGCGGGGTGTGGATCTCGCCGTCGAGGACGACGAAGACGTTCGACCCGGTTCCCTCGCACAGCTGCCCCACCGTGTTGCCGAACAGCGCCTCTGTGGCGCCCCGTTCGCGGGCGCGGGCGAGGGCGACGACGTTCTCGGCGTAGGAGGTGGTCTTCAGGCCCGTGAGCGCGCCCCGCTCGTTGCGGGTCCAGGGCACCGTGATGACGGCCGTGGAGTCGGGGCGGCGGCCGGTCTCGCCGAGGGCTACCACGAGGGTCGGTCCGTGCTCACCGCGGTCGGAGCCGAGGGGGCCGTGGCCGCCGGTGTAGGTGAGGCGCAGCCGGCCCAGCGGCATGGGGTTGGCCTCCAGGACGGCGGCGCAGGCGCGGCGCACCTCGTCGAGGTCGGGGTCGGGCAGCCCCAGGCCGCGGGCCGACCGGGTCAGCCGGTCGAGGTGCCGGGTCAGCGCGAACGGCCTGCCGTCCACCGCCTTCACCGTCTCGAAGATGCCGTCGCCCACGGTCAGGCCGTGGTCGAGGACGGAGACGCGGGCGGACTCGAGGTCCTGCAACCCGCCGTCGAGCCAGATCTTCACGTCAGTAGCGCCTCTCCGCTTCCGTTCACCTCGTACGCACCCGACGCTACCGCGAGCAGCCGGGACGCCTTGAGTTCGGTCTCCCGCCACTCCCCTTCGGGATCGGAGCCCCAGGTGATGCCGGCGCCTGTGCCGAAGCGCAGCAGGCCCGCGGCACGGTCGATCCAGAAGGTGCGGATACCGACGGCCAGCTCGCCGGTCCCCCGGTCGGCGTCGACCCAGCCGATGCCCCCGCAGTACGGGCCCCGGGGCGCGGTCTCCAGCGCGTCGATGATCCGCAGGGCGCTCGACTTGGGCGCCCCGGTGACGGACCCGGGCGGGAAGGCCGCGTCGAGCAGCTCCGGCCAGCCGGCGCCCGCGCGCAGTTCGCCGTGTACCGACGACACCAGGTGTACGAGCCCGGGATGCTTCTCGACCGCGCAGAGGTCGGGCACCGTGACGGTGCCCGTGGCGCAGACCCGCCCGATGTCGTTGCGGACCAGGTCCACGATCATCACGTTCTCGGCGTAGTCCTTCTCCAGCAGGTCGGCCTCGGTCCGCCCGGTCCCCTTGATCGGCCCGGACCCGACGGTCCGGCCGGCCCGGCGCAGGAACAGCTCGGGCGACGCGGTGGCGATCTCGACGCCGTGCCCGGGCAGCCGGATCGTTCCGGCGTACGGCGCCGGGTTGCCGCGGGCCAGCAGGGCGGTGAGGGCGTCCACGTCGGCGTCGGGGTCGACGGGCGCGGAGAGCACCCGGCAGAGGTTGGCCTGGTAGACCTCGCCGGCGGCTATGTGCCGGCGGATGCGCCGTACGGCCGCCGTGTACGCGGCGCGGTCGAGGGAGGTGGTCCAGTCGCCGACGGCCGGCCCCCGCCAGCCGCCGGGCACCGGCGCCGGTACCTGTGCCGTCCGTACCTCCGCGAAGCGTGCGCAGGTCAGACGGCCTTCGAAGTCCGCGCAGACCGCCCAGAAACCGCTGGAGTCCAGGGCCGCGGGATCGCTCGTGACGTCGAGGAGGCCGGTGGCGAGTCGGTCGCCGAAGCGGGCGAGAGGGGGGAGGTCGAGCACGCTGTCGAGTCTAGGCCGGTGCCCCTGAGGACACCCGAACGTGTCCTTCCGGGTGCCCTGGCCAGGACCGCGCGTGGACGCACCGCAGCACGCTGCACAAACGCGTTTTTGTGCTGGCCCCGGAATCCGCTAGAGTTCATGACGTCGCCGGGACGCGGAAGCGGACCGAACCGACAGGCGGACGTAGCTCAGTTGGTAGAGCGCAACCTTGCCAAGGTTGAGGTCGCGAGTTCGAACCTCGTCGTCCGCTCGCAGGAAGAAGGGGGCCTCCGGGTCTTCTGCACTCCTGGTGGAGTGGCCGAGAGGCGAGGCAACGGCCTGCAAAGCCGTCTACACGGGTTCAAATCCCGTCTCCACCTCCAAGGACGATTAGCTCAGCGGGAGAGCGCTTCCCTGACACGGAAGAGGTCACTGGTTCAATCCCAGTATCGTCCACTGGTCCGCAAGGACCTGATCCGCGAGGATCCCCGCGCGATTAGCTCAGCGGGAGAGCGCTTCCCTGACACGGAAGAGGTCACTGGTTCAATCCCAGTATCGCGCACGCAGTACTCGTAGCACTCCCAGGACGATTAGCTCAGCGGGAGAGCGCTTCCCTGACACGGAAGAGGTCACTGGTTCAATCCCAGTATCGTCCACGCTGACCGAAGCCCCCGGCCGTCTCGTACAGCCGGGGGCTTCGTCGTGTCCGTGCGCAGGTCGTGTCCGCGCTCAGCCGGCCAGGACCCCGGAGGGCACCCTGGTCAGCTGGAGAAGAGCATGCGGCCGAAGCCCTTCTGCCGGTGGTGACCGTGGTGGCCGTGGTGGCCGTGGCCGGCGTGCGGGGCTCCCCAGGCGGGAGCCGGCGCTGCCGGATAGGCCTGCGGGGCGGTGGGCGGGGGCGGCGGAGCGGGCTGGGACCACTGGGCCTCCAGTCGGGTCAGCGACTCCAGCTCGCCGTAGTCGAGAAAGATGCCGCGGCAGCCGCCGCACTGCTCGATCTGAACGCCGTTGCGGTTGTAGGTGTGCATCGGTGCGTGGCACTTGGGGCACTGCATGCTCGGCTCAACTCCTCGCCGGTCGGTCCTGCTTCGCGTATCGCCAGGACAGACTCTGTCCGGCTGCGGGTCGGTTGCACCCTACTTCGCGAAACTTCTGCTCAACCGCGTGGGGCGGAGGGGCGGGCGGAGGCCATCCGCGTGCAGGCGTCGACCAGTGACCGGTCCACCTCGTCCAGGGGCCGGTCCTCCGCGACCGCCTTGGTGACGGCGCGGGCGGCGGTCTGCGCGGTGAGGGCGCGGGCCGGGACGTCCAGGGCCGGCCAGGGGTCGTCGTGCGACGGGACGGCGGGGCCGCCGGCCGTGCGGTAGGCGGTCAGGAAGCGGTGCCACTCGTCGGGCGCGATCAGTCCGCAGGCGTACCAGGCCGCCGGGCGGGCCAGGTCCCAGGCCGGGACTCCGGTGCCGAGGTCGTCGACGTCTATCAGGAGCCAGGGGCCATCGGGCGCTGGGTGGCGTATGAGCTGGCCGAGGTGGAGGTCACCGTGGCAGAGGGTGGCCGTGTCGGGCATGGCCTCCTCGCCGCGGGCCCACGCGGGGAGGGCCGTCCAGGCGTCCAGCACGGGGGCGGTGGCGGGGTGGTGCGGGGCGGTGGCCCGGAGGCGGGCGACGGCCCCGGCCGCCTTCGCGGGGCCGCGCATGGGGGGTAAGGCGACGGGGGCCGGCGTCCGGTGGAGGCGGGCGAGCAGGGTGGCCGCGGCCTCCCAGGGCGCCGCGTCCGGGTCCTCGGGGTCCACGGGGGTGCCGTACGGCCAGTAGGTGACCAGCCGCCCGTGCAGGGTGACGGGCGTCGGGCCGAGCGGGGGCAGGAGGATGCCGGGGAGCCGGGCGGCGACGGCGACACGGAGGGCCAGCTCGGCGGGGTCGGCGTCCGCCGCGTGGGCCTTGGCGACGGTGCCGGCGTGCCGGACTACGGTGGCGTCGGCGCGGTCGGCGAGGGTGACGTCGCAGACGGTGGTCTCGGCGGGGGTGGTCGCGCCGCAGGGGCAGGCCGGGGTGCGGGTGTGGGCCGTCGCCCTGACGCGGGCGGTCAGGGCGGGGAGGAGGGCGTCCGTGGTCACGGAGTGAGGGTACGCAAGCGTTCTTCCCGCCCGGCCCCGGTGGTCCCGGTGGCCCCGGTGGCAAAAGCAATGCCGGCGCAGCTCCCCAGCTGCGCCGGCATTTTGCCGTCCGCCGCACCCCCGTCCCCACGGGGTTTCATGGATGGATGTCCCCGCCCGGACCGCTCTTCCGGGCCTGGGGTCGCCGCTCAGCGCCCCAGCATCACACCCACGGACGACGCTTGTGTGGCCACCGTCTCCCACCCGTCGAAGACGAGGAGGAGCAGGGCCGCCAGGGGCAGGGCCATGAGCGTCGCCACCAAGGGGTGGCGACGTCCCTGACGGCGGCTTTCCCGTGTGCGGACCAGCGTCCGCGGTACCGTCTGGGCCATGGTCCCTCTCCTGACCGATTCCGTTGTCTCTGGCAGCGGCGGGCGTCTGACCTCGGGGGACGAGTGCTGCACCCGCCGCTTGACCTCAAATCTATGCGTCCGGCGTTCGCCCGACGTCATGCCCTCGTACCGAATGCCGGGCCTCCCGGAGGATGAGCCATGACCTGCGGTGTACTCCCCTGGGTGGAGACCGGGTCCCGGTTCTCGGGGTCTTCCCGGAGGGGGCGTCCGCCGTGCCCGGTATCTCCGCGCTGTCCGGTGACATCGCTCACGTCCGACGGGTCCCCGCGCCCCCCTGTCCCCGCCCGGCGCGGCACACCGGCCACCACCACGCCATGCGGGCGGGGCGTCCGCGCGGCGTCTCCCACCCTCTCCCCCCGAGCGTCCTCCCCCGGTCCAATGCCCGCCCTTCGGCGGCTGGTTGAGATCACCGGCGAATCGGGGCCGGCCCGCCCTCGCACCCCCTGACCGCCCCTCAACTCTCCCCTCCCGCACTGACAATCCGTCGCGCCGAGAGGGCGCGGCCTCTGCGCGCGGGCGGCTGTGGAAACGTAAGCTGTGGCTCGTCACAGGGACCGGGCAGCGGGGATGAACATGGCGATGATGCGCCTGAGGCGCGAGGACCCGCGCGTCGTCGGCTCGTTCAGGCTTCACAGGCGGCTCGGCGCGGGTGGGATGGGCGTGGTCTACCTGGGCTCCGACAAGAAGGGGCAACGGGTCGCGCTGAAGGTCATCCGGCCTGACCTGGCCGAGGACCAGGAGTTCCGCTCGCGGTTCGCACGCGAGGTCTCCGCGGCCCGGCGCATCCGGGGCGGCTGCACCGCGCGGCTGGTCGCCGCGGATCTGGAGGCGGACCGACCCTGGTTCGCCACGCAGTACGTGCCCGGCCCCTCCTTGCACGACAAGGTCGCCGACGGGGGCCCGCTCGGCGCGGCGGACATCGCCGCAGTGGGCGCCGCCCTGTCCGAGGGACTCGTCGCGGTGCACGAGGCCGGGGTGGTGCACCGGGACCTGAAGCCTTCCAACATCCTGCTGTCCCCGAAGGGGCCGCGGATCATCGACTTCGGCATCGCCTGGGCGACGGGCGCCTCGACGCTCACGCACGTCGGCACCGCGGTCGGCTCCCCCGGGTTCCTCGCGCCGGAGCAGGTGCGCGGGGCGGCGGTCACACCGGCGACGGACGTGTTCTCGCTCGGCGCCACACTGGCGTACGCGTCGATGGGCGACTCACCCTTCGGCCACGGAAGTTCCGAGGTGATGCTCTACCGCGTGGTGCACGAGGAGGCCCAGCTGCACGGTGTGCCCGACGCCGTCGCCCCGCTGGTGCGGGCGTGCCTGGCCAAGGATCCCGAGGAGCGGCCCAGCACGCTGCAACTGTCGCTGCGGCTGAAGGAGATCGCCACGCGGGAGGCCCAGGGCCTGGCCGACGTACGGCCGCCCGCGCCGCGCGGCGGGGAGGCGGACATGCCCACGGGGCGGCTCGCCGACACCTACCCGGAGCGTACGCAGCGACGTCCGCAGGGCCGGCCGGGCGCTCAGGGCACGCCCGCGCCGCGGAGCACGTCGGGGGCCCGGGGCCCCGCACCCGCGCGCGGCGGCGATCCGTCACGCGGTGCCGACCCCTCGCGCGGCGGTACGCCCTCACGTGGTGGCCCGCCGTCACGTGGTGGGACACCATCGCGCGGTGGCACACCGTCACGTGGTGGCACACCGGCGCGCAACGGATCCGCCGCCCGGGGCAAGAGCGCCTCGCGTGGTGGTGGAGCGGGAGCACGGTCCGGATCGCGGCCCACACCCGCATCCCGCGAGACCACCGGCCGGAACACCTCCCGCAACGACAGCGGCGGCCGGCCCGCCCCGCGCAGTGGAGCCGGTCGTACGGCGCCGAGGGCCACGGGGACCAAATGGCGGCGGCCCGCCAACCCTCGGCTGCTGCGGCAGCGCCTGTTCGTGTTCGTGGTCGTGACGCTGCTGGTCGCGCTGGGAATCGCCGCGGCGCAGGGCTGCCAGGGGCCGTCGCAGGGACTCGGCGACGATCGGACCGGCGTCCGGACGCAGCTGGAACGGACGGACGTACGGAGCGACGCTCCCGGACGGCAGGCATCCGGACTGTAGGCGCCCCGGTGCGGGCGCCCGAGCTGAGGGCGGCCGGACCCAAGACGGCCGCCGGCCAAGTGGACGCCCGGCCCGCAGCCCTCCGGGGGCGGGCAGACGGACGGGTCCGCCCGTCCGGCGAACGACGCGAACGCACGCCCGCGGCCGGGCCCTTTGGCGGGGACTACCCCACGGCCGGGCCCTTTGGCGGGGACTACGCCGAGGGCCGGCCCGTTGCCACCGCGTAGAAGGCGACCGCTGCCGCCGCGCCCACGTTCAGGGAGTCGACGCCGTGGGACATCGGGATGCGGACCCACTCGTCGGACGCCGCCAGGGCCCGCCGGGACAGGCCGTCGCCCTCGGCGCCCAGCATGAGGGCCACCCGGTCCATCCGGTGCGGGGCGACCTCGTCGAGGGACCTGGCCCGCTCGTCGGGGGTGAGGGCGAGGAGCGTGAAGCCCGCCCCGCGCACCGTCTCCAGGCCGGCCGGCCACAGGCCGAGACGGGCATAGGGCACGGAGAAGACCGCGCCCATCGACACCTTCACACTGCGCCGGTACAGCGGGTCCGCACAGTCCGGCGAGAGCAGGACCGCGTCCATGCCGAGAGCGGCGGCTGAGCGGAAGATGGCGCCGATGTTGGTGTGGTCGTTGACCGACTCCATGACGACGACGCGGCGGGCGGTGCGCAGCAGATCGGCCGCCGTCGGCAGTGGCTCGCGCCGCATGGAGGCGAGCGCGCCGCGGTGCACGTGGTAGCCGGTGACGCGTTCGGCGAGCGCCGGGTCGACGACGTACACCGGGGCGGGGGCCTCGTCGATGATGTCGCGCATGGTGTCGACCCACTTGGCCGAGAGCAGCATCGACCGCATCGCGTAGCCGGCCTCGCCGGCCCGCCGGATGACCTTCTCGCCCTCGGCGATGAACAGGCCCTCGGCGGGTTCGCGGCGGCGGCGCAGTTCGACGTCGGTCAGGCCGGTGTAGTCGTGCAGGCGCGGGTCGTCGGGGTTGTCGATCGTGACGAGTTCGCCCATGTCAGGCCGCCCCGTGCGGGCCGACGCCGACGACCTCGCCGACGACGATGACGGCGGGCGGCCTGACGTCCCGCGCGACGACGGTCTCGGCGACCGTGGCGAGGGTCGCGTCGACCCGGCGCTGGGCCGCCGTCGTGCCCTCCTGGACCAGGGCGACCGGGGTCTTCGGGGACTTGCCGTGCGCGACGAGGGTCTCGGCGATCCGGCCGATCTTGTCGACGCCCATCAGGATGACGAGCGTGCCGGTGAGCTTGGCGAGGGACGGCCAGTCGACGAGGGACCGCTCGTCGTCGGGGGCGACATGCCCGCTGACCACGGTGAACTCGTGGGCGACACCCCGGTGGGTGACCGGGATACCGGCCGCGCCGGGGACCGAGATCGAACTGGAGATGCCGGGGACGACGGTGCACGGGATGCCGGCCTCGGCCAGCGCCTGCGCCTCCTCCATGCCGCGGCCGAAGACGAACGGGTCACCGCCCTTGAGTCGCACGACCGCCTTGCCCTGCCTGGCGTGCTCGATCAGCGCGTTGTTGATGGCCTCCTGGGCCATGAAACGGCCGTACGGGATCTTCGCCGCGTCGATGACCTCGACGTGCGACGGCAGCTCGGCGAGCAGGTCGCGCGGGCCGAGCCGGTCGGCGATGACGACGTCGGCCTCGGCGAGCAGGCGGCGGCCGCGGACGGTGATCAGGTCGGGGTCGCCGGGGCCGCCGCCGACGAGGGCGACGCCGGCGGTGCGGGTGCGTTGGTGCGGGGCGACGAGGGTGCCGTCGCGCAGGCCCTCCACGACCGCGTCGCGGATGGCGGCGGTGTGACGGGGATCGCGGTCGCGCGCGCTCGTGGTGAGTACGGCGACGGTGACGCCCTCGCTGTGGCCGGTCGCCGGGGTCCAGGCAGTGGCCTGGTCGGCGTCGTCGGACCGGACGCACCAGACGCGGTGGCGCTCGGCCTCGGCGGAGGCGGCGGCGTTGGCGCCGGTGTCGCTGGTGGCGATCAGGGCGTACCAGGCGTCCGCGAGGTCGCCGTCCGCGTAGGCGCGCCGCTCCCAGGCGATCTCGCCCGCGTCCGCCATGGCCTCCACCGACGGGGTCGCCTCCGGAGAGACGAGGCGGATGTCCGCGCCCGCCGCGATGAGGGCGGGCAGGCGGCGCTGGGCGACCTGGCCGCCGCCGAGGACGACCACGCGACGGCCGGTGAGGCGGAGACCTACGGGGTAGGCGGGGTGTTCGGCCATGAGGGAGGGCTCCTCGTCCTGGCGGTGCGGTGGGCGCTGCGACTCTGGAGCGGCCCTGACGTGCGGATTCTATGAGACGTGCGGATGCGCGGGTATCCGTGGGACCAACCGGTGCGTGGTGGTCCGCGGGTCCCCGGTGAGGTGGGTGCGGCGTACAGCGGGGGTGGAGTGCGGTGGGGTGCGGCGGGGGTGGGGCGGGGGGGTGAAGTGCGGCGGGGGTGGGGCGGCGGCGACGGTTCTCCGCCGTGCCCTCCCTCCCCCGCCGCGGGGCTACTTCTCGGTGACACCCGCCGAGTCGAACGTCGCGACCTCGTGCATCGCCCGCGCGGTGCTCTGCACCATCGGCAGGGCGAGCAGTGCGCCGGTGCCCTCGCCGAGGCGGAGGTCGAGGTCGACCAGCGGGCGCAGGCCCAGCTTGCCCAGCGCGGCGACGTGGCCGGGCTCGGCGCTGCGGTGGCCGGCGATGCAGGCCGCGAGGACCTCGGGGGCGATGGCCCGGGCCACCAGGGCGGCGGCGCCGGCGCTGACGCCGTCCAGGATCACCGGCGTGCGCAGGGAGGCACCGCCGAGCAGCAGGCCGACCATGGCCGCGTGCTCGAAGCCGCCGACCGCGGCGAGGACGCCGATCGGATCGGCCGGGTCGGGCTGGTGGACCTCGAGCGCCCGGCGCACGACCTCGGTCTTGCGGACCAGGGTCTCGTCGTTGATGCCGGTGCCCCGGCCGGTGACCTCGGCGGGGTCCGCTCCGGTGAAGACGGAGATGAGCGCGGCGGACGCGGTGGTGTTCGCGATACCCATCTCTCCGGTGAGCAGCGCCTTGTTGCCGGCCGCCACCAGGTCGCGGGCGGTCTCGATGCCGACCTCGATGGCCTGCTTGGCCTCCTCGCGGGTCATCGCGGGGCCGGCGGTCATGTCGGACGTACCCGCGCGGACCTTGCGGGGCAGCAGGCCGGGCGTGGCGGGCAGGTCGGCGGCGACTCCGACGTCCACGACGCACACCTCGGCGCCGACCTGCGTGGCGAAGGCGTTGCAGACCGCTCCCCCGCCCAGGAAGTTGGCCACCATCTGGGCGGTGACCTCCTGCGGCCAGGGGGTGACGCCCTGGGCGTGCACCCCGTGGTCGCCGGCGAAGACCGCGACGGCCGCGGGCTCCGGGATCGGCGGCGGGCACTGGCGGGACAGGCCGGAGAGCTGGGCGGAGATGATCTCCAGCATGCCGAGCGCGCCGGCCGGCTTGGTCATGCGCTTCTGCCGTTCCCAGGCTTCGCCGAGTGCCTTGGCGTCGAGCGGGCGGATCTGTGCGACGGTCTCGGCAAGCAGGTCGTGGGGTTCCTCTCCGGGCAGGGCGCGGCGGCCGTACGTCTCTTCGTGCACGACCCAAGACAGCGGGCGGCGCTTGGACCAGCCGGCCTGCATCAGCTCGGGCTCGTCCGGGAACTCGTCGACGTACCCGACGCACAGGTAGGCGACGACGTCCAGGTGTTCGGGCAGGCCCAGGGCGCGGACCATCTCGCGCTCGTCGAAGAAGCTGACCCAGCCGACGCCGAGGCCTTCGGCACGGGCGGCGAGCCAGAGGTTCTCGACCGCGAGCGCGGAGGAGTACGGCGCCATCTGGGGCTGGGTGTGCCGGCCCAGCGTGTGCCGGCCGCCGCGGGTCTGGTCTGCGGTGACGACGATGTTGACCGGGGTGTCGAGGATGGCCTCGATCTTCAGTTCCTTGAACTGCTTGGCCCGGCCCTTGGGGAGGGACTTCGCGTACGCGTCTCGCTGACGCGTCGCCAGTTCGTGCATCGCGCGGCGGGTGTCGGCGGAGCGGATGACGACGAAGTCCCAGGGCTGCGAGTGGCCGACGGAGGGCGCTGTGTGGGCGGCCTCCAGGACACGGAGCAGCACCTCGTGCGGAATGGGGTCGCCGCGGAAGCCGTTGCGGATGTCACGGCGTTCCCGCATGACCTTCAGGACGGCCTCGCGTTCGGCGTCGGCGTAGGCGGGTGCCGCCGGGCCGGTGGACTGCCGTACTTCCGTCACCTCGCCCGTGCTCACGTCGTGCGGGTCGGCCCGGACTTCGCCGGCTTCCCGCTCCGCGCCGGCTTCCTGGTGCGCGCGGCCGGCCTTCTCCGCCTCGGCCACCCGCGCCGCGGGGTCTTCCTGGTCGGCGGCGTGGGTGTCGAGGTCGTCGGCGTTCTGGACGCGTTCGGGGTCGGCCTCGCGCGGGGCGGGGACCGGGGCGACGGGGTCCGGCACCTGCGCTGCCGCTTGGGGCATCTGGGGCATCTGGGGTACCTGGGGCTCCAGGGGGAGGACGAGAGCCTCGGGCGGCGCCGGCGCGAGATGCGGAGCGGTGGGCACCTGACCGCCGTCGACCGGCACGAACTGGCCTGCGGACTCGTCGGGGTGCGTCGCTACCGCCGGGTCCGGGCGCTGCCCTGCGGCCTGGTCGGGGCTTTGGCCCACGGACTGGTCGGGGTGAGCCGCCTCCGGGTCGCTGGTGCTCGCGGGGGCCACGTCGGCTTCCGAGGGCTCGGGCGCGCTGTGGGCCATGTCCGCTACGTGCGGTACACCGGCGTCCATGAGGGACTGGGGCCCCTGAGCGGGCTGCGGGTCGCCCGGGACGGGGGGCTGCTGGTGCGCGGCGGCGGTCCGGCCGTCCGACTGGTGTGCGGCGGCGGGCTGGAAGAGCGGCTGGTCCTGGGCCGGAGGCTGGACGTCCGGCTGCGGCGCGGCGTCACCCTGCGCGGCGGACGGCTCGTCCGATCGCGGCGCGGCGACACCCTGCGGTGCGGGCCGCACGTCCGACTGCGGGTGCGTATCCGCTGACGGTACGGCGGGCTCAGGCTGCACGGCGGGCTCAGGCTGCACGGCCGGCTCAGGCTGCACGGCCGGCTCAGGCTGCACGGCCGCTTCCTGTGCCGGTGCGGGCTGCTGCGTGGCGGCCGGTGCCTCCGGGGTCGGTTCGGACGCAGCGGGCTCTGGGACGACCACATCGGGGGCCTGGACCGCATCGGAGGCCTGGACCACCGTGGGCACGTCGGGTTCCTGGACATCCAGGGCCACGGGGGCCTCGGCGGGCGTGGCTTCCTGCGGCTCGGGGGCCTCGGCCGGCTCGGCCGCCCGGACGGGCTCGGGCGCGGGTGCCTCGGGCGCCTCCGCGACCTGCGGCTTCTCCGACACGGGCTCTTCGGCGACCTCGAGGGGCTGCTGGAGCGGCTGCACGGGCTCGGGCGCGGGCTCCGGGGCGACCGCCTCGGGAGCCGGTACGGCTTCCTCGACGGGGGCGGGGGCGGGAGCAGAGCCCGGATCGGCCGCCTGCTCGGCCTCGGCCTCGGGAGCGGGCGGGGCGGCGGCCTGCTCGGCCTCCGGTACCCGCACCGCCTCCGGTGCGGTCACCTCGCCCGCGCCGGTCTCGGCCACGCTCACGTCCACGTCCACGGGCTCCTGCCCATGGTCACCGACGACCGGCGTCTGCGGGCCGTACGTCACCTCGTCGCCCGGCACGGTGTCAGACCCGTCGGCGTCGCCGGACACGGTCTCGGTTGTCCGAACCTCGGCAAGGGCAACGGCAGGGGCGTCCCCGGCCTGAGCCTCGGCCTCGGCCTCCCCGGTCGTCCCGCCCGTCGCCGCCACGGCCTCCGTCGCCACGCGGGTCACGAGCGCCTGGGCCGCGCCCACCGGCTCGGGCACCTGTACGGGTTCCGGCACCGGAACCGGCGTCTGCTCCGGTACCGGAGCAACCGTTTCCGCATACGCGGCCCCGGAGTTCACCGGAGCCTCCGGCGCCTGCGGAGCGGCCTGCGCTCCCCAGGGCGCCGCCCCCTGCGGCGGCATCGCGGCGGCCTGCGGGACGTCGAGGTACTCGGGACCGGCGCTCGGCGGACCGGCGTGCCGGACGGGCACGTCGGCCGGGCCGCGGTCGGCGAGGGAGCGGACCGGGCTCGCGGAGGTGTCGGGGATCGGCGGACCCAGGTGCAGCGGTCTGCGCGGCGGCACCGGGGCGGACGCGGGCTCCGGCGCCGGCTCGGGCAGGCGGACGCCACGAAGGTCGACCGAGCCGCTGTCGCGGCCCGACAGCTCGTGCGCGCCCGGCTGGTGCACGGTCTCGACGACCGGCTCCGGCGCGGGCGGCGCGACCTCGTTGCCCCAGGCGCTCTGGGCTCCCGGCAGCAACAACAGGTCCTCGTCCTCGGCGGTGGTCTCGGAGAGGTAGGTGTACGCGCCGGGTGCGGGGACGCCCGGCTGCTCCACCATGCCTGCGTTCTCCGGCAGCCCCTCGCCCGGGATCTGGCCGGTGTCGGTCATGCGTAACCCCTCGCCCATCGGTTAGTGCTTCTACGACCAGCTACACCCGGGACGGCGCACCGACCGCCCCGTAGTGAAGAACGAGCGTGCGTGCCCAGCGGCACGAACGACCCGCCGGAAAAGACGACAAAGCCATTGAGTGGCATTGTCGCGGTCGTTCCCCCGTCACGACAGCCTGATCCGCGACGGCCCGCTGTGGACTGCGCCACGTTGCGCGTCCTCCGGTTCTGCCCTACCACGTCCGGCCCGGAACGGGCCGGTTTTTACGGACATTGACCGACGAAGTGCCGGGTGTCCGAACGCGGTACAACAATCCGCCAGCCTACCCCGCGCTGTATGACAACCCGATCACGGGGCGCGGTCGCGAAGTCCCACCCGTCACCCGACCGCCGCCCCTCAACGAGACGCTTCGCGCCGCACAATTTCTCCGGTGAGCAGGAACGCGACGCTCCGCTCCGTCTCCGTCCAGGCCCGGGTGTCGAGTCCGACGGACTGCAGCAGAGCGCACTCCACCCGGTAGCCGTGCTCCGTCAGGTCCCTGCCGACCAGTTCGGCCGCGTCACGGGTGGCGGCGTGCGCGACGATGCGCTGCGGCCGCCGGTCGGCGACCGCGGAGACCACGGCCGCTCCCCCGCCGCCGACCCGGACGACATCGGGTTCGGGGAGGTCCTCCAGGACGTGCGGGGCGGTGCCGTGCACGATCTGGAGCTGAGCGCCGAAGTGGCGGGCGGTGGCCTCGGTGCGGGCGCAGGCGTCCGGGGCGCGGTCGACCGCGATGACGGCGGCGCCCGCGCGGGCGGCCTCGGTGGCGAAGGCACCGCTGCCGCAGCCGATGTCCCACACCAGGTCGCCGAGGCGCGGTCCGAGCCGGGCCAGTTGGGCCGTGCGCAGCAGGTCGGTCTCGCCCTCGCCCAGTCCGGCGCCGTACGCCTCGGCGGGCAGGGCCCAGCCGCGCGGCCCGGCGGCGGGGTCGCGGCCGGCGATCCAGCCGGTGCCGTCGGTCGCGGTGCCGGGGCCGACGCTCCCGCCGACGACGATGACGACGTTCGGGTCGCGCCAGGTGTGGTCGGCGGCCTTGTCGGAGGTGACGACGGTGACCCGTTCTCGGGTGGTGCCGAGCTCTTCGCAGATGACGAAGGTGCGGTGGACGCCCTCCATCAACAGGCCGAGTTCGGCGGGTCCGGCGCCAGGGGAGGTGAGGACCGCGACCTTGGTGTGGGCCCGGCATACGTTCACCGCGCGTCGCAGGGTGCGGGGGTGGGCTACGACCACATGGGCGTCGTCCCAGGGCATACCGGCGCGCGCGAAGGCGGTGGCCACGGAGGAGACCGCCGGGACGACTTCGACCTCCAGGCCGAACTCGGGGTCGCGCAGGGTGCGGACGACGCCGAAGAAGCCGGGGTCGCCGTCGGCGAGCACGACCGCCGTGCCCCGGTGGGCGGCGACGCGGCGGGCGGCGAGGGCGACGCTGCCGAGACGGATGCGCTCGGCCGCGGGGGGCACCTCGGGAAGTGCCAGGTGGTGGGCGGCGCCGGCCACCAGCGTGGCGGCGCCCAGTGCGGAGCGTGCCGCGGCGGTCAGTGGCGAACCGTCCCAGCCGATCACCGTGACCCGGTCGGCCATCGTCGTCAGTCTCCAGGGTGTTCGCGGGTCGTGGTGCGGGACCGTTCGCGGGCGCGCCCCGTGAGGGTACCTGGTGCGGTCCGGGGGCGGGGTGGTGGCGCGGTCGGGCCCCGCTGGATCAGTTCCAGTCGGTGAAGGTGGTGAAACCGTTGTGGTCGGTCAGTGGCCCGGCCGCGCCCTCGAGGTCCTCCGGCAGCAGGCTCCACACGATGAAGTCGGTGCGTACGTCCGTCCAGACACCGTCGTCGGTACGGACGCGGGCTATGCAGGCGTTGCGCAGCACGCCCTCGCTGATGCAGCCGATGCGCTGGGCGACCTGCTGGGAGGCGGTGTTGCCGGCGGCGGTGCGCAGCTCGATACGTTCGAACTTCTGGTCGGCGAAGAGCCATTGCGCGGTGGCCAGCGCCGCCTCGGAGGCGTATCCCTCGCCCCGGGCCCAGGGGGCGACGATGTACGACAGCTCGGTGGCCCGTACGTGCCAGTCGGTGCCGGTCAGCCGGATGATGCCGACCAGTCGCTGGGTGAGGAACTCGGTGACCGCGAGGTCGAGTCCGCGGCCGGCCGTGCGCCGGGCGGGGGCGTACTCGCCGATCCAGGTGTGTGCGCCCTGTTCGTCGAAGGGCTGCGGGACGTGCGTCCAGGCGGCGACCTGCTCGTCGTTCATCATGGCGGTGAGGGCGGGGACGTCGTCCTCGTCGAGGGGGCGCAGCACCAACCGCTCCGTGCTGATGGAGATGTTGGGGAAGGTGCTCGTCATGCGCCGCTCCGTAACCTGTGTGACCGTCAGGGCCTGCTCGAACTGCCCAGCATGCAGCATGCAAGCACTCAACCACACCACTGGGTCCGCCCCGGTTCGGAGCGGACCCGGTGGGGACTCGGGGCCCGGATCAGAAGGTCGGGAGCACGGACCCGGCGTAGTTGTCCTCGATGAACTTCTCGACCTCGGGCGAGGTGAGGAGCTTGGCGAGCTTCTTCACACGCGGGTCGTCCTCCTGGCCCTCCTTGACGACGAGGAGGTTGACGTTCGGGTTGTCCTCGGCGGACTCCAGGACGAGGGCGTCCTCGGCCGGCTTGAGGTCGGCCTCCAGGGCGTAGTTGCCGTTGATGACCGCCGCGTCGACGTCGCCCAGGGAACGCGCGGTCTGGGCCGCCTCCAGTTCCTTGAACTCGAGGTCCTTCGGGTTCTTGGTGATGTCGGCGGGGGTGGCCGAGTTGCCGGCGCCGTCCTTGAGGGTGATCAGCCCCTCCGAGGCGAGCAGCTGCAGGGCGCGGGCCTCGGTGACGGTGTCGTTGGGGAGGGCGACGGTCGCGCCGTTCTTCAGGTCGCCGGCGTTCTCGGCCTTCTTCGAGTAGAGGCCGAGGGGCTCCAGGTGCACCGAGACGACGGACTTCAGGTGGGTGCCGTTCTTCTTGTTGAAGTCCGCGAGGTAGGGCTCGGTCTGGAAGTAGTTCGCGCCCACCGAGCCGTCCTCCGTCGCCGTGTTCGGCGTGACGTAGTCGGTGAACTCCTTGACCTCGAGGTCGAGGCCCTCCTTCTGCGCCAGGTTGTCCTTGACGTAGGTGAGTATCTCGGCGTGCGGGACGGGCGTCGCGGCGACGACCAGCGGGCCGGAGGTGTCGGAGGCGGAGTCCTGGTCCGAGCCGCAGGCGGAGAGACCGAGGGTGAGGGCTCCGGCGGCGAGGACGGCGGTGGCTGTCTTGGCGGTGTTACGCACGAAAAGTGCCTTTCCTGAGGTGGTGCGACCCCGTCTTGGGTAGGTACGGGGAGTCTGGGGGGGGTGGGTTACGCGGCCTTGCTCACGTCGGCGGCCGCGGGCTCCTTGGCCTTGAGCAGCCGGAGCCTGGGGGCCGCGCCCCCGCGCCCGCCGCGGCGGTGCAGGGTACGGGCCGCGTAGTCGCCGGCGAACTGGATGAGGGAGATGACGACGGCGAGGATCGCGACGGTGATCCACATCATTCCGGTCTCGAAGCGCTGGTAACCGACGCGGACGGCGAGGTCGCCGAGTCCGCCGCCACCGACGGTGCCGGCCATGGCGGAGTAGCCGATGAGGGCGATGATCGTGGTCGTGGTGCTGGCGATCAGCGACGGGAGCGCCTCGGGGACCAGGACCTTGCGGACGATGGTCCAGGTGTTGCCGCCCATGGACTGGACTGCCTCGACGAGCCCTCCGTCGACCTCGCGGACGGCGGTCTCGACGAGCCGCGCGAAGAAGGGGATGCCGCCGATGGCGAGCGGGACGATGGCGGCCTCGCTGCCGATGGTCGTCCCGGTGACCCAGCGGGTGAAGCTCATCAGCGCGACCATGAGGATGATGAACGGCATCGACCGGCCGATGTTCACGACCTGCCCGATGACCTTGTTCACCACGACGTTCTGCAGCAGGCCGCCACGGTCCGTCAGGACGAGGAGTACACCGAGCGGGAGCCCGGCCACCACCGCGATCAGGGTGGACCAGCCGACCATGATCAGGGTCTCCCAGGACGCCTGCTCCAACAGTGGCTGCATCTCGGACCAGGTCACTTGGCACCTTCCTTCACCAGCAGCGACGGCTCACCGCTGATCACGTCGATCTGGAGGCCCTGCTCGCGCAGGAAGCCGACGGGCACGACGTTGTCCTCGTAGCGGCCGGGCAGTTCGATGCGCATCCGGCCGACCTGGTGGCCGCCGACGGTGTCGATGGCGGCACCGAGGATCGATATGTCGATGTTGTAGGTGCGGGACAGCTGGGAGATGACGGGCTGGGTGGCGGCGTCGCCGTGGAAGGTGACGTCGAGGACGGTGCGGTCGTCCCCGGACGCCTCGCCGCCGACCGGGAAGAGGGTGGCGGCCAGCTCGGAGCCCGGCGTGCGGAGCAGCTCGCCGACCGTGCCCGACTCGACGATGCGGCCCCGGTCCATGAGGGCGGCCGAGTCGCAGACGTTCTTGACGACGTCCATCTCGTGGGTGATGAGCAGGACGGTCAGCCCGAGCTGCCGGTTCAGGTCGCGCAGCAGCTGGAGGATGGAGCGGGTGGTCTCCGGGTCGAGGGCGCTGGTGGCCTCGTCGGAGAGCAGGACCTTGGGGTCGCCGGCCAGGGCGCGGGCGATGCCGACGCGCTGCTTCTGGCCGCCGGAGAGCTGAGCCGGGTAGGCCCCCGCCTTGTCGGCGAGACCGACGAGGTCGAGCAGTTCCAACGCCTTGCGGGAACGTTCCTTCCCGGACTTGCCGAGGATCTCCAGCGGCAGTTCGACGTTGTCCCGCACGGTCCGGGTGGAGAGCAGGTTGAAGTGCTGGAAGACCATGCCGATACGGCTGCGCGCCTGCCGCAGCTCCTTGCCGGCCCGGGGGCCCCGGCCGGCGAGCGCGGTGAGGTCCTGGCCGGCGACGGTGACCGTGCCGGCGGTGGGGCGCTCCAGGAGGTTGACGCAGCGGATGAGCGAGGACTTGCCGGCGCCGGACTGGCCGATGACGCCGTACACCTCGCCCTCGCGGACGTGCAGGTCGACGCCGTCCAGGGCGGTGACCTCGCGGCCGCGTGAGCGGTAGACCTTGGTAAGGCCCGATGTGGTGATCACGTGGGTTTCCGTCACTGTCGAGTGCGCGGCGCGGTGCTGTGCGCCGGGCACGGGGCGTTGTTCTTCTGGGGCTTGGGGTCCTTCGGAACGCGGCACGGTCTCGCGGTGGCGATGCGCGGTGGCGGTGGGACCTGGGAGAACGTGTGCGCGGGGCATGACTCAGCCGCGTGCGCGGGGCGCGGTGGCGGACATGAGCGGGCGCTCGCTTCGGGGCGCGAGGCTCAGGTGGTGCGGGGGCCCTCTAGAAGGCGCACATTCGACACATACAACGAGCACCGGGCGTCATCGTCGCCTCGGTCGCAGGGGTGCGGTCGCTCGTCGTGCTCATGCGATCAGTAAAGCAGACGTGTACTCCTGATCGGACACCGCCGTCCGGATGGTGGACAGCCATGGACGGTTGGCCGGACGGTGGACGCTCGCGGGGGCGCGGATCAGCCCCGGGCGGAGATCTCGACTCCGGTATCGGTGACCAGTACCGACAGGGCCGACAGGCCGGCGACCACCGGGTCGGCGTCGAGTCCGTCGGCCCGGTGGGCTGTGGCCAACGCCACGGTGGTCATGCCGGCGGCGCGGGCGGCCCGGAGACCCGCGGGGGCGTCCTCGAAGACGACGCGGGCGGCCGGGTCGACGCCGAGGGCGCGGGCGCGGGCGCGGGCGCGCGGGCACGAGGGCCTGTCCGGCGGATCAGGTCGGTACCGAGCGGCGGACGGGGCCAGGGGCGGGGCCGGAAGCGGGGCCGGGGGCGGCGGGGCTTTTGGGGCGTAATAGGGTCGCTGCCATGCTTGACGTCCTGACGCTGGTGACCGGCGTCGCCGCGCTGCTGCTCGCCGCCTGGTGCGGCTGGGCGGCCTACCGTGACCAGCCGACGAAGGACTGGCACTTCATCGGCATGGCCGTGGTCTCGGTGCTGGCGCTGATCCAGCTGGTGGTCGGGGTCGTGCTGCTGGCGCGTGGCGAGGAGCCGGCGCAGGGCACGACGATCTTCGTTTCGTATCTGCTGGGCGCCTTCGCCTGCGTCCCGGCGGCGGGGTTCATGTCGCTGGCCGAGCGCACCCGCTGGGGTTCGGTGACGGTCGCCGCCGGCGGTGTCGTCCTCGCCGTCCTCGAGGTACGGCTGTACGACATCTGGGGAGGCTGAGATGGTGGCCACGCAGGAGAAGCCGGCCCGGCAGCGGCTGATCGGCGGGCCGGGCATCCTGCTGGTGTGGCTGTACGGGGTGATGGTCGTCGGCGCCGTGTCCCGGTCCGCCTACCAGATCGCGACCGAGTTCGACCGGGCACCGCTCCCCTACACCCTGTCGGCCGTCGCGGGCGTCGTCTACGGCTTCATCACGTACACCCTGGTGCGTGGCGGCGAGACGGCCCGCAGGGCGGCGCTGGTGTGCTGCGCCGCCGAACTCGTGGGCGTCCTGACGGTCGGTACCTGGACCCTGCTGGAACCGTCCGCCTTCCCCGACACGACCGTGTGGTCGGACTTCGGGATGGGGTACCTCTTCATTCCCGTGCTGCTGCCGCTGTCGGCCCTGTACTGGCTGCGCCGGGCCCGTGCCGCGTAGCGACGGCAGGGCCCGGATGCCGCGGGCGTCTCAGGCCGTGGTCGCGTACGTCCCGGCCGGCTTCTCCAGGACGATCATGGCCACGCCGTCCGCGCCCCGCGCGGTGCCCACCCTCTCGTAGCCGACCCGCCGGTAGAGCCGCAGTTTGCTCTCGCTGCGGTGCCCGGTGTGCAGACGGAAGCGCTTGGCGCCGCGCTCCTCGGCGAGGGCGGACTCGGCGGCCCGCAGCAGTCGGGCGCCGATCCCGTGTCCCTGGAGCCGGGGGTGCACGCACAGTTTGCCGATGGACGCGGCCCCGTCCTCGCCCGCCCGGCCGCGTACCGAGCCGACGACCTCGTCACCGAGCCGTGCCACGAAGACGCAGTCGTCGGCGACCTCCTCGCGCACGGAGTCGAGGGTCTGGACGAGCGGGTCGATGCGGTAGTTGCCGTACAGCGCCGCCTCGCTCTGGAAACAGAGGTACTGCAGCCGGAAGATCTGCTCGGCGTCCTGCTCGGACGCCGCCGAGATGGTCACGCTCATGCCCATGTGCGCATGCCTCCCGCTCACCTGATCACCTGTGGTCCCCCACTCCTATCCCCGTCCTCAGCGGGCCGCAACCTCCGGCGTCAGCAATCGGCGCAGACATCCCAGACATCGGGAACGTTCCGGTCCAAGACTGCCTTGTGAGATACCCAACTCCCCCGCGATCTCCCGGTATGTGAGGTCCTTCGGCGACAGCAGGGCCTCGATCAGCCGGGGGCAGCGGCCGGGCAGCCGGCGCGCGGCGTCGCGCAGGGCGCGGTGCCGGGCCGCGGTGATCGCGAGCTGCTCGGGCTCGTGCTCGGCGGCGCCGGCGGGTTCGATCTCGTACGGCCGCTCGTCGCGGGTCGTACGGCGGGTGCGGCGGGCCTCGATGCGGACGGCGCTGCGCAGCCAGCGGCGGGGGTCGCGGGGCGGACCCTCGGTCTCCAGTCGTTCCAGAAGGCGCAGCCAGACCGCCTGTTCGAGGTCGCCGGGTTCGGCTCCGGACGCATATGCCTCGGCGGAGACCTCGGCGGTGAGCAGGGGGCGCAGGGAGGTGACCAGGTCGTGCGTCATATGCAGGTCGACGCGGCCGCCCGGGCCACGGTTGCCCGGGCGGCCGCGAATTCACCCCAACCGGGGGCGGTGGCTCACTTGTTGACGAAGTCCTCGCGGGCCAGCACGCCCGTGTCCGGGTGGTCGGTGAAGATCCCGTCGATGCCGGTGGCGAAGTACGCCCGGAAGGCGCCGAAGGCGTCGCCGTAGGCGTCCGGGTCGCTGCCCTTGCGGAAGTCGGCGGGGAGGAAGGGGTTCTCGTTGCGCATGGTGTAGGGGTGCAGGATCAGGCCCGCGCGGTGCGCGTCACGCACCAGCGTGGTCGGCTCGGTGAGCCGGCCGGCGGAGTCCTTCGGGATGATCAGGTCCAGGGTCGGGCCGATGCCCTGGGCGTAGGAGGCGATCTCCCTGAGGCCCTTCGGCGTGACGAGGTCGGCCGTGGTGCGCGGGTCGCCGGTCTCGACGAAGTCCCAGGGACGGCTCTTCGCGCCGGACAGCAGGACGGCGAGGGGGTTGCCGACGAGCCGGTTCATCCGCTGGATGCTGGTGGGTTCGAAGGACTGGATGATGACGGGCGAGTTCTTCCGGTCCTTGCCGTACTTGCGCAGCAGCCGCGCGAGGCGCTCCTCCGTACCGAGGCCCAGCTTGCGGAAGTAGGTGGGGTGCTTGAGCTCGGGGTAGATCCAGACCTGCTTGCCGCGCCTGCGCGTCTGCTCGTCCTGCCAGCGCAGCACCTCCTCGAAGGTGGGGATCTCCCAGCGGCCGTCGTAGAGGGTGTTGTGCGGGCGGTTGGCCGGGATGCGCTCGGTGGCGCGGAGCGTCTTGAGCTCGGCGAGCGTGAAGTCCTCGGTGAACCAGCCGGTGACCGAGGCGCCGTCGAGCTGCTTGGTGCGCTTGCGGCCGGCGAACTCGGGGTGGTCTGCGACGTCCGTGGTGCCGCCGATCTCCGGCTCGTGCCGGCAGACGAGGTGACCGTCCTTGGTGGGGACCAGGTCACCCGCCTCGACGATGTCGGCGCCCATGTCGAGGGCCAGCTCGTAGGCGCCGAAGGTGTGCTCGGGGCGGTGGCCGCTGGCGCCGCGGTGCCCGATGACCGTCGGCACGGACAGGCTCTTCACCCCGCCGCCGTGACCGCCGTGTCCGCCGCCGTGCCGGGTGTCGGCGGCTCTCGCCGTGCCGGACAGGCCGAGTACGGCTCCGCCCGCGCCGAGCACCGCCGCTCCGAGGAGCGCCCGCCGTCCGGTGCCGCCCAGCTGCTCGTCCGACTCCTGCGTTCCCATCAGGGCCCTCCTGCCGTTGACCGTCAGTGCGGGCCGATCGTAGGGGCGCGTACATGACGAGCGGGAGACCGCGACCGGAACACGCGGGTGCCCGGGGATGTCGTGTGGGAGTGGAGGGGCCGGTGAGGGGGGTGGGAGAGGACGTCTGACGCGTCGTCGGCTTCGCGGCGGCCGGGCGGGGTACGCGGTCAGTGGCCGCGTTCGTCGTGGCGGTGCCGGACGAGCCCCGTGGCCACGGAGAAGGGGTCGGCGGCACGGCTCCAGCGGCGCGCCTCGCGCAGTCCGCTCGTCGCCCGTGCTTCGATCCGTGCGGTGTCCGGTCCCCCGGACCAGCGACGCCGGTCCCTGCGGACCAGGACGGTGACGGCGGCGGCCATGACGACACGGAGCACGGCGAGTGCGGCGAGGATCGGCACGCGGTTCCCTCCCCTGCGGACGCGACCTGCCTCACATCCTCCTGAGGGCCTCACGGCCCCGCGACAGCCTGCACCGCAGGTGAGCACACGTCAACACCGTGTAAGACCCGGATGACCCGACGTGCGTGACCCCCTCGGCCGCGAGTAATGTCCTCACCTGCACAGACTCATACCGCATCCCCGACACCGGAGGACCCGTTGTCCCGCTTCGCGCTCATCAAGGCAGTGCTCGGCCCGATCATGCGCCTGATGTTCCGCCCACGGGTGGAGGGCGTGGAGAACATCCCGGGCGACGGTCCGGTGATCCTGGCCGGCAACCACCTCACCTTCATCGACTCGGTGATCATGCCCCTGAAGTGCGACCGGCAGGTCTTCTTCATCGGCAAGGACGAGTACGTCACCGGCAAGGGCCTCAAGGGCCGGCTGATGGCCTGGTTCTTCACCGGCGTCGGCATGATCCCGGTCGACCGGGACGGCGGCCGGGGCGGGGTCGCGGCCCTGATGACCGGCCGCCGCGTGCTGGACGAGGGCAAGGTCTTCGCCATCTACCCGGAGGGCACCCGCTCCCCCGACGGCCGCCTCTACCGCGGCCGTACCGGCATCGCCCGGCTCACCCTGATGACCGGCGCCCCCGTCGTCCCGTTCGCCGTGATCGGCACCGACAAGCTCCAGCCGGGCGGCGCCGGCCTGCCCCGGCCGGGCAGGGTCACGGTGCGCTTCGGCGAGGCGATGGAGTTCTCGCGCTACGAGGGCATGGACCGCGACCGCTACGTCCTGCGGGCCGTGACCGACTCCGTGATGACCGAGGTCATGCGGCTGTCCGGCCAGGAGTACGTGGACATGTACGCGAGCAAGGCGAAGGCGGCGTAGGGCAGCGGGACGAACGGACGCGAACGGATACGAAGACGGCGGGTCGCTCGGTGAGCGACCCGCCGTCTTCGCGTACCGAACGCCGGTGTTCCGGTGAAGCTGGCGCCCCGTACGCGTACCGCTGCCGGTGCCGCGGCCGGTGCCGCTCCTACGGGTGCTCCACCCCGTCCTCCAGGCGCTGGCCCCGCAGCAGGAACCAGGAGGCCACCGCGGCGGCCAGCAGGACGGCCGCGCCGACGCCCGCCGCGAGGGTCAGGCCGTCGACGAAGGCCTGGCGGGCGGCGTCCAGCAGGGCCTCGGCCGGCTGGGCCGGGAGGCCGGAGGCCGCCTCCACCGCGCCGCCCAGCGACTCGTGCGCCGCGGCGGGGGTGCCGTCCGGGCCGGTGAAGCCGCGGTAGACGCCGGTCACGATCGAGCCGAGCACGGCGATGCCGAGGGCGGCGCCGAGTTCGTACGCCGTCTCGGAGACCGCGGAGGCGGCGCCCGCCTGCTCCTTGGGCACGCTGGAGAGGATCACGTCGGCGGTGACGGTGAACGCGAACCCGGCGCCGACACCGACGACCAGCAGGACTCCGCCGAGCAGCGGATAGCCGGTGTTCTGGTCGATGACGGTCAGCGCGGCGAGCGCGAGACCGACGGCGGCGAGTCCGCCGGAGACCACGGCACGCACCGAGAAGCGCCGGGCCGCGCGGCCGGCGATCAGGCCGGCCGCCACCGCGCCGACGGCGGCGGGCAGTTCGGCCAGGCCCGCCTCGAACGGACGCCTGCCCTGCACGAGTTGCAGGTACTGGGAGAGGAAGAACACCAGCCCCGACAGGCCCAGGATGGTCAGCAGGTCGGCCAGCACCGCGCCGCTGAAACCACGGCTGCGGAACAGCCGCATGTCGAGCAGCGGCATCGGCATGGTCAGCTGACGGCGGATGAACCCGTAGAGCGCGGCGGCGCCCAGCAGCCCCGCGGCGAGCGTGGCCCACGCGAAGCCGTGCGCGGCGGCCTCCTTGACGGCGTACACGATGCCGACCATGCCGGCCAGGGAGAGGGTGACGCTGAGCAGGTCCCACGGGCCCGGGTCCGGGTTGCGCGACTCGGGCAGCAGCTTGATGCCGACGACGACCAGGACGGCCATCACGGGCAGGTTGATCAGGAAGACCGAGCCCCACCAGAAGTGCTCCAGCAGGAATCCGCCGACGACCGGGCCGACCGCCATGCCGGCGGAGGCCGCGGCGCCCCAGACGCCGATGGCGAGGCTGCGTTCGCGCGGGTCGTGGAAGAGGTTGCGGATCAGGGCGAGGGTGGCGGGCATCAGGGTGGCGCCCGCGACGCCGAGCAGGGCCCGGGCGAGGATCATCAGCTCGGGTGTGGACGCGTAGGCGTTGAGTACGGATATCGCACCGAACGCCGTGGCGCCTATGAGCAGGATCCGCTTGCGGCCGATGCGGTCGCCGAGGCTGCCCATGGAGACGAGCAGACCGGCGATGACGAAGGAGTAGACGTCGCCGATCCAGAGCAGCTGGGTGCCGGTGGGGGCGAGGTCCTCACTGATGTAGGGAGTCGCGAGACCGAGCACGGTCGCGTCGACGGCCACCAGCAGCACGGCCAGCACGAGGACGGACAGCGCGAGCCAGCGGCCGGGACGCTTCACCGCCTCGGTCGGGTGGGCCGGCTGCAGGGTGCGGGTCATGGTTTCTCTCTTCGGACAGCGCCGCCGAGCAGCAGCTCGACGACCATGTGGGACATGTCGTTGCGGGCCACGCGGCCCTCGGTCACCGCCCAGGCGCCGGAGGCCAGCAGGCCGTAGAGCGCCTCGGTGAGCCAGGCCGGGGTGAGGTCGATGCGGAACTCGCCGCTCTCCTGGCCACGGCGGAAGACCGCGGCCAGCCGGGCGTCGATGCGGGCCCAGCCCTCGTTCTGCTCCTCGCCCTCGAACAGCTGGTTCTCGGTGTAGAGGAAGGCGAGCAGACCGGCGGCGGACTCGATCTCGCGCACGAGCCGGCGCACCGCGTCGGTCGCCGGCCCGTCGTCCAGGCGGGCCGCGTCGAGGGCGGCCTCGCACTCGGCGATGCCGAGCGACTCCAGCGCCCGGACGAGGGCGTCACGTCCGGCGAAGTGCCGGTGCAGCGTGGCCCGGCTCAGCCCGGCAGCCCTGGCGACCTCGTCCATGGTCGCGGTGGCCCTGCGGGTCAGCAGGGCCGCCGCGCTGCGCAGCACCTGGTCTCGGTCAACAGCCATGAGACAACGATAGCCCACATGAGACATCTTTGTCTCATACAGGGCGTGCGTGACTCACCTCTGGGGGTCAGTCACGGTGGGTGGGCGGCCAGGACCCTGCTCGGACCCGCTCGGCAGCGTCCCCTCGGTGGAGGCTCAGTGCCAGGGCAGCTGCCCGCGCCGCTCCCAGTAGGCGCGCGGTTCCTCGACGAGTGCGCCGAGGCGGGCCACCTGGTCGTCGTCGAGGTCGACGACGGCGGCGTGCAGGTTCGAGCCGAGCTGGTTCACGGTCGCGGCGCCGGAGAGGACGACGCCGGCCCAGGGCTGCCGCAGGACCATCGCGAGAGCGACCGCGTCGCAGCCCAGGGCCGCCTCCTCCGCGACGGCCCTGAGAGCGCCGGGCGCGTGGGGCTCCGCGAGGCGGCCGTTGGCCATGCCCTCCTTGACGATCACGGTGAGTCCGGCCTCGTGCGCCTCGGCCAGCGCGGGCCCGGCGGAGGTGTCCAGCACGTTGTACGTCGACTGCACGGTCCGGAAGAGCGGCTCGCCGTCGACGGTCACCGCGAGCGCGGCACGGATGGCGTCGGCCTGGGCGGGCCCGCTGGTGGAGAAGCCGACGGTGACACCCCGCGCGGCGGCCCGGGCCAGCTTCGCGTGCAGTTCCTTGTCGGTGAGCGCCGGGCTGTCGGGGGTCAGCGAGTGGATCTGGTAGAGGTCGAGCCGGTCGCCGAGCAGGGCGTCGGTCTCCTCGTGCTGGCGCTCGTACGTCGCGGCGCCGTGGTCCTTGACCTCGTGCCGCTCGGCGTCGGCCGACCAGTCGGCCGTGTAGGTGTAGCCCCACTTGCTGCCGACGACCACGTCGTCGACGTCGGGGCGGTCCCGGAGCCAGCCGGCCAGGAACTCCTCCGAGAGCCCGTAGGAGCGGGCCGCGTCGAAGTACCGGACCCCCTGCGCGTAGGCGGCGTCGAGGAGGTCGTGGGTGCGCTCGCGCATCGCCTCGACGCTGCGGTCGGCCGGCAGGTCCCCGTCACGGCCGAGGTTGATGTAGCCGGGGCGGCCGACGGCGGCGAGTCCCAGGCCGATGTGGCAGGTGGGGGTGGTCGCCGCGGCCAGGCGGGCGAAGGGCATCGCGGGCTCCGTTCGGTCGGTGCTGAATCCGGGGTCCGTCCGGCGGACAGGCCCTGGCGACCAACGTAACCGCGATGCCCCGTCGGCACACCGGCTGCTACTTCCGGGCGTCCGCCCACGCGTGCTGGCCGGCCACGTCCGCCTTCACCTCGGCGAGCTGGACGGCGACCGCGCTGGGCGCCGTACCGCCGCGGCCGTCGCGGGAGGCGAGGGCGCCGGGGACGTTGAGGACCGAGCGGACCTCGGGGGTCAGGTGGGCGGAGATCTTCGCGAACTGCTCGTCGGTGAGCTCGTCCAGCTCCTTGCCCTCGGCCTCGGCGGCCTTCACGCACTCGCCGGCCACCTCGTGCGCGACACGGAACGGCACGCCCTGCCGCACCAGCCACTCGGCGATGTCGGTGGCGAGCGAGAACCCGGCCGGGGCCAGCTCCTCCATCCGCTCGCGGTGCACGGTGAGGGTGGCCATCATGCCGGTGAAGGCGGGGAGCAGGATCTCCAGCTGGTCGATGGAGTCGAAGACCGGCTCCTTGTCCTCCTGGAGGTCGCGGTTGTACGCGAGCGGGAGGGCCTTGAGGGTGGCCATCAGGCCGGTGAGGTTGCCGATGAGGCGGCCGGACTTGCCGCGGGCCAGCTCGGCGATGTCCGGGTTCTTCTTCTGCGGCATGATCGACGAGCCGGTGGAGAAGGCGTCGTGCAGGGTGACGAAGGAGAACTCCTTCGTGTTCCAGATGATGATCTCCTCGGCGATCCGGGAGACGTTCACGCCGATCATCGCGGTGATGAAGGCGAACTCGGCGACGAAGTCGCGCGAAGCCGTCCCGTCGATGGAGTTGCCGACGCTGCCGTGCTCGAAGCCGAGGTCGCGGGCGACCGCCTCCGGGTCCAGGCCGAGGCTGCTGCCCGCGAGCGCTCCGGAACCGTACGGCGACACGGCCGTGCGCTCGTCCCACTGGCGCAGCCGCTCCGCGTCCCGGGACAGCGCCTGCGCGTGGGCGAGCACGTGGTGGGCGAAGAGCACCGGCTGGGCGTGCTGGAGGTGGGTGCGGCCGGGCATCGCCACGTCCGGGTGGGCCTCGGCGAGGCCGATCAGCGCGTCCTGGAGGTCGGCGACCAGAGCGCCGACGGTCCGGGCGTGGTCGCGCAGGTACATGCGGAAGAGGGTCGCCACCTGGTCGTTGCGGGAGCGCCCCGCGCGCAGTTTGCCGCCGAGGTCGGGGCCGAGCCGCTCCAGCAGGCCGCGCTCCAGGGCGGTGTGGACGTCCTCGTCGGCGATGGTGCCGACGAAGGAGCCGTCGGCGACGTCCGCTTCGAGCCGGTCGAGGCCGGCGGTCATCCGGGTCAGCTCGTCCTCGGTGAGCAGCCCCGCCGCGTGCAGCACGCGCGCGTGGGCACGCGAGCCGGCGATGTCGTAGGGCGCGAGCCGCCAGTCGAAGTGGACGGACGCGGACAGCTTCGCCAGGGCCTCGGCGGGACCGTCGGCGAAACGGCCGCCCCAGAGCCGGACGTCACCGCTGTTGCTGCTCACTTGGGTCGCTCCTCAGGGCCGTCGATGTGCCACCGCCTTCGCACGGTACATCCGGTGACATGCATGAGTATGCAGAGCGATGCATGATTCGTCAATCCGGCGAACCGGTCGAGGGGCGGGCGAAGTCGCGTCCGCATGACGGGACCGCCGGTGATTCTCCGGACAGGCGAACGATCAGCACACATAATCGTTAGTCATGGGAAAGACTTATGAACGCATAGACGGCAGACTCCGCACCTTCATCGAGGCGCAGCCCCTCTTCTTCACCGCCACCGCTCCCCTGGCCGGTGACGGCACGGTCAACCTGTCCCCCAAGGGCCTCACGGGCAGCTTCGCGGTGCTCGACGAACTCACCGTGGCCTTCCTCGACTTCGCCGGATCCACCGCCGAGACCATCGCCCACCTGCGGGAGAACGGGCGGATCACCCTCATGTGGTGCGCCTTCCAGGGTCCGCCGAACATCGTCCGGGTGCACGGCAGCGGCGAGCCCGTCTTCCGCGACGACCCCCGCTTCCCGGAGCTCCTCACCCACTTCCCGGACATCGACACCACCCGGCACGGACTGCGCGCGATCATCGTCGTGACCGCCGGACTCATCCGCGACACCTGCGGCTACGCCGTCCCCTTCATGGCGTACGAATCGGAGCGGGACCTGCACGGCAAGCGGTTCGCGCGCGAGGACGACGCCTCGCTCAACGAGTACTTCACCAAGAAGGACCACGTGGCGACGAGCCTGGACGGCCTCCCCGGGCTGCCGCTGCCGCTGCCCCCGTCTACCGTCTGACCCATGCGCCCCGGTGCCGTCGCCGTCCTCGTCTCCGCGTCCCTCCTGGTGCTCGCCGCCGCGCCCGCCGGCGGGCCCGTCCCCCGGCCGCTGCCGGCCCGGATGGCGGACACCGGCGGCGGCGGTCAGCTGATCACCGCGGTCGCGCCGGAGACCGGCTCGACCGAGGGCCGGGTCACCTGGTGGGACCGCAGAGGCGGCGGGGGCGGCGGGCGATGGGTGGAGGCGGGTTCCGCGCCCGCCCGCTTCGGCTCCGGCGGGCTGACCGACGGGGCCACCCGCGAACAGGGCACGAACACCACCCCGACCGGGCTGTACGACCTGCCGTACGCCTTCGGCATCCGCGCGGCGCCGCGCGGGACGCGGTACCGGTACCGCCCGGTGCGCCAGGACTCCTGGTGGTGCCAGGACAACGCCTCCCACTCCTACAACCGCTGGACCGAGCCGCGCCCCGCCGACTGCCGCGCCGCCGAGGCCGAGCACCTGATCACCTACACGGCGCAGTACGCGCACGCCCTGGTCGTCGGCTTCAACTACCACCGTCCGGTACGCGGACGCGGCGCGGGCATCTTCCTGCACGTCGACGGGCGCGGGGCGACGGCCGGTTGCGTGTCGGTACCGGCGGAGGCGATGCGCCGCATCCTGCGGTGGGCGGACCCGGCGGCCCGGCCGCACCTGGCGATCGGCACCTCGGGCGGGGCGACGGCGATCACGCGCTACTGAGCTCCCGGGCGAGGGACGGGTACGGTGCCGGGCTGAACGCCCGGGTGGCGCGGCGCGTATCTGTGGGCCAAGGGCCGAGTCCCACGGAGGAACCGTGACCACCACGCTCGCCGGCGGCCGTGCCGCCCGCCGTCAGACGATGCGGCGCATCCGTCCGCGCCGCTCCCCCGCCGTCCCCCTGCTGCTCGCCGTGTGGGCGGGCGCGGCGGGCGTGTTGTGGCTGTGGTGGCGCAACACGCCCGCCATCTCCGACCGGACCGGCATGATCCTGAACGCGGGCCGGATCACCGGCCTGCTCGCCGGATACCTGATGGCCCTGGTGGTGCTCCAGATGGCACGCGTGCCGGCGCTGGAGCGTCGGGTGGGCTCGGACCGGGTCGCCCGCTGGCACGCCGTGACCGGCCGCTACACGCTCTGCCTGGTCCTCGCCCACGTCTTCCTGATCATGTGGGGATACGCCGCCCAGGCCGGCCAGGGCCTCGGCGACATCGTGCGGCAGACGATCAGCTCCGTGAACCAGCTGCCGGACATGGGCAAGGCCGCCATCGGCACCGGCCTGCTGGTCCTCATCGGGCTGCTGTCGGCCGGCCCGGTGCGCCGCAGGATCCCGTACGACGCCTGGTACCACGTGCACCTGCTCACCTACGTGGCGGTGTTCCTGACCTTCTGGCACCAGCTGACCACCGGCAACGACTTCGCCGTCGAGCCGGTCGCCAGGACCGCCTGGTACGCGCTGTACGGGGCGGTGACCGCGCTCGTCCTCTGGTACCGGGTGCTGACTCCCCTCCGTCTCAACCTGCGGCACCGGATGCGGGTCGAGGCGGTGATCGAGGAGACGCCCGGCATCGTGTCGGTGCTGATCGGCGGACGCCGGCTGCACCGGATGGGCGCGCAGGCCGGGCAGTTCTTCCGCTGGCGGTTCCTGGCGCCGGGGATGCGGTTCAGCTCGCACCCGTACTCGCTGTCGGCGGCCCCGCGCCCGGACATGCTGCGGATCACCGTGAAGGCGATCGGCGACCACAGCGCCCGGCTGCGTGAGCTGGAGCCCGGCACCCGGGTGTGGGCGGAGGGCCCGTACGGCGCCCTGACCGCCCAGCGCCGCAGCCGCGGCAAGGTGCTGCTGGTGGCGGGCGGGGTGGGGATCACGCCGATGCGGGCGCTGTTCGAGACGCTGCCCGGCGCGTCCGGCGACATCACCCTGCTCTACCGGGCCAACAGCACCCACGATCTGGCGCTGTGGGACGAGCTCGCCGGGATCGCCGACGAGCGCGGGGCCCGGCTGATGTACGCGGTGAACAGTCCGGACGGGGAGCGCCCCGACATCTCCGCCCAGACCCTGAGCCGCAAGATCCCGGACGTCGACCGCCACGACGTCTTCCTGTGCGGGCCGCCCGGCTTCGCCCGGTCGGTGTACGAGGCACTGCGCGGCGCGGGAGTCCCCGCCCGCCGTATCCATCACGAGTCGTTCGAGATGTGAGCGACGGACATCAGGAGTCCAGGACAGATGAGGAAAAGCCACCCCGTCCGGCGCGCCGTGCTCGCCGGCGCCGCGACCGTGTCCGGGATCGTGCTGCTGCTGTCGCTGAAACCGGCGTCCGACCCGGGCTCCGCCTCGGCGGCGGGCGGCGCGGCCCCGCCGGTGGCCGCGCGGTCGCCGCAGGGCGGGCGGGGCGCGGGCGCCGGCACGGTCACCGGTGACGCGGCGAGTACCCGGTACGGCCCGGTGCAGGTCCGGCTCACGGTGAACGGCGGGAAGATCACGGCCGCCGAGGCCGTGCAGGCGCCCAGGGGCGGACAGAGCGACCAGATCACCGCCGACGCCGTACCCAGACTCAACCAGGCCGCCCTCACCGCCGGCAACGCCGACATCGACGCCGTCTCCGGCGCCACCTACACCAGCGCCGGATACATGAAATCGCTGCAGTCGGCGCTGGACCAGGTGGCCGCGGGGTCCGCCGGAAAGGGCTCGGGCGGCGCGGGTGCGGACGGGGGCGCCCAGGACGCTCAGACGCTCACCGGTACCGCCGCGCAGACCCGGTACGGGCCCGTGCAGGTCCGCGTCACCGTCAGCGGCGGGAAGATCACGGGCGCCGAGACCCTCCAGGCGCCCAGGGGCGGACAGAGCGACCAGATCACCGCCGACGCCGTACCCAGACTCAACCAGGCCGCCCTCACCGCCGGCAACGCCGACATCGACGCCGTCTCCGGCGCCACCTACACCAGCGCCGGAGACAAGCAGTCGCTGCAGTCCGCGCTGGACCAGGCCGGCGGCTGACGTCGTGGCCGAATCCGCCGGATCCGCACAGGCTCCCGCCGCGGTGCGTCGTGTGGAGGAGACGATGGGGACCGTCTTCTCCCTCGACGTCCGCGGCGGGGAACCCACGGCCGTTCACGCGGCACTGGACGAGGCGGTCGCGGGGCTGCGCCGGGTCGACGAGGTGTTCAGCACCTACCGGCAGGACAGCCAGGTCTCCCGTCTGGCGCACGGTGAACTGACCGTCGACGCGTGCGCGCCCGAGGTCGCCGAGGTGCTGGAACTGGCCGCCGAGGCGGAGCGGGTGAGCGACGGCTGGTTCAGCACGTCGTACCAGGGCCGTCTCGACCCGACCGGGATCGTCAAGGGCTGGGCCGTGGAGCGCGCCGCCCGGCGGGTCGCGGCGGCGGGGGCGAGTGGCGTCAGCGTCAACGGGGGCGGGGACGTGCAGTTGCTCGGAGCGCCGGGGGCGGGGCGGCCGTGGCGGGTCGGCGTGTCGGACCCGCTGCGTCCGGGCGGGCTGGCGGCCGTCGTCTCCGCGGCGGGGGCGGACGAGTTGGCGGTGGCGACCTCCGGCAGCGCGGAGCGGGGTGCGCACATCGTCGATCCGCGCACCGGGCGCTCCGCGGTGACCGACCTGGTGTCGGTGACGGTGGTGGCGGCCCGGCTGACGTGGGCGGACTGCTGGGCGACGGCGGCGTTCGCGATGGGGTCGCGGGAGGGGTTGCGGTGGCTGGAGTCTCTGGACGGGGCCGAGGGGCTGTTGGTGACTGCCGGGGATGAGGTGCGGTGCACGGGGGGTCTGGCGGGGTGGCTGGGGTGAACCGCGCTCCGGCTGAGGTACCGGGGTGTCACTCGCCGCGCAGGCGGGGTACCGCCGCGCCCACCCGTGCCGCCCCAGCGGCACGACTGCCCGCAGCGGGGGGGCGCGGGGAACTGCGCGACCAGCCACAGATCACCCGCACCCGGCCACCAGCACGAGCCGCCGCGGCGCTCAGTGGCCGTTCCCGGCCAACCGCAGCAGGTGATCCGCCAGCGCCTGCCCACCCGTCGGCTCCCTGCTGATCAGCATCAGCGTGTCGTCGCCCGCGATCGTGCCCAGGATGTCGTGCAGCTCCGCCTGGTCGATCGCCGAGGCGAGGAACTGTGCCGCCCCCGGAGGGGTCCGCAGGACCACGAGGTTCGCCGACGCCTCCGCGGAGATCAGCAGCTCCGCGGAGAGCCGCCGCATCCGCTCCTCCTTCGCCGACTCCCCGAGCGGGGCCCGCGGGGTGCGGAAACCGCCCTCGCTGGGCACCGCGTAGATGAGGTCGCCCTCGGTGTTGCGGATCTTCACCGCGTTCAGCTCGTCCAGGTCCCGGGAGAGCGTCGCCTGCGTGACGGTCAGCCCGTCGTCGGCGAGCAGCTTCGCCAGCTGGCTCTGCGAGCGCACCGCCTGCCGGTTGAGGATGTCCACGATCCGGCGGTGGCGTGCGGTGCGGGTCTGCGGAAGGGCGGGCCCGGCCGTCTGCTCGTGCTCCTGCGCATGGCTCATCGTCGTCTCATTCTCCGGATCGTCCGTCCCCGTGGGCCGCGTGGGCCTGGTCAAGGATGCCGGGCAGCGCCCCGAGGAACGCTTCCACCACGTCGTCGCCGAGGTTCAGCGCGGGCATCAGCCGTACGACATCGGGTGCGGGCGCGTTCACCAGGATTCCGGCGTCCTGAGCCGCCTGCTGCACCCGGGGTGCCAGCGGCTCGGTGAGCACGATACCCAGGAGGAGACCCGCGCCCCGGACGTGGCCGACCAGCGGGTGGCCGAGGGTCTCGACGCCGCCGCGGATCCTCTCGCTCTGCCGCTTGACGTTGTCCAGCAGTCCCTCGTCCGCGATGGTGTCGAGGACGGCGAGTCCGGCGGCGCAGGCGACCGGGTTGCCGCCGAAGGTCGTGCCGTGGTGACCGGGCTGGAGGAGTTCGGCGGCGCGTCCGAAGGCGACCGTCGCGCCCAGCGGCAGGCCGCCGCCGAGGCCCTTGGCGAGGGTGACGACGTCCGGCAGGACGCCCTCGTGGGCCTGGTACTCGAACCAGTGCCCGGTCCGGCCGACCCCGGTCTGCACCTCGTCCAGGACGAGGAGCGCCCCGGTGGCGGCGGTGATGGCCCTGGCCGCCTTCAGGTATCCGGGCGGCGGGACGACGACGCCGTTCTCGCCCTGGATCGGCTCGATGACGACGAGGGCGGTCTCCTCGGTCACCGCCGCCGCCAGCGCCTGCGCGTCGCCGTACGGTACGTGGGTGACGTCGCCGGGCAGCGGCAGGAACGGTTCCCGCTTGCCGGGCTGGCCGGTCAGCGCCAGGGCGCCCATCGTGCGGCCGTGGAAGCCGCCGTCGGTGGCGACCATGTGCGGCCGTCCGGTCAGCCGGCCGATCTTGAAGGCGCCCTCGTTGGCCTCGGCGCCGGAGTTGCAGAAGTAGACCTTGCCGTCGCGGCCGAAGTGCTGGAGGAGCCGTTCGGCCAGGGTGACGGGCGGCTCGGCGATGAAGAGGTTGGAGACGTGGCCGAGGGAGGCGATCTGCCGGCTCACCGCCTCGACCACGGCCGGATGGGCGTGGCCGAGCGCGTTGACCGCGATGCCGCCGACGAAGTCGAGGTACGCGTTGCCGTCGGCGTCCCAGAGCCGGGCGCCCTCGCCGCGTACCAGGGGCAGGCGCGGGGTGCCGTAGTTGTTCATGAGCGCCCCCTGCCACCGCTCGGTCAGCTCTTCGTTGCGCACTGCTCCCCCTGTGTTGCTCACGACTCCCCCTGTTCGTCCGGCACGACCATCGTGCCGATGCCCTCGTCGGTGAAGATCTCCAGCAGGATCGAGTGCTGGACCCGGCCGTCGATGACGCGGGCGGTGGTGACGCCGCCCCGTACGGCGTGCAGGCAGCCCTCCATCTTCGGCACCATGCCGCTGGACAGCTCGGGCAGCAGCTTCTCCAGCTGGGAGGCGGTGAGGCGGCTGATCACCTCGTCGGAGTTCGGCCAGTCCTCGTAGAGGCCCTCGACGTCGGTGAGGACCATGAGAGTCTCGGCGTCGAGCGCCGCAGCGAGTGCCGCAGCCGCCGTATCAGCATTGACGTTGTAGACATGTCCGTCGTCCTGGGAGCGGGCGATCGAGGAGACGACCGGGATGCGGCCGTCGGCGAGCAGTGCCTCGATGGCGCCGGTGTCGATCTCGGTGATCTCACCGACCCGCCCGATGTCGACGAACTCGCCGTCGATCTCGGGCTGGTGCCTGGTGGCGGTGATGGTGTGCGCGTCCTCGCCGGTGAGGCCGACGGCGAACGGCCCGTGCTCGTTGAGCAGCCCGACCAGCTCGCGCTGCACCTGCCCGGCCAGCACCATGCGTACGACGTCCATGGCGTCCTCGGTGGTGACGCGCAGGCCGGCCTTGAACTCGCTGACGATGCCGGCCTTGTCGAGCGCCCGGCTGATCTGCGGCCCGCCGCCGTGCACGACGACGGGCTTGAGGCCGGCGTGGCGCAGGAAGACGACGTCCTGGGCGAAGGCGGCCTTCAGGTCCTCGTCCACCATGGCGTTGCCGCCGAACTTGATGACGACCGTCTTGCCGTGGTGCCGGGTCAGCCAGGGCAGCGCCTCGATGAGGATCTGGGCCTTGGGGAGCGCGGTGTGCTTCCTCGTCGTGCTCATGAGCTGTACGCGCTGTTCTCGTGGACGTAGTCGGCGGTGAGGTCGTTGGTCCAGATGGTGGCCGTGGCGTCACCGGCGGCGAGGTCGGCGACGACGTGCACCTCCCGGTAGCGCATGTCGACCAGCTCGCGGTCCTCGCCGACGCCGCCGTTCTTGCAGACCCAGACGCCGTTGATGGCGACGTTGAGGCGGTCCGGCTCGAAGGCGGCGGAGGTGGTGCCGATGGCGGAGAGCACGCGGCCCCAGTTGGGGTCCTCGCCGTGGATGGCGCACTTGAGGAGGTTGTTGCGGGCGATGGTGCGGCCCACCTGGACGGCGTCGTCCTCGGTCGCGGCGTTCACGACCTCGACCTTGATGTCCTTGCTGGCGCCCTCGGCGTCCCGGATGAGCTGCTGTCCGAGGTCGTCGCAGACGGTGCGTACGGCCTCGGCGAACTCGGTGTACTCCGGAGCCAGACCCGAGGCGCCCGAGGCGAGCAGCAGCACCGTGTCGTTGGTGGACATGCAGCCGTCGGAGTCGACGCGGTCGAAGGTGACCCGGGTGGCGTCGCGCAGGGCGCGGTCGAGCACCTCGGTCTCCAGGTCGGCGTCGGTGGTGAGGACGACGAGCATCGTGGCCAGGCCGGGCGCGAGCATGCCGGCGCCCTTGGCCATGCCGCCGACGGTCCAGCCGTCCTTCGTCACCACGGACGTCTTGTGCACGGTGTCGGTGGTCTTGATGGCGATGGCGGCCTTCTCACCGCCGTGCTCGGAGAGCTGACCGGCGACCGCCTCCACGCCCGGGAGCAGCTTGTCCATGGGGAGGAGTACGCCGATGAGCCCGGTGGAGCACACGGCGACCTCTCCGGCACCCGTCCCGAGCACCTCCGCGACCTTCTCGGCGGTGGCGTGGGTGTCCTGGAAGCCCTTGGGGCCGGTGCAGGCGTTGGCGCCGCCGGAGTTGAGGACGACGGCGGACAGCTGCCCGCTCTTCAGTACCTGCTCGGACCACAGGACCGGCGCCGCCTTGACCCGGTTGGAGGTGAAGACGCCCGCGGCGGCGCGGCGGGGGCCGGTGTTGACCACGAGGGCCAGGTCGGGGCCGCCGCTGTCCTTGATCCCGGCGGCGATACCGGCCGCCGTGAACCCCTTTGCTGCCGTCACACTCACGGCGCGACTCCGATCGTCGTCAGTCCGGTGGTCTCGTCGAGACCCAGGGCGATGTTCATGCTCTGGACGGCACCGCCCGCGGTGCCCTTGGCCAGGTTGTCGATGGCGCTGATGGCGATGATGCGGCCCGCGGCGGCGTCGTACGCGACCTGCACCTGAACGGCGTTGGAACCGTGGACGGACGCGGTCGCCGGCCACTGGCCCTCGGGCAGCAGGTGTACGAAGGGCTCGTCGGCGAAGGCCTTCTCGTAGGCGGCGCGGACGGACTCGGCGGTGACACCGGGCTTCGCCCTGGCGGTGCAGGTGGCGAGGATGCCGCGGGGCATCGGCGCGAGGGTCGGCGTGAAGGAGACGGAGACCGGCTCGCCGGCGACCGCGCCGAGGTTCTGGATCATCTCGGGGGTGTGCCGGTGGCCGCCGCCGACGCCGTACGGCGACATGGAGCCCATGACCTCGCTGCCGAGCAGGTGCGGTTTGGCGGCCTTGCCCGCGCCGGAGGTGCCGGAGGCGGCGACGATCACCGCCTCGGGCTCGGCGAGTGCGGCGGCGTAGGCCGGGAAGAGCGCCAGGGACACGGCGGTCGGGTAGCAACCGGGCACCGCGACGCGCTTGGACCCCTCCAGCGCGGCGCGGGCGCCCGGCAGCTCGGGGAGGCCGTAGGGCCAGGTGCCGGCGTGCGGGGAACCGTAGAACCGCTCCCAGTCACCGGCGTCCTTCAGCCGGAAGTCGGCGCCCATGTCCACGACCAGCACGTCCGGCCCGAGCTGCTCGGCGACGGCGGCGGACTGCCCGTGCGGCAGGGCGAGGAAGACGACGTCGTGCCCGGCGAGCGCCTCCGCCGTGGTCGGTTCCAGGATCCGGTCGGCCAGCGGCAGCAGATGCGGCTGCAGCGTGCCGAGCCTCTGGCCCGCGTTGGAGTTGCCGGTCAGGGCGCCGATCTCGACCTCGGGGTGCGCGAGGAGCAGACGCAGCAGCTCACCGCCCGCATACCCGCTCGCTCCGGCCACCGCCGCACGTACCGCCATGAAAAACCCTCCTCCTAGATGGCATGACTATACGTTTCGCTGCACGTTTATGCAATCGGCTTCCCGTGCCACCGAGCGTGTGCGTGCGGTCCCCCGCCCCGGCTCGCGTGGCGGGCACGGCCTCAGCTCTTGACGGCATCGGCGATCCGCAGGGCGGCCTCGGCGGGTGTGAGGTGCGTGGTGTCGACGACCTCGGCCTCGTCGTGCAGCCACGTACGGGCCGCTTCGGCGTAGGGCTCGAGGTGTGCGAGACGGAAGGAGGAGGGGCCGAGGACCATGTCGCCCTCGATGCGCCCCCGGAGGGTGTCCTGGTCGGCGTGGAGGACGAAGTGCCGGACCGGAATGGAATGCCGGGCGAGGCCCGCGCCGATCTCGCGCCAGTACCGCTCGACCAGGACCGTCATGGGCATCACCAGGACGCCGCCGGTGTAGTCGAGTACGTGGCGGGCGGTCTCGACGACGAGGGGCCGCCACGGCGGCCAGTGCTGGAAGTTGTCCGTACCGGCCCCGGGCAGCCCCGGCGTGATGTCCATGAGTGTCTCGCCGACCTTCTCGGCGTCGAACACCCGCGAGTTCGGGATCAGCCGCTGCACGAACGCGCTGGTCGTCGTCTTGCCCGCGCCGTGGGTGCCGTTGAGCCATACGATCATGGGACCCCACGCTAGCGCCGTGGGGGCCGCGGGGGCGGGTACTCGGACGAGGAGGGCGGCCCGGTGGGGTGCGCCGGGTCCCGGGCCGGGGACGACCGCGCGTACTGGCGGGGCCGTCCCAGGCCGGTTCCGGTGGTTACCGCTGCCTGATCCGCAGGAAGGTCACCGAGTTCGCCGGGAAGGTGTACGTGAACTCACCCGCCACCGCGGAGAAGGTCGACCGCACCGGGGTGACCGGGGTGTCCGTCTCGGTGTTGACCGCGTCCGGGTCGGCGGCCAGCGTGGTGACGCGGGCCTTGGCGGCGACCTTCGCCCCGCCGAGGTCGACGGCGGTGCGGGCCGCCGCGTCCTGGGCGTTGACGACCTTGACGATCAGGTCGCCGGTGCGCGCGTCCTCGGTGACGATCTGGCGGAACGGCTCGGCCGGCTTGTCGTCGGTGAAGCTGCCCCACTCCTGGCCGTCGAGGTAGAGGGTCACCTGGCGGCCCCGCACCTTGATGTCGATGTCGTAGGCGCGGCCCGTCTCGATCGAGCCGGCCTTGGACAGGAGCGTCGACTTGCCGCCGTCCGACGCCTGCTCGACGGCGGACTGGGTGTTGTTCCAGCCGCCCAGGTTCCACCAGTAGTGGTTGCCGGTGTCCTTGACGCCGAAGGCGACGAGGAAGCCCTCGTCGCCGGACTTCTTGGTGGCCTTGACGTGCAGGTCGTAGTTCTCCCAGGCCGGGTCGCCGGCCGTGACCAGGGTGTTCTCGGCGGCGGCGTCGGTCTGGACGTACTGGCCGTCCTGGACGGCCCAGCTGCCGGTGCCCGAGTGGGTCCACTGGGACGCGTCACCGGAGAAGTCGTCGGTCAGGAGGGTCTTCCCGTCCGCCGACGTCACCTTCACGTCGTCGTACGCCGCGCTGGTCGCCCACGTCGACAGTCCGACGGCGCCGGTGATGGGGCCGCTGACGGCCGGTGTGCCGGTCGCCTTCGAGGGGACGACGCGGTCACCGGTGTTGTTCATGAAGAGCTTCTGGACCTCGTAGTTGGCCGAGTTCCAGGACGCGTGGTTGTTGAACCAGATCATGTCCGGGCTCCACTGCACGTAGTCCTCGTTGGCGAGCAGCGGGGCGTAGGAGGCGAGCTTGACGATGTCCGCGTTGCGCTCCAGGCCGGTCATGAAGGCGGCCTCGGACAGCGCGTTCTTCCAGGCGTTGCCCTGGGAGGCGTACTCGCCGAGGAAGACCTTCGGGCCGTTCCTGTCGTACGAGTCGTAGCGGTCGTTGTTCTGGAGGAACCACCGCGGGCTGTTGTAGTAGTGCTCGTCGACCATCTCGACGCCGGCCTCGCGGTTCAGCTGCCAGGCGGTGTCGAAGGTGGTGCCGGAGTCGTCCGGGCCGGAGTTGGAGACGACGGTGATGTCCGGGTACTCCGCCTCGATCGCGGCGCGGAACTCCTCGAAGCGGGCCATGAACTCCCGGGGGAGGTTCTCCTCGTTGCCCACGCCGATGTGGGTGAGGTGGAAGGGCTTCGGGTGGCCCATCTCGGCGCGCACACCGCCCCACTCGCTGGTGCGGGGGCCGTTGGCGAACTCGATGAGGTCCAGGGTGTCCTGGATGTGCCGCTTCAGCAGCGCGTCGTCGTCGGTGGCCCGGTTCTGGCCGCAGCCGGTGACCAGGGCGGGGACGACGGGCAGCGGCATGGCGCCGATGTCCTCCGCGAAGCGGAAGTACTCGTAGTAGCCGAGGCCGTAGCTCTGGTTGTAGCCCCAGAAGTTGGCGTTGGTGGCGCGCTCCTCGACCGGGCCGATGGTGTCCTTCCACTGGTAGCTGCGTTGGCGCTGCCAGCCGCTCGCCTCGCTGTAGTCCTCCATGGAGCCGGTGTTGACCAGGCAGCCGCCGGGGAAGCGCAGGAAGCCGGGGTCGAGGGCCTCGATCTTCTCGGCGAGGTCCTTGCGCAGGCCGTTGGACTGGTGCTTGTAGGTGTCGCGGGGGAAGAGGGACACCATGTCGAGGGCGGCGGGGGCGGTGGTGGCCACGGCGAGGCGGCCGTGGCTGCTGGTGCGGGCCGCCTTGAAGGTGGCGGTGTACTTGCGCCACTTCCCCTTCGCGGCGACCTGTCGGACCTTCGCGAGCGTGCCGGCGGCGTCCCGGAGGGTGACGGTGAGGGTCGTGCCGCTCTCGGCGCGGGCCCACACGGAGAAGTCGTACTTCTTGCCCTTCTCCACCCGGATGCCGGTGTTGTAGCCGGCGTTGGCGACGGACGAACCGGCTCCCAGGGAGAGGTAGTTGCGGTTGCGCTCGTTGAGGCGGCCGTCGTCGTTCACGACCTGGGCCGTGCCCTCGGCCGCCCAGGAGGTGAGCGGCGTGTAGGAGGCGTTGTCGGCGGTGGAGTACTCGAAGGACCGGTTCTGCACGAGTTCGGCGTACAGGCCGCCGTCGGCCGCCCGGTTGATGTCCTCGTAGAAGACGCCGTACATCGTGTCGTCGATCGCGGCGCCCTCGGCGGACGGGTCGACGGTGATCGCGTAGTCGGTGACGGCCTCCGCGTGCGCCGGCGACGGCAGCAGGGCCGAGGCGGCCAGGAGGGCGGTGACGCTGAGACCGAGTCTCCAGCGGGTGCGTGACATGGATACTCCGCGGCTCTCACTAGGTCGTTCGAAATATCGGACTTTGGTCAGCACTTCGAACGGCAAGATAGGGAGGGGGCGAAGGCGCGTCAATGGTTCGCGCGGCAACCAGGGGGCCGGAGACGGAAAGCGGGTGGAAATGGGCGAGTTGTGGCCGGTGCCCGATGTGCTGGCGTATCTCGCGGGCCGGTGGCGCACAGAGCGGTCGGTGCGGGATCTGGCGAGCGGCGCGGAGGGCCGCTTCGCGGGGACCACGGCGTTCGACGCACTCGCCGGCGGCGGGCTGCTGAGCCGGGAGACCGGGGACTTCACCTGGCAGGGCGTGACCCGCCCAGCCGAGCGGACGCTGCGATACGAACCGGGCGCCGCACCGGGCACCGCCGAGGTGCGGTTCGCGGACGGGCGGCCCTTCCACGGTCTGGATCTGACCTCGGGCCGCCACGTGGCCGACCACCCGTGCGCCGCCGACCTCTACCGCGGCGAGTTCACCGTCCGGGACGAGGACCACTGGCGGACCGTGTGGCGCGTGGGCGGCCCGGCCAAGGACCTGCTGCTCACGACGGACCACCTCCGTGAGACGTCGGTTCCCCGGGCCGCCGGGCAGGCGTTCGTGGCACTCTAGGCGGCCGTCCCCTCGAAGCGGAGGTGCCAGCGGCCCGCGCGGCCCGTGACGGTGGTCGTCGACAGGGGCCGCACGTCCAGGTTCCAGTAGGTCGCGGGCGGCGCCTTCAGGACGTACACCAGCGCGGCCCGGATCACGGACGGCTCGGCCACGGCGACGATACGGTCGCCGTCCGCGCCGGGACGGGTGTCGAGCCAGCCGCCGACCCGGGAGATGAAGGCCAGCAGCGGCTCCCCGCCGTGCGGAGCCGTCCGCGGGTCGGCGAGCCAGGCGTCCACGACGGCCGGCTCGCGGGCCATGGCCTCCCCGAGGGTCAGCCCGCGCCAGCGACCCATGTCGCACTCCCGCAGGGCGAGTTGAACGAGCGGCGCGCAGCCGAGGGCGTCCCCGGTGGCCCGGCTGCGGGGCGTGGGCGAGCAGTAGCGCAGCTCGGCCGCCGCGAGCGGCAGCAGGTGGCCCGCGGCGCGCAGCACCTCGTCCCATCCGGCCTGGTCCAGCGGCCGGTCGTCGTCGAAACGCTCCGCGAGCAGCGGTGAGCTGCGTGCGGCCGCGACGAACGTGACCCGAAGCGCCATGCGGTGATGGTGCTGCGCGGAGGTACCCAGGTCAAGGGGTGTTACCTGCGGGTTACCGAGGGTGTGCCACGGCTCACTGGCCGAAGGCGAGCACCATCCACTGGTCCGGCCGGTCCAGCGCCGTGAAGCCGAGCTTCTCGTAGACGCCGTGCGCGTCGTGCGTGGCCAGCAGGAGACGCCGCGGCCCGTCCGGCCGCAGGTGCTCGCGTACCGCCGCGACCAGCGCCGTCCCGAGTCCCTTGCCACGCACCGAGGGGTCGACGTACACGTCGCACAGCCAGGCGAAGGTCGCCCGGTCGGTGACGACCCGGGCGTACGCCACCTGCTCCCCGGACGCCGCGTCGTAGATCCCGAAGTTGAGCGAGCTCTCGACCGCCCGGTCGTGCTTGTCCCTGGGGCGTCCGAGGGCCCAGTACGCGTCGGTGGACAGCCAGTGGTGCACGCGTCCGGCGTCGATCCGGTGCGGGTCGGTGGAGATCTCGTAGCCCTCGGGGAGGGGCGGCGTCGCCTTCATGCCGGGATGCTCGCAGGAGGGGTGAGACCACGTCGACCCCTTTTGGGCGTCCGCCCGCGGGCGTCCCCTTGCCGGCCTCCGCCTGCGGCCTCCGCCTGCGGGCCTCCGCTCATGGGCTTCCGCCCCACACCTCCTCGCGGGCCGCGCACAGGCGTCGTACCCCTTCCGCGATCTCCCCGGCGCCCGCGACCGCGGCGAAACTCAGCCGCAGATGGGCGGCCGGGGGTTCGGCACTGAAGTACGGCCGGCCGGGGGTGATGGCGACGCCCGCGCGCAGGGCCGCCGAGGTGAGCGCCGCCTCGTCCGTCCCGTCGGGCAGGCGCGGCCACAGGTGGTAGCCGCCGGAGGGGACGTGGGGCAGGGACAGCTCGGGCAGGTGCAGGCGCAGCGCGGACGCCATCGCGTCCCGGCGGGCCTGCAACTCCGCCGAGATGAATCGCAGATGGCGAGGCCAGGCGGGCGAGCCGACGAGTTCCAGTGCCGCCTCCTGGAGGGGCCGGGGCACGAAGAAGGTGTCGACGACCTGGATGGCCCGCAGCCGCTCCAGCACCGGCCCGCGCGCGGCCAGGGCACTCACCCGGAAGCTGGGTGAGGTCGCCTTGGTCAGCGAGCAGACGTGGACGACGACGCCGTCCGGGTCGTCGGCGGCGAGCGGAGCGGGCAGGGGGCCCGCGTCCTCGTGCGCCAGCCGCCGTACGAAGTCGTCCTCGACGACGAAGGCGCCTGCCGCGCGGGCGATGCGCAGCACCTCGCCGCGCCGCTCGGGGGCGAGCACGGCACCGGTCGGGTTCTGGAACAGGGGCTGGCAGACGAAGACACGGGCGCCGGTCGCCCGGAAGGCGTCGGCGAGCAGGGCCGGGCGCACTCCGTCCGCGTCCACGGGGACCGGTACCGGACGCAGGCCGGCCGTCCGCGCGATGGCCAGCATGCCCGGGTAGGTCGGGGACTCGACGAGAACGGGGGTGCCGGGCGGTGCGAGGGCACGCAGGGCGGTGGTCAGCGCGGACTGGCCGCCCGCGGTGATCAGCACCTCCGCCGCCGTGATGGCTCCGCCGATGCCGCGCGCGAACCACTCCCGCAGCTCCGGCAGCCCGTCCATCGGCGGGCGGCCCCACGCACCGGGACGCCGCCCGGCCCGCGACAGCGCCGCCGCCATCGCCCGTTCCGGCTGCAGCGACGGGTGCAGATAGCCGCCGTTGAACTCCACGACCCCGGGCGGCGGGGCGGTCAGCGAGACCAGGACTCCGGAGGCGTCCACCGAGCGCGGTACGAGGTCGGCGGCGCCGTCGGCGCTCAGCGTGACCTCCTGCCACGAGGTGTCCCCCGAGGGCGCGGCCGGCTCGCGCCGCCGGGCGCGGAAGGCCCCGGCGCCGGGCCGGGTGACCACCAGCCCCTCGGCGGCCAGCTGCGCCAGGGCGCGGGAGACGGTCACCGGGCTCACCCGGAACCGGTCGACGAGGGCCCGGCTGGACGGGAGCTTTCCGCCGGGTGAGTAGCGGTCCAACTCCCGCCGCAACTGGCTCGCCAGCTCAGCAACGCTGCTACGCTCATGCATGAGAGCAGAGAGTAGCGCTACCCCCTCAAGGGCGATAGCAGTCGGCGGCCCGAGCAGCCCGGAAAGCCCGAGCAGCCCCAGCAGCGCGAGCAGCCCGGGAAGTCAGCACTCCGCGTCCGGCGCTCGCTCGTTCGGCACGCTTCAGGCCGCCCTCGGTGTCGTCGCCTTCTCGCTCACCTTTCCCGCCACCGCCTGGGGGCTGGAGGGCTTCGGCCCCTGGTCCCTGATCGCCGTGCGCAGCATCCTCGCCGCGCTGATCGCCGGCGGTTGTCTGCTGGCGCTGCGGGTCCCGCTGCCCGAGCGGCGGCACTGGTTCGGACTCGCGGTGGTGGGCGGTGGCGTCGTCCTGGGCTTCCCGCTGCTGACCACGCTCGCCCTGCGGACCTCCACCACCGCGCACGCCGCCGTCGTGGTCGGCCTGCTCCCGCTCACCACCGCGCTGCTGTCCGCGCTGCGTCTGGGCACCCGCCCTTCGCGCACCTTCTGGCTCGCGGCCCTCGCGGGTGCGGCGGCCGTGCTCGCCTTCACGGCGCAGCAGAGCGGCGGCGCCCTGAACACGGCCGACGCCTTCCTCTTCGCGGCGCTGCTGGTGTGCGCGGCCGGCTACACCGAGGGCGGCCGGCTGGCCCGGGTGATGCCGGGCTGGCAGGTCATCGGATGGGCGCTGACGCTGTGCCTGCCGCTGACCGTGCCGATGGCCGCCGTGGCGCTGTCGTTCGAGCCGGTGCGGCTGACGGCGCACAGCGTGACCGGGCTGCTGTGGGTCGCGGTGGGCTCGCAGTTCCTCGGACTGGTCGTCTGGTACCGGGGCATGGCGGCCATCGGCGTTCCGAAGGCCAGCCAGTTGCAGCTGGCCCAGCCGCTGCTCACACTGGTGTGGTCGGTACTTCTCCTGGGCGAGCACCTGACGGTGGCCGCTCCGCTGACCGCCGCGGCGGTACTGGTCTGCATCGCGGTCACCCAGCGGGCCCGGGGCTGAGCGGCACACACAGGTGAGGAGGCCTCACGCATGCGAGCAACCAAGGGCGACCAGCTGGTCCAGCACGGCCGGGTGGTCGGCGAACACGACAAGGTGGCGGAGATCGTCGAAGTCATGGGCGAGGAGGGCGCTCCCCCGTACCGGGTCCGGTTCCAGGACGGGCACGAGGCGGTGTGCTCGCCCGGCCCCGACTCCGAGATCCGGCACAGGGAGATACAGCTGTAGGCCGAAGTCCGGCGGCAGCGGACGGCTGCCCCGCCCGTCCGTGCCCGTTCCGCCCGCCTACCCGTCCTGGCGCGGGGTGCCGGCCGCCCGCGCGTAGTGGTCGGCCCGCACCCGTGCCATCGCGCCGATCCGGTCGTCGGCGATGTCCTTCGCCGCGAAGAAGACATGCCCCCGTACCTCGGGGTGCTCGCGTGCCAGTGTGAGGTGCCGGGACAGTTCGTCCGGATCCTGCCAGGCGGCGGGCTGCGCCGGGTCGCCGGCCTTGTACAGCGCCTCACCCACGTACAACCGCGTCCGGCTGCCCTTGGCCACCTGCGCCCACCAGGGGAGCAGCTTCGCGTAGTCGGCGGCGTCCAGACCGATGTTCCAGTACAGCTGCGGCACGATGTAGTCGAGCCAGCCCTCGCGCACCCACTTGCGGGTGTCCGCGTACAGGTCGTCGTAGGTCTGCACCCCCGCCCGGGTGTCCGAGCCCTTCGCGTCGGTGGCCGCGTTGCGCCACACCCCGAACGGGCTGACCCCGAAGCGGGCGGCCGGGCGGACCTTCTTCACGCGGGCCGCCGTCTCGCGCACCAGCAGGTCGATGTTGTCCCGCCGCCAGGCGGCCCTGGTGGAGAAGCCGCTGCCGTGGGTGCTGTAGGTGCCTCCGTCGTCGAAGCTCCGGCCCGCCACCGGATAGGGGTAGAAGTAGTCGTCGAAGTGGACGCCGTCCACGGCGTACTTCTCCACCGCGTCCATCATCGCGTCCTGGACGAAGGCCCGGACCTCGGGGAGCCCCGGGTTGTAGTAGAGCTTCCCGCCGTACGGCACCACCCACTCGGGGTGCTTGCGCGCGGGGTGGGTGGGCACGAGCTGGGCCGGGTCGTCGTGGGTGGCGACGCGGTACGGGTTGAACCAGGCGTGCAGTTCCAGGCCGCGGGCGTGGGCCTCCTCGACGGCCGTGCCCAGCGGGTCCCAGCCCGGGTCGCGGCCCTGGCTGCCGGACAGGTACTGCGACCAGGGTTCGTACGCCGACGGCCAGAGCGCGTCGGCCGCCGGCCGCACCTGGAAGATCACCGTGTTGAGACGGTGCCGGACCGCTGTGTCGAGGTGTCCGACGAGTTCCGCGCGCTGCTCCGCGGCGCGCAGCCCCGGTCGGGTGGGCCAGTCGCGGTTGGCCACCGTGGCCAGCCACATGCCCCGCATCCCGGTGGCGACGCCGCGGGCGGACGGTACGGCGGCGGGGCCCGGCGCCGTCGGCGGGGTCCGCGCGCCGGACGGAACCGGCGCCGCCGACGCCCCGGGCGCCATCGTGAACGCCGACAACGCCGCCACCGCGAAGGCACGACGCGAGACACGGCCCATGGGGGAACCTCCTGAACGCTGTGGATCCGCACGGTCACGGATCGTGGACGGTCTCTCAGCATGCCCGACCCGGAGGACGGATCCGTGACCATTCGGAGGTAACGTGCACGATCGGAGCAGGCGCCGGGGACCCCGGCGTACCTGCCTCAGTCGTGGAGTCAGCGAAAGGGACGATGTGACCGGCATCTCGGGAGATATCGCACGTGTCGGCGTGGTGGGCTGCGGTCAGATGGGGGCGGGCATCGCCGAGGTGTGCGCCCGCTCCGGTCTGGAGGTGATGGTCGCCGAGACCACCGGCGAGGCTCTGGAGATCGGCCGGACCCGGTTGTACAACTCGCTCACCAAGGCTGCCGAGCGCGGCAAGATCACCGAGGAGGAGCGGGACGCGACCCAGGCGCGGCTGAGCTTCACCACCGACCTCGGCGAGTTCGCCGACCGTGATCTGGTGATCGAGGCCGTCGTCGAGAACGAGCAGGTCAAGACCGAGATCTTCCAGGTGCTCGACCAGGTCGTGACCCGGCCGGACGCGATCCTGGCCTCCAACACCTCCTCGATCCCGCTGGTGAAGCTGGCGGTCGCCACCTCGCGGCCCGACCACGTCATCGGCATCCATTTCTTCAACCCGGCCCCGGTGCAGCAGCTCGTCGAGCTGATCCCGGCGCTCACCACCTCCGAGGGCACGCTCAGCCGGGCCCAGCTCTTCACCGAGAAGGTGCTGGGCAAGCACTCCATCCGCGCCCAGGACCGCTCGGGTTTCGTGGTCAACGCGCTGCTGATCCCCTACCTGCTCTCCGCGATCCGGATGTTCGAGTCGGGCATCGCCAGCCGCGAGGACATCGACAACGGCATGGAGATGGGCTGCGCCCACCCGATGGGCCCGCTGAAGCTGTCCGACCTGATCGGCCTGGACACGGTCGCCTCGGTCGCCTTCTCGATGTACGAGGAGTACAAGGAGCCGCTGTACGCCGCTCCCCCGCTGCTCCAGCGCATGGTCGACGCCGGGCGGCTGGGACGCAAGAGCGGGTCGGGGTTCTACTCCTACGGCTGATTACCAAGAGCGACGCGCCGCGGGCCCGGTACCTGTCGAGGTGCCGGGCCCGCGGCATTCACACGGCGTGTGCGGCTCGGGCTCGCATATGCCGTACGCACACGCTCCCCACTCGCCCACCAGGCGGGTTGACTCACCATGCACATGCAAGGGATGTGAGACGACTACGGAAAGGAGCGGTTCGTGACCGCCGATCCCGAGCATTCCGTCGCCCAGGGAGAACTCGCGGAGTTACGACGCCGGCTGGACGTGGCCTACGCCCGCGTCGAGGGCGGGCTGGCCCTGCTCTCCCACCGCACCGAGGAGGCCGCCAAGGAGCTGGAGGACCTGAACGCACGGCTGACCATCCTGGAGCACGCCCGCTGGCCACTGCCCGCGGTCACGGTCGTCACGGCCGTGGGCGCCCTGGTCGTGGCGGTCTGGCAGGCCCTCGGACACTAGGCAGTGTCCTGGCCGAGCCTGAGGTGGTGAAGCAGGAGTAACGCTGCCGCCATGTTGGCGGCCGGGACCTCCCCGCGGGTGACCATGTCGGGAACGAGCTTGAGGGAGACCCATTCCCGGCGGTCCGACTCGAAGTCGTCCACGGGGTGGCCGACGTACACGCCCTCGTCGGCCCAGTAGATGTGGTGCCGGGCGTCGGTGAGCCCGTTGGACGGCTCCACGCTCATCAGGTGGCGCAGTGGTCCCGGCCGCCAGCCGGTCTCCTCCTCCAGTTCCCTGGCCGCGGCCACCTCGATGTCCTCGCCGTCCTCGACGACACCGGCCGCCAGTTCCCAGCCCCAGCTGTCGGTGATGAACCGGTGCCGCCACAGCAGGAGGACCTCGCTCGCCTCGTTGACGACCGTGGCCACGGCCACGGGGCGCATCCGTATGAGGAAGTGGTCGAGATGCCGGCCGTCCGGTAACCCGACGTCGGCGAGATTGACGCTGAACCAGCGATTTGAGTACACAGTTTGTTCGTTCTGTTTCGTCCACTGCACGGTTCTGCCACCTTCCTTGAGTAGGTGGCAATATCGCAGCAGCAGCGGTCCGGCAGCAGGCGCACGACGGCCGCTCACGGCGTGGCGGTGGCGCGGTGTGCCCCGGGCCGGGACGTCAGAGCGGTACGCGCAGTGCGCCGTCGATGAGTTCGGCGGCCTCGGCGGTGCCCGCGCACCCGTTGCGCACCAGGTGCTCGCGTACCGCGCGGAGTCTGTCGCGCAGGCGCTGGGACTCCATGCCACGGGCCTGTTCGGCCATTCGCACCGCGGTGGCCGCCGCCTTGTCGGCGTTGCCCTGCCGCAGTTCGATCGTGCTGAGTATGGCGAGCCGGTGCACGCGGCCCCGGTCGTGCGCGGGGTTGTCGACCGCGGCCGCGGCGTGCTCTCCGGCCGCCGCGAGTTCGCCGAGGCTGAGCAGGGCCTCGGCGACCTGGACGTTGACCAGGCCGGGCTGGACATAGCCGGTCTCGTCGGGTTCGTGACCGCGCCGGATGCGTTCGGCGGCCTGCTCGGCCCGCCGGATGCAGGACAGGGCGCTGGTGCCGTCGCCGAGGTGGGCGTAGGCCTTGGCCTGCATCGCGTACAGGTCGGAGGCGAGGGCCGGGGTGATGTGCCGGCCGGCGGCGCGCAGGGCGGCCTCGGCGAAGGCGACGGCCTGCCGGTTCTCCCGCACGAACAGCGCCTGGTTGACCAGCAGCGCGATGACGTAGGCGCCCAGGCCCCGGTCGCCACTGGCCTTCGCGAGCCGCAGGGCCTGGTGGAAGTAGCGCTGCGCGAGGCCGTGCGCGTCGGAGTCGTACGCGCAGATGCCGGCGACCGCGACCAGACCGCCGGTGGCCCGGTGGAGCTGGCGGCCGGTGGCGTCGGTGTAGCCGCCGCGCAGCAGCGGGGCGGCCTCGGAGTTGAGGAAGCCGACGATGCGGGCGCGGGTCGCCATGCCACCGGCCTTGCGGTACATCTGCTCGTAGTGGGCGCGGGCGCAGCGCAGCATCTCCAGGTCGGCCGCGGTGACCCGGTGCCGGCCGCCGCGGGAGACGTCCACGTCCTCGGGCGGGTTCTCCCACTCCCACACCGGCATCACGGCGGGTGTGCCGGTGAGCGCGGGAGCGCCGAGGATGTGCGGGCGCCGCTGCTGGTCGGAACGCCACAGGGCGGTCGCGCGCTCCACGAACCCGGACAGCGAGCCGGTGTGCGCGGCGGCCGGTTCGCCGGGCACGCCGAGGCCGATGTCGTCGAGGGTGAGAGGCCGGTGCAGCCGGGACGCGAGGACCTCGCAGATCAGGTCGGGCACCTGGCCGCGCGGCCGCTGCCCCTTCAGCCACCGCGCGACGGCGGTGTGTTCGTAGCGCAGTGCGAGCCCGCGCGCCCGCCCCGCCTGGTTGACGTGCGCGGCCAGTCCCGCGTGCGAGATCCCGGCCTCGTCCAGGATCGCGTCGAGCAGGGTGTTGGGCTGCATGGGTGCCCCCCGGGTGACTCGGTGCCGACAGCGTAGTGCGTCGGTCCTCACACGGGGTGTGAACGGAGTACGCGCATCCGTGGCGTGCGTGCGCTGTCGTGGGCGGTTCCCGGGCCGGTTGACTGAGCTGCCTCGCAAGAGGCCGGCCGGGCCGCCGGCTCCCCCTCGTACAGTGCGGCGGCCCGTGTCCACGCCGTCCGTCCTGCCGCCTGCCCGACACTCCGTGGCGGGGCGGACGGCTCCGCCGGGTGCGTGGAGGATCGCGGCGCGTCGTCGGCCGCGGGTTCGCTGTGGCTGGTCGCGCCCACGCGGCGAAGCCGCACATGACACAGCCCCGCGCCCCTCAGCGGCGTCACCGCGACGGGCCTAGAAGGGGCGCGGGGAACTGCGCGAACGACCACGACGCACTCGCAGTCGCCACCCGGCAGAAACCCCCCGCCCCTTGTGAACCGTCAGCTCCGGAGCACCGCTCCGACACGCTCGCCCGCCAGGGCGACCGCCGCGTCGCGAGCCGCGGAGGCCTCGTCGACCGTCAGCGTCCGGTCCGCCGCGCGAAAGCGCAGCGCGTACGCCAGGGACTTGCGCCCCTCGCCCAGCTGCTCCGCGTTGTCGTAGACGTCGAAGAGCCGGATGGACTCCAGCAGTTCACCCGCGCCCTCGCGCAGCGCCGCCTCGACCTCCGCCGCCGGCACGAACTCGTCGACCACCAGGGCGACGTCCTGCGTGGCGACCGGGAACGTGGAGATGCCCGGCGCCTGCGGGGTGTCGTCGCCGGCCCGCGCCACGGCGTCGAGGTCCAGCTCCATCGCGCAGGTCCGCGCGGGCAGCCCCAGCGTCTTCAGGACGCGCGGGTGCAGCTCACCGGCGTGTCCGACGACCCGCTCGGCGCCGTCGACGGTGATCGTCAGCTCGGCGCAGCGGCCCGGGTGCCAGGGGCCGTACTGACCCTTGCGGGTGCCCAGTTCGGCGCCGGCCTCGCGGGCGACGGACCGGGCGGCCTCGATGGTGTCGGCCCAGTCGGCCGGGCGGCCCTTGCCCCACCAGCCGGCCTGCTCGCGGGCGCCGGCCAGGACGACGGCGACGTGCCGCGGCTGGTCGGGCAGCGCGGCGTCCAGCGCGGCGAGGTCGTCGGCGCCGGGGCGCCGGTCGACGGGCAGGTTGGCGGCGGTCTTCCGCTCGTCGCGCGGGTGGAAGACCAGGCCTGTCTCGAAGAGCGCCAGGTCGTGCGCGCCCCGGCCGTCGTTGCGGCGCAACGCGCCGATCAGGCCCGGCAGCAGCGAGGTCCGCAGCGCGGGCTCCTCGTCGCTGAGCGGGTTGACCAGCTTGACGACACGGCGGGCCGGGTCGTCGGCGGCCAGCCCGAGCTGGTCGAAGACCTTCTCGCTGACGAACGGGTAGTTCGGCGCCTCGACGTAACCGGCGCCGGCCAGCGCGCGGCCGACGCGGCGGTGCAGCCGCTGGCGGGAGGTCAGGCCGCGGCCCGCCGGGGGCCTGGGCAGCGTGGAGGGCAGGTTCTCGTAGCCCTCCAGGCGGATGACCTCTTCGGCCAGGTCGTTCGGGTCGGTGAGGTCGGGCCGCCAGGACGGCACGGTGACGATCAGCTCGTCCTGTCCGTACACGTCGCAGCCGACCTGCTGGAGGCGGCGTACGACGGTCTCGCGGCCGTACTCCACGCCCGCGACCTTGTCCGGGTGGTCGGCCGGGACGCTGATGCTGTGCGGCGCGGACGGGGCGCTGATCTCGGTGACACCGGCCTCGGCGGTGCCGCCCGCGAGCAGCACCAGCAGGTCGACGGTGCGCTGCGCGGCAGCGGCGGCGGCCTGCGGGTCGACGCCGCGCTCGAAGCGGCGGGAGGCCTCGGAGGACAGCTTGTGGCGGCGGGCGGTACGGGCGATGGCCACCTGGTTGAAGTGGGCGGCCTCGATGACCACGTCGGTCGTCGCGCTCCCCCCGTTCTCGGCGGCGTCGTGGTCGGCGATCTCCGTGTTGGCGCCGCCCATGACGCCGGCGAGGCCGATCGGGCCGCGGTCGTCGGTGATGACGAGGTCCTCGGCGTGCAGCTTCCGCTCGGTGCCGTCGAGGGTGACGATCTTCTCGCCCTCCTCGGCCCGGCGTACGCCGATGGTGCCCTGGACCAGGGTGCGGTCGTAGGCGTGCAGCGGCTGGCCGAGCTCCATCATCACGTAGTTGGTGACGTCGACGGCGAGCGAGATCGGGCGCATGCCGACCTTCTGCAGCCGGCGCTGAAGCCAGATCGGGGAGCGCGCCTCGGTGCTGAGGCCGGTCACCGTACGGGCGGTGAAGCGGTCGCAGCCGGTGGGATCGGCGATCTTCACCGGGTAGCCGTAGGCGTTCGGTCCCGGCACGTCGAGCAGGGCCGGGTCGCGCAGCGGCAGGCCGTAGGCGATGGCGGTCTCGCGGGCGACGCCGCGGATGGACAGGCAGTCGCCGCGGTTGGCGGTCACCGCGATGTCCAGGACCTCGTCGACCAGCTCCAGCAGCTCGATGGCGTCCTTGCCGACCTCGGTCTCCGGCGGCAGCACGATGATGCCGTGCGACCCGTCGTCGCCCATGCCCAGCTCGTCGCCGGAGCAGATCATGCCGTGCGACGTCTTGCCGTAGGTCTTGCGGGCGCTGATCGAGAAGCCGCCGGGCAGGGTGGCGCCGGGGAGGACCACGACGACCTTGTCGCCGACGGCGAAGTTCCGGGCGCCGCAGACGATCTCCTGGGGCTCACCGGTGCCGTTGGCCCGGCCGACGTCGACGGTGCAGAAGCGGATCGGCTTCTTGAAGCCCTCCAGCTCCTCGATGGTCAGCACCTGGCCGACGACGAGGGGACCCTTGAGGTCGGCACCGAGGTGCTCGACGGTCTCGACCTCGAGTCCGGCCGAAATGAGCTTGGCCTGGACGTCGCGGCCGGTCTGTGTGGCCGGCAGGTCGACGTACTCCCGCAGCCAAGAAAGCGGGACCCGCATCAGATCTCCATCCCGAACGGCCGGGTGAAGCGCACGTCACCCTCGACCATGTCTCGCATGTCCTCGACGTTGTGGCGGAACATCAGCATCCGCTCGATGCCGAACCCGAAGGCGAAGCCGCTGTACTTCTCCGGGTCGACGCCGCAGGCGACGAGCACCCGCGGGTTGACCATGCCGCAGCCGCCCAGCTCGATCCAGCCCTCGCTGGAGCAGGTGCGGCAGGGCCGGTCGGGGTTGCCGACGGACGCGCCCTTGCAGACGTAGCAGAGCATGTCCATCTCGGCGGACGGCTCGGTGAAGGGGAAGAAGTTCGGCCGCAGCCGGGTCTTCATCTCCGCGCCGAACAGCGACTGGACCATGTGGTCCAGGGTGCCCTTGAGGTCGGCCATGGTCAGGCCCTCGTCGATGGCGAGCAGCTCGACCTGGTGGAAGACCGGGGTGTGCGTGGCGTCCAGCTCGTCGGTGCGGTACACGCGGCCGGGGCAGATCACGTAGACCGGCAGCTCACGGGTGAGCGCGGAGCGGATCTGCACGGGCGAGGTGTGGGTGCGCAGCACGACGCCGGACTCGGCGCCGCCCTCGGGGCCTTCCACGAAGAAGGTGTCGGCCTCGCCGCGGGCCGGGTGGTCCGGGCCGATGTTCAGGGCGTCGAAGTTGAACCACTCGGCCTCGGCCTCGGGGCCCTCGGCGACCTCGTAGCCCATGGCCACGAAGACGTCCTCGATGCGCTCGGAGAGCGTGGTGAGGGGGTGGCGGGCGCCGGCCGGGACGCGGTCGTAGGGCAGCGTGACGTCCACGGCCTCCTCGACCAGGACGCGCGCGTCGCGCTCGGCCTCCAGCTCCTCCTGGCGGGCGGCGAGCGCCTTGTTCACGGCGCCGCGGGCCATGCCGACGCGCTTGCCGGCCTCGGCCTTGGCCTGCGGGGGCAGGGCGCCGATCTCGCGGTTGGCCAGCGCCAGCGGCGAGGTGCCGCCGGTGTGGGCGACCTTGGCCTCCTGGAGCGCGTCGAGGGAACTCGCTGCGGCGAAGGCGGCGAGCGCCTCGTCCCGCATGCGCTCGATCTCTTCCGGTTTCAACGCCTCGACCTCGACAGGGTCGTACGACTTATTCGGTGCCGACATCTCTTCCCGTGCTTCCGATTGGCTGGCTGATGGTCCCCGTCACCGGCTCGTGGACGAAGCGCCTGTGCGACGCGGCATCTCCGTGACGGATCGTCTCCGTCCGAGCGTCTCCGTCTGTGCGTCTCCGCCTGCGGGACACAAAGGTGCCAGAGGCCGAGTCTAACGGGGTGAAGGAAGGCGAATGCGCCCGTGGGGGTCCCGGACCGTCTCAGGTGAGATACGCGGGAGCCGCCACGGGCAACGTAAATCGGAACTGCGCGCCGCCGCCGGGGGCGCGGCCGACCGTGATGGTGCCGCCGTGGGCCTCGACGATGCCCTTGACGATGTACAGCCCGAGGCCGGTGCCGCCGCGCTTGCTGCCCCGCCAGAAGCGGGTGAAGACGCGGTTCATGGACTCCTCCGGGATGCCGGCCCCTTCGTCGCTCACCGTGACCGACGTGCCGGCTTCCTCCCCTTCCCGGGGGGACGCCGTGGGCGTGACGTCAATGGTGACGGTTCCCTCTCCGTGCCGCACGGCATTTTCCAGCAGGTTGCTCAGTACCTGGTCGACCTTGTCGGGATCGGCCCACAGGTCGGGCAGCGGCCGGCCGAGGCGGAGCAGGAAGCGGTCGGCCTCCTGGCCGGCGGCGACGTAGGCCTGGATGTGGCGGCCGACGGCGGCGCCGATGTCGACGGGCTGGCGGCGGACCTCCAGCCGGCCCGAGTCGATGCGTGAGATGTCCAGCAGTTCGGCGATGAGCCGGGTGACGCGGTCGGCGTCGGCGTCGACCGTCTCCAGCATGAGCCGCTTCTGGTCGTCGGTGAACCGCTCCCACTTGGCCAGCAGCGTGGCCGTGAAGCCCTTGACGGAGGTGAGCGGGGAGCGCAGTTCGTGGGCGACGGTGGCGATCAGCTCGGCGTGGCTGCGCTCGGTGCGGCGGCGTGCCTCGGTGTCCCGCAGGGTGACGACGACGCGGTGGACGGGGCCGGTGGGCTCGGTGCGGACGTAGCGGGCGCAGACGAGGACCTCACGGCCGCCGGGGAGCAGGAGGTTGCGCTCGGGCTGGCGGACGCGGATGGCGAGGCCGCCGTAGGGGTCGGTCAGCTGCCACCAGCGCCGGCCCTCCAGGTCCTCCAGGGGCAGGGCCTGCTCCAGGCGCTTTCCGAGGGCCTCGGCGGCGGGGGTGGCGGTGATGCGGGCGGCGGCGGCGTTGAAGCAGATGACGTGGCCGTGCTCGTCGGCGACGACCAGACCGTCGGGCAGATGGTCCGGGTCGATGCCGAGGTCGGCGAGATCGCCGGGTGCGCGGGGCGCGGGCGGACGCGGCGCCTGCCGTGCTCCCGGTGCGCTGCTCGTGCCGACGCTCATCCCCGTACCCCACCTCTCAACCGCGCAGGGGCCTTGAGCTGGTCACCCTACTAGCTCTCGGTGACGGAGCGGCACCCTCCGGCGGCGCGCTGTGCACGCGCGGACGCGTAGAGACATACGGCGGCGGCGGTGGCCAGGTTCAGGCTCTCGGCCTTCCCGTGGATCGGGACGCGCAGGACGGCGTCGGCGAGGGCACGGGTCTCCTCCGGGAGTCCCCAGGCCTCGTTGCCGAAGACCCAGGCGGTGGGACCGCCCATGGTGCCCTCGTCCAGCTCGGCGTCGAGGTCGTGCTCGCCCGCGCCGTCGGCCGCGAGGACGCGCACCCCGGCGTCCCTGAGGTCCGCGACGGCTCGCTCGACGGGTACGCCGACGGCGACGGGCAGGTGGAACAGGGAGCCTACGGAGGCGCGTACGGCCTTGGGGTTGTACAGGTCGACGGAGGCGTCGGTGAGCACGACGGCCTCGGCGCCGGCGGCGTCGGCGCAGCGCAGCACGGTGCCGGCGTTGCCGGGGTCCCGGACGTGGGAGAGGACGGCGACGAGCGCCGGGCGGGCGGCGAGGATCTCGTCGAAGGGGGTGTCCAGGAACCGGCACACCCCGACCAGGCCCTGCGGGGTGACGGTGGTGGAGATGTCCTCGATCACCTGCTCGGCGGCGAGGTGGACGCGGGCGCCGGCGTCGCGGGCGGCGCCGATGATGTCGGCGTAGCGCTCGGCGGCCTCGACGGTGGCGAACACCTCGACGAGCGTGGCGGCGTCGTCGGCCCGGTGCGCCGCAGCCTCCCGTACGGCCTGCGGCCCCTCGGCCAGGAACAGCCGCTCCTTGCCCCGGAAGTTCCGCTTGGCCAGCCGACGAGCGGCGGCGACCCGGGGGGAACGGGGGGAGATCAGCTCGGGAGCAGCAACCATGCGACGTACCTTCGAAGATGTGACCTGGGGGCGCGGGGAACTGCGCGACCAGCCACAACCGGCCCGCACGCGCGATTCGACACAAGACGGCAGACGCAAGCGGACCCGCAGGTGATCCCGCGGGTCCGCACAGTCACGTCGGCCTGGAGCCGGCGCGGCGTTACGCGGCCTTCGGCGCGTTCACGTCGCTCGGCAGCGCCTTCTGGGCGACCTCGACGAGCGCGGCGAACGCGTTCGGGTCGTTGACGGCCAGCTCGGCGAGGATCTTGCGGTCGACCTCGACGTTGGCGGCCTTCAGGCCCTGGATGAAGCGGTTGTACGTGATGCCGTTGGCGCGGGCAGCGGCGTTGATGCGCTGGATCCACAGCTGGCGGAAGTCACCCTTGCGCTTCTTGCGGTCGTTGTAGTTGTAGACCAGCGAGTGGGTGACCTGCTCCTTGGCCTTGCGGTACAGGCGCGAACGCTGACCGCGGTAGCCGGAGGCCTGCTCGAGGATCGCCCGGCGCTTCTTGTGGGCGTTGACTGCCCGCTTGACGCGTGCCACTTTTTAACTCCTTGTAGCGGGGCCGCGGTGGTCCTCACGCGGCCCGGTATCGATTGGGTCCCGGTCCCGACGTACGGCGCTCAGTGAAGGCGCCGCGACGTCACTTGCCGAGAAGCTTCTTGATCTTCGCGGCGTCGCCCGGGGCCATCTCGGCGTTGCCGGTGAGGCGACGCGTCACGCGGGACGACTTGTGCTCGAGCAGGTGGCGCTTGCCGGCGCGCTCACGGAGCACCTTGCCGGAGCCGGTGATCTTGAAGCGCTTGCTGGCACCGCTGTGCGACTTGTTCTTCGGCATAGCGCCGTTCTCTCCTCGTCGGTGGCGCTCCGATGCCCGGTCGTGAAACCGGGCACGGATGGAGCGTCGCTCTTGTATCGGTTACGTCCTGGGGACGGTGTCCCCGGGGGTCACGCTTCGGCGGGAGCCTCGGCCTGCACCTCGTCGGGTGCCTCGGCGTCCACCTCGTCCGACTCCGCGGCGTTCTGCGACTTGCCGGGGTTGGCCTTCGCGTCCGCCTTGCGGGCTTCCTGCGCCTGGCGAGCCTCGGCCATCGCCTCGGTCTTCTTCTTGTGCGGACCGAGGACCATGATCATGTTTCGGCCGTCCTGCTTCGGGTTCGACTCCACGAACCCGAGGTCGGCCACGTCCTCCGCGAGACGCTGCAGCAGTCGGTAGCCGAGCTCCGGCCGGGACTGCTCGCGACCACGGAACATGATCGTGATCTTGACCTTGTCGCCCTGCTTGAGGAACCGGACGACGTGACCCTTCTTGGTGTCATAGTCGTGCGGGTCGATCTTCGGCCGGAGCTTCATCTCCTTGATGACCGTGTGCGCCTGGTTCTTGCGCGCCTCACGGGCCTTCATGGCCGACTCGTACTTGAACTTCCCGTAGTCCATGAGCTTGCACACGGGCGGACGGGCGTTCGCCGCGACCTCGACGAGATCGAGGTCGTACTCCTGCGCAAGCTCCAGGGCCTTGGCAAGCGGGACAATCCCGACCTGCTCGCCGCTGGGACCGACAAGTCGCACCTCGGGAACGCGAATCCGGTCGTTGATGCGGGGCTCGGCGCTGATGGATCCTCCTCGGTAGCACCACGCGACGGTCTGGCGGACAGCCGCGTAACGTCTGTGTTCGATAGACCTAACCGCGCCGGCGCAACAAAAATGCCCCGGACGATCACAGGCGGGGCTCCTCGGACTACTACCGGAGCACCGCCGCGATGGCCGCGGGGCGCGATTTCGGGCCGGTCGCCGCCGCTGGGACGGGACCGCCTGACCGGTGACCCGCCGTCCGTGGGACGGCCAGGTGGGAGTTCGGAGCCTCCACTTGTGGGCCGGACCCGCTGCCGTGGGGCGTGCGTGTCCGACCGGTCGTTACACAAGGTTAGCAGCTCCGGAACGCGTGCACCAACCGGCTGTCGCCCGCCCCTCCTGCTGTCAAGAGGGCCGGTGCGGGGCCCTATCGTGTGCGGCATGAGTGAGACCCCTCCTGAGACGCCCGACTTCGACGCCATGACCCGCGACATCGCGGAGGTCCCCGCGGTCGAGGTGATCGTGACGGTCGCCGTCAACCTGATGAGCGCCGCCGCCGTGAAGCTGGGCCTGAGCGAGGAGGGCGAGTCGCACAAGGACCTGGACGAGGCCCGCAAGCTGGTGCACGCGCTGGCCGGTCTGCTCGACGCGACGGCGACCGAGATCAGCTCCTTCCACGCGGCTCCGCTGCGCGACGGCCTGAAGTCGCTCCAGCTGGCCTTCCGCGAGGCGTCGCTCGTCCCGGACGAGCCGGGCCAGGGTCCGGGCGAGAAGTACACCGGCCCGGTCTACGGCTGAGCCGTCACCGTCGGCGTCAGCGACTGACGCTGTCCCGCACGTACAAGGGCTCGCCCGGCGGCGTCGCCCCGGCCGACAGCAGTGCCAGGTCGAGGCCGCGCTCCAGGCGGGCCCTCAGCGTCTCGTCGGCGGCCAGTCGTTCGGCGACGGCCCGGGCGGCCTTCGCCGGGTCCACCGCGGGATCCAGGAGCAGCGCCAGCGTTCCGTCGGCCGGTCCCGGCCCGAGGTGGGCGCGGAGTACGGCGGGCTCGGCGGCCACGGCGGCGCGTACCGCCCGGGCGACGGCCGGGTCGGCGAGCGGATCGGTCGTCGTACGGCCCTCGGCCAGCGCCAGCAGCACCTTTCCGGTCAGCTCGAACGGCACCGGTCCGGCCAGGTCCAGTACGACCGTGTCCGCCTTCTCGTGCGCGGCGGCCCGCAACGCCTGGTGCACGGGTACGGCGACGGGACGGGCGCCGGGGTCCCAGCGGGCGAGCGAGTCGGTGGACGTGAAGGCGGGCAGGGCGGTACGGCCGCCGGCCTTCAGCGTCGGCACCGCCATGTCGCTGGTCTTCTCGCGGCGCAGCCCCTTCTCGTCCTCTTCGGCCTCCCCGAGGACGGCCACGACCGGCACGAGCAGCCGGGCGTCCGCCAGCGCCTCCAGCACGGGTGTCAGAGCGGTGCGGTCCTCGGCCCAGGCGGCGAGCGCCGCGCTCAGCCGGGGGTCGGCGGAGCCGTCGTCGTCGGAGTAGCCGGAGTCGGGGATGTTCTTGTTCGCCACGGTCCCCGAGCCTATCGGGGGGCTCACGCGCGCCCGGGTGCGGGCGGCGTCGTATCGTCGTCGGCCTCGGTACCCGTGGGCGGGGAGGCATCGGTGGAGACGGTCGGGCCGGTCGTGGACCGTGACGCGGTGCTGGCCGCGGCCATGGCGTCGGTGACCGTGGCGGACGGCGCCGAGGTGTCGGTGGCGGTGCTCGACGCGGAAACGGGCGAGAGCGCCTCGTACGGCGCGGGTGTCTTCGACACGGCGAGCATCGTCAAGGTCGACATCCTGGCGGCGCTGCTGCTGCGGGCGCAGGACACGGGGCGGGCGCTGACCGCCGAGGAGAGGGCGTACGCCCTCGCCATGATCGGGAACAGTGACAACGAACCGGCGTCGGCGCTGTGGCGGGCCATCGGGACTGCGGACGGGCTCGACGCCGCGAACGAACGCTTCGGGCTCACGGGGACCGAGGGCGGGGACGGCCCGCTGTGGGGGCTGACGCAGACCACGGCCGCCGACCAGGTCACGCTGTTGCGCCAGGTGTTCCTGGCGGACGGTTCGCAACTGAGCGCGGCCTCACGGGCGTACGTGCGGGGGCTGATGGGGCGGATCGCCGACGGCCAGCGGTGGGGGGTGTCGGCGGCGGCCGACGGCGGTGACGGCGGGGCGTGGGCGCTGAAGAACGGGTGGCTGCGGCGCGGCACCACCGGGTTGTGGGTGGTCAACAGCATCGGGCGGGTCACGTCGGAGGGCCGCGACCATCTGGTGGCGGTGCTGTCGCGGGGCAGCGCGACCCTGGCGGAGGGGGTCTTTCTGACCGAGACGGCGGCGAAGGCGGCGGTGTCCGTGTCCGCCGGCGCGGGCGGGCACGTCCGGGGGCAGAGGCCGTCGTAGCGGGCGGCGGAGCCCGGGGCCAGAAGTCGTCGTAGCGGGCGGCGGCCCCCAGGGCCAAAGGTCGTCGTAGCGGGCGGCGGTCCCCGGGGCCACAAGCCTTCGTGACGGGCGGCGGCGCCCGGGGTCAGATGTCGTCGTGGCGTTCGCGGCGGCCCCGCCACAGGACGACGGCCGCGACGATCATGACACCGCCCGCGCCGCCGGCCAGCGGGGCCGCCCAGGCCGACGTGTCGTCGTCGGAGGCGGGGGCGTCCGGGCCGGAACCGAAGTACTCCTCGCCGTACGCCGCCGCCTTCAGTCCCTCGGGCTTCAGTCGTCCGGCCGCCTCGATGGCGGCGGCGGGGTCGACGAAGCCGTAGCCGCGGGAGTCGTCGCGGCCCTTGGCGGGGGCGTTGCGGGCGGTGTCCTCCAGGACGTTCTTGACCTGGGCCGGGGTGAGGTCCGGGTGGGCCGACCTCACCAGGGCGGCGGCACCCGAGACGAAGGCGGAGGCGGCGCTGGTGCCCCAGCCCTCGTAGTACCGGTGGTCGGGGTCGGCGATGATCACGTCGACGCCGGGGGCGCTGACCGTGGCGTACCAGCGGCGGGTGGAGAACGAGGCGCGGGTTCCGTAGCGGTCGACCGCGGTCGCGGCGATCACGCCCGGGTAGGCGGCCGGGTAGGAGATGTGGTCGCCCTTCTCGCCGCCGTTGCCGGCCGAGGCGACGACGACCACGCCCTTCTTCAGCGCGTACTGGATGGCCTCGTCCTCGGCGGGTTCGGGGTGGGCGGAGGCGGAGTCGTCGCCGAGAGAGAGGTTGACGATGTCGGCGCCGTGGTCGGCGGCCCAGCGGATGCCCTCGGCGAGGGCGTTGCCGCGGGTCTTGCGGGCCTCGGCCCGGGAGTCGTCGCCGTCCTCCAGGATCACGCGCAGCGGCAGGATCTTCGCCTGTGGGGCGATGCCCATGACGCCCTCGGCGTTGCCGGGCCCGTGACCGTGGCCGGCGATGATCCCGGCCATCGCGGTGCCGTGCCGGGCCCATTCGCGGTCGCCCTCGCTCGCGCCGAAGCCGACCAGGTCCTTGCCGGGGAGGACGTTGCCGGCCAGGTCGGGGTGGTCGGCCTCGACGCCGGTGTCCAGGACGGCGACGGTGACGCCGGCGCCCTGGGTGGTGCGCCACGCCTCCTGGGTGTGCATGGCGTCCAGGGCCCACTGCTGGGCACGGATGCCGTCGGCGTGCGCGGCGGGGGCCGGGACGAGGACGAGGGCGGCGGCGAGGAGCAGGCTCAGGGTTCCTGTCCTGCGGGTCCGGGCCCCGGCGGTGTTCACGACGGTGCCGATGGGGTTCACGACGGGTGCTCCGTGGCCGGGCCGACGTTCTTGCGCAGGGCGCGTTCGACGCGGTCGGCGAGGCCCTGCGCCTCGTGGCCGAGTCCGGCCTGGGCGGGGGCCGAGGTGGCGCCGGACTCCATGGCCTCCTCGGCGGGTTCCGGCTCGCCGGCGGCGCGGCCGTCGGCCCAGCCGGAGACGGCGTAGACGACGACGGGGGCGTCGGTGAGGACGGAGACGGTCCACGCGGCGCGTTGCCGGGCGCCGAAGCCGGCGGCGGCGGTGTCCTTCGCGGCGTACGGCAGCGGCATGAGGTCGGCGCGGCGGTCCAGGCCCTCCTTCTCGAACCTGCCCGCCAGTGAGGTCATGGCGGCGGCGTCGGCCTTGGCGAAGAGCAGGCCCACGGTGGTGACGTGGCTCTGGGTGGCGTCGGTGTAGGTGGCGCGCAGCAGGCGCCGGCAGCCGACCGGCTCGAGGACCTTGGCCAGCAGCGGGTCGAAGGCGCGCTCGCAGTCGCTGTCGGGGGCGACGGCGACCCGCGTCCAGGTGCGGTCGGCGCCGCCGGGTCCGGCGCCCTGCCCCCGCACGGTGGGCGGGAACAGCCGGTCGACCGGGACGCTGTGCCACAGCCCTGCGGCCTCCGTGAACGCGCTGCGCGCGCCACCGTCCCCGGAGTCGCCGGCGAGCCAGCTGCCGGTGACGGCACCGGTGACGAGTCCCATGCCGAGCACGAGACAGACGGCCGCGGCGACGGCCTGGGGCCGCAGCCGCCCACCGAGCGGACGCGGCCGGGCGAGCCCGTCGTACCCCTCGGGCGCCCCGAACGACACACGTGGCCGCCCGTCGCCGGGCACCATGGGGGCGCTCCAGGACAGGGCGGGGTCGGGAGCGCCGAGGGAGCCGCCCGGCGGCTCGGCCGCCGGACGCGGCTTCTGTTCCGGCCCCTGCCGCTCCCCTTCCGGTTCCCGCACCGGCTGCGGTTGCGGCTGCGGCTCCTGTTCCGGTTCCGGCTCCGGTGGGATCGGCCGGAGGCGTCTGGTCGTCTCGGACGGGCTCTGGGCGGGGACGCCGGGGTGGTGGGCGGGAGGGCCGGCCGGACGCCGCGGCGGTTCCGCCTGCGACGCGGCGCCGCCAGGCGGCGACTCGGCGGGGGCGTCCGTACGGCGTGGCGGGGATCCGGCGGCGCGGGCGGCCTGTGCCGGACCGCTCCCGCCCGGGGCCCGGTGGCCCACGGCCGGCGGGGCGTCGGGGAAGCGGGCGGAGGCGCGCGGAGGCGGGGGCGCGGGGTCGGTGCCGCGGGAGCGGACGGGGCGGAATCGCGGGGAGGGCGGCCTGGCGCTCCCGGAGGCACCGTCCCCGGACGGCGCCCGGTCGTCCGACGCGGCGGCCTCCGGCCGTCGCACGCCGTGCCTGTGCTCCTGCCCCTCGCCCGCCGCCCGCGTCGGTGCGGGGCGTGGCGGGACGGCCGGGTGGGGCGGCGCGGCAGGGCGTGGCGGGGTGTCCGGGCGGGCCGGCGCCCCGGGGCGCGCGTCGGCGCGAGGGGGCGTGCCCGGACGGGACGGTGTACCCGGGCGCACGTCGGCGCCGGGGGGCGCGTCGGCGGCGCGACGAGAGGGCACCTCGGCGCGAGGGGGCGTGTCGGGGCGAGGCGGGGTGCCGGTGTCCGGAAGGGTGTCCGGGCGAGGCGGGGCCGAGGGGTGCGGAAGGGCGTCGGGGCGGGGCGGGGTCGAGGGGTGCGGGGGAAGGGAGGCCCGGCGTGCTTCCGTGCTCATGCACCCCCCGTTTCCTCGGGCCCGGGCCGTTCTCCGACGCGGGCCGGTGATGTGGTCTCCTGCCCCGGCCCGGCGCGGACCGATCCGTCCCGGGCACGCATACCCGCACGGGCCGACCGCCGTCCCGGCGGGCCCCGGGGTCCCGCCGCCCGGGCCGTCGCGCCGTGCGTGCGCGTCACTCTACGGCGTGACCCCACCCGGCGGGGAACCAGTCCGCGCGCCCGTGGCATTGGCCCGGAACGTCCCCCTACCCTGCGGTAATCCTGTCTGGCAGGCTGCGTTCATGACTGCGCGCGCCGCTGACCGGGCCCGTTACGACCGGGCCACCGCCCATCTGGACGCCCCAGTGGCGATCGTGGACCTGGAGGCCTTCGACGCCAACGCGGACGACCTGGTCCGCCGGGCCGGCGGGAAGCCGGTCCGGGTCGCCAGCAAGTCCGTACGCTGCCGGGCCCTGCTCGAACGCGCCCTGGCCAGGGACGGTTTCGCGGGCGTCATGTCGTTCACGCTGGCCGAGTCCCTGTGGCTGGCGCGCTCCGGTTTCGAGGACGTCCTGCTCGCCTATCCGTCGGCGGACCGCGCCCGGTACGCCGAGCTGACCGCTGATCCGGGGCTCGCCTCCGCCGTGACCGTGATGATCGACGACCCGGCGCAGCTGAGCATCATCGACGCCGCGCGCGACGGCGGCCGGGAAGTGGTGCGGGTCTGCCTGGAGTTGGACACCTCGCTGAAACTGCTCGGCGGGCGGGTGCGGGTGGGGGCCCGGCGCTCCCCGCTGCACTCCCCCGCCCAGGTCGCCGACCTGGCCCGCGCGGTCGCCCGCCGGCCGGGGTTCGAGGTCGTCGGCATCATGGCGTACGAGGGCCATGTCGCCGGGGTCGGGGACGCGGTGGCCGGCCGGCCACTGCGGTCGCGGGCGGTGCGGCTGATGCAGGCCGCCGCCCGCCGGGAACTCGCCGAGCGGCGGGCCGCGGTGGTGCGGGCGGTGCGGGCCGTGGTGCCGGGCCTCGAGTTCGTCAACGGCGGTGGCACGGGCAGTGTGCAGCACACCGCCGCGGAGGACGCGGTCACGGAGATCGCCGCCGGGTCCGGGCTGTACGTGCCGCGGCTGTTCGACAACTACACGTCGTTCCGGGGCCGTCCGGCGGCCCTGTTCGCCCAGCCCGTCGTACGGCGGCCGGGGGTCGGGGTCGTGGCCGTCCTCGGCGGTGGCTATCCGGCCTCCGGCGCGCCCGGGGCCGACCGGCTGCCGGTGCCGTATCTCCCCGAGGGGCTGCGCTACGACTCCCAGGAGGGCGCCGGTGAGGTGCAGACGCCGCTGATCGGGTCGCCCGCCGACGACCTCCTCATCGGCGACAAGGTGTGGTTCCGGCACGCCAAGGCCGGTGAGCTGTGCGAGCGGTTCGACGCGCTGCACCTGGTGGAGGGGGACGCGGTGACGGCGACGGTGCCGACGTACCGGGGCGAGGGACACGCCTTCCTGTAGGCAGGGCACGCCTTGACCACAGGAAGGGCGCGCCTTCCGCGGGCCGGCCGGGTCAGCTCGACGGGCCGATGCCGCTGCCGACCCCGCCGCCGGTGTCCGCGTCGCCGACGGGCCGGATGCCCTCGGTGATGCGGTCCATGACGTCGAGCGGCGGCCCGTCCTCTCCGGCGTCGAAGACGTAGCGGACGAGGATCGGGGACTCCGTGCCGACGGTGGAGGGGAACACCATCGACTGCACGTACCCGCCGGGGCCCTTGGCCGTCGTCACCCGCCGGCGCACGTAGTACCCGGCGCGTCCGGCCACCGCGACCGGCCCGGACGCCACCTCCTCGTGGGACTCGATGCCGCCGAAGGGCTTGTTGCCGATCAGGTCGCGGTCGTAGGCGTCGTCTGCGGCGTCCTCGATGTCCTCCTCGGCGAGGGCCTTCGGGGCGGACTCGGCGTTCGCCGTGACGGTGCGGGAGATGACGAGACCGTGCCGGCACACACTGCCGTCGGCGGGGCAGTCGTAGGTGCCGTCCGTGGTCATCATGACGTCGTTCTGGGCGATGTGCTCCGGCCGGGCCCAGCCGTCCGGCAGCGGGAAGGTGATGCCGTTGAGCGGGTCCTCGACCACGGCCGGGTCGTCGGCGGAGGGTTCGGAGGGCGTCGGCGAGGGGGCCGGCTCCGTGCTCGCCGGTGCCGGGCCGGGGGCGGTCGCCGTGGCCGGCGGGGTCCGCGCGTCGGGGCCGGCGCCGTCGTCCTCGCCGAGGACGAGAACGCCGGTGACGACCGCCGCGACCAGCACGGCCGCGGCGGTGACGAGGGCGACGGTCTTGGCACGCCCGGTGCCGGCGCCCGGCTGCCGCGGTGGCCGTTGCTGGAGCGGTTGCTGGAGCGGCTGCTGGAGCGGCTGCTGGAGCGGCTGCTGGGCCGCGCCGTACCCAGTGGTCCCGGGCGCGCGCCGGTGCTCCGTCCAGGTCGTGCCGTCCCACCAGCGTTCCTGGTACGGGGCCGACGGATCGCGGTACCAGCCGGGCGGCGGCGTCATGCTCATCCCGGCACCTTAGGACGTTGTCCGCGCCCGGCTACAGCGGTGTGACGTACGCCCCGGAGATCCCGCCGTCCACCAGGAAGTCGGCGGCGTTGACGAAGGAGGAGTCGTCGCTGGCCAGGAACGCGACGGCGGCGGCGATCTCCTCGGCCTCGGCGAACCGCCCGAGCGGGATGTGGACGAGGCGGCGCGCGGCCCGCTCCGGGTCCTTGGCGAACAGCTCCCGCAGCAGCGGCGTGTTGACCGGGCCGGGGCACAGGGCGTTGACGCGGATGCCCTCCCGCGCGAACTGCACGCCCAGTTCACGCGACATGGCGAGGACACCGCCCTTGGACGCGGTGTACGAGATCTGCGAGGTCGCCGCGCCCATCCGGGCCACGAAGGACGCGGTGTTGATGATGGACCCCCTGCCCTGGCGCCGCATGTAGGGGATGGCGGCTTTGCAGCACAGGTAGACGGAGGTGAGGTTGACCTCCTGGACGCGCTTCCAGGCCTCCAGGCCGGTCTCCAGGATGGAGTCGTCGTCGGGCGGGGAGACACCGGCGTTGTTGAACGCGACGTCGACGCTGCCGTAGGTGTCGTACGCCGCCTTGAACAGCGCCTCGACCTGCTCGGGGTCGGTGACGTCGACCCTGACGAAGGTGCCGCCGGTCTCCTCGGCCGCGGCCGAGCCCCGGGTCTCGTCCACGTCGCCGCAGACGACGTGCGCCCCCTCGGAGGCGAGCCGGCGGACCGTCGCGAGACCGATGCCGCTGCCGGCTCCGGTGACGACGGCGGTACGGCCTACGAGCCTGCGGCAGACGATGTCTTCGCTCACTGTGCGGACTCCTCCGTGCTGGACGGGACGTTGCTGACGAAGACGTTCTTGGTCTCGGTGAAGGCGGTCAGCGCGTCCGGGCCGAGTTCGCGGCCGAGGCCGGACTGCTTGAAGCCGCCGAAGGGCGTCCAGTAGCGGACGCCGGCGTGGGAGTTGACGGACAGGTTCCCGGCGCGGACCGCGCTCGACACGCGCAGGGCACGGCCGACGTCCCGGGTCCAGAGCGAGCCGGCCAGGCCGTAGTCGGTGGCGTTGGCCAGGCGGATCGCGTCGGCCTCGTCCTCGAAGGGCAGGACGACGGCGACGGGCCCGAAGACCTCCTCGACGGCCACGCGGGCGTGCGCGTCGACACCGGTCAGGACGGTGGGCGGGAACCAGAAACCGGGGCCGCCCTCGGGCGCCCTGCCGCGGATGCCGTCGGCGTCGGCGGGGACGTAGGAGCGGACGCGCTCCAGTTGGGCCCGGGAGATCAGGGGGCCCATGTCGGTCCGTTCGTCGGCCGGGTCACCGACGAGGACGGACTCGATCGCGGGGGCGAGGAGGGCGAGGAAGCGGTCGTACACCGTGCGCTGGACCAGGACGCGGGTGCGGGCGCAGCAGTCCTGGCCGCAGTTGTCGAGGAAGGACATGGGCGCGGTGGCGGCGGCGGCCTCGATGTCGGCGTCGGCGAAGACGATGTTGGGGCTCTTCCCGCCGAGTTCGAGGGTGACGGGCTTGAGGAGCGCCGCGGCCTTGGCCGCCACCCGCCGGCCCACGGGCGTCGACCCGGTGAACACGATCTTCGCCACGCCCGGGTGTCCGACGAGCGCGTCGCCCGCGACGGGCCCGTGTCCGGGCAGCACCTGGAACAGGCCCTCGGGCAGTCCGGCCGCCAGGGCCAGCTCGGCCAGGCGGAGCGCGGTCAGCGGGGTCGTCTCGGCGGGCTTGAGGAGTACGGCGTTGCCCGCCGCCAGTGCCGGGGTGGTGCCCCAGGCGGCGATCGGCATGGGGAAGTTCCAGGGCGCGATGACGCCGACGACGCCGAGGGGTTCGAGAATCGTCACGTCCAGGCCGCCGGCGACCGGGATCTGCCGTCCGCTGAGCCGCTCCACTCCCCCGGCGGCGTAGTCGAGCAGGTCACGGACGTTTCCCGCCTCCCAGCGGGCGTTGCCGATGGTGTGCCCGGCCTCGCGGACCTCCAGCCGGGCCAGCTCCTCCAGGTGCTCGTCGACGGCGGTGGCGAAGCGGCGCAGCAGCCGGGCGCGGTCACCGGGCGCGAGGGCGGCCCAGGTGGTCTGCGCCCGCGCGGCCCGTACGACGGCGGCGTCGACGTCGGCCGGCGAGGCGGCGGGGACGGTGGCGACGATCTCTTCGGTGGCGGGGTTGAGTACGCGCAGTTCGTGGAGCTCGTGGGACAAGTGGTGCCTCACATGCGTTCGAAGGAGCGGCGCAGCTCCCAGTCCGTGACGGCGGCGTCGTAGGCGTCCAGTTCGACGCGCGCCATGTTGCGGTAGTGGGCCACGACCTCGTCGCCGAAGGCGGACTTGGCGAGGGTGCTGTTCTCCCAGAGCTCGGCGGCCTCGCGCAGCGTGGTGGGGACGCGCTCGTAACCGGCGGTGTAGGCGTTGCCCCGGCACGGCTCGGGCAGTTCCAGCCGCTGTTCGACACCGTGCAGTCCGGCCGCGACCATGCCGGCCACCGCGAGGTAGGGGTTGACGTCGCCGCCGGGCAGCCGGTTCTCGAAGCGCAGGGAGCGGCCGTGGCCGACGACGCGCAGGGCGCAGGTGCGGTTGTCGTGGCCCCAGGCTACGGCGGTCGGCGCGAAGGAGCCGGGCTGGAAGCGCTTGTAGGAGTTGATGTGGGGGGCGTACAGGAGGGAGAACTCGCGCAGCGCCAGCAGTTGTCCGGCGAGGAAGTGCCGCATGACCTCCGACATGCCGCCCTCCCCCTCGCCGGCCATGACGCTGTCACCGTCGGCGTCCGCGAGGGAGAGGTGGACGTGGCAGGAGTTGCCCTCGCGCTCGTCGTACTTGGCCATGAAGGTGAGGGACATGCCCTCCTGGGCGGCGATCTCCTTGGCGCCGGTCTTGTAGACCGCGTGCTGGTCGCAGGTGACCAGGGCCTCGTCGTAGCGGAAGACGATCTCGTGCTGGCCGGGGTTGCACTCGCCCTTGGCGGACTCGACGGTGAGGCCGGCGCCGGCCATCTCGTTGCGGATGCGGCGCAGCAGGGGTTCGACGCGGCCGGTGCCGAGGACCGAGTAGTCGATGTTGTACTGGTTGGCCGGGGTCAGGGCTCGGTAGCCGGCGTCCCAGGCCTGCTCGTAGGTGTCGCGGAAGACGATGAACTCCAGCTCCGTGCCGACCCGTGCGGTCCAGCCGTGTTCGGCGAGCCGCTCCAGCTGGCGGCGCAGGATCTGGCGGGGCGCGGCGAGCACCGGGGAGCCGTCCTCCCAGGCGAGGTCGGCGGCGACGAACGCGGTGCCCTCGTTCCACGGCAGGCGGCGCAGGGTGTCCATGTCGGCGTGCATGGCGAAGTCGCCGTAGCCGCGGTCCCAGGAGGACATCGCGTAGCCGTCGACGGTGTTCATGTCGGCGTCGACGGCGAGGAGGTAGTTGCAGCCCTCGGTGCCGTGTCCCAGGACCTCGTCGAGGAAGAAGCGCGCGGCGAACCGCTTGCCCTGGAGGCGTCCCTGCATGTCGGGAAAGGCGAGGACGACGGTGTCGATGTCACCGGCGGCGACGAGGGCGTGCAGTTCCTCGACCCCGAGTGGGGGTGTGCGGTCTGGCACGGGGAGAGCCTCCTTGTGGCCGGGAGCCATAAGGTATGGCGGGGAACCATTGCTTGGGAAGGGGGCGCGGCCGCATGCCGGAGGAAACCGGCGGGAGTGTGACGGACCGGCTCGCACCGGTGCTGCGGACGGTGCGGGCCGGCAACGGCTTCGAGGAGGCGCTGGAGCAGATCCTCCAGGTCGTCAGGCTGGGCCTGGTGTCGGGGGGCGAGCGGCTGCCGGCCGAGCGGGAGCTGGCGGAGCGGCTGGGGATCAGCCGGGTGACGCTGCGCGAGGTGCTGCGGGTGCTCCAGGACCAAGGGCTGGTCCAGGCGCGGCGCGGCCGGTACGGCGGAACGTTCGTGCTGCCGCGAACGGACGCGGGCGGCGAGGACGAGCTGCGGCGCCGGGTCGCCGGGGTCGACATCGAGGACGTGCTGCGCTTCCGGGAGGTGCTGGAGGTGGGCGCCGCCGGGCTGTGCGCGGCGCACGGGCTGACGGACGCGCGGGCGGCACGGCTGCGGGAGGCGCTGGCCGGCACGCGGGACGCCCCTCTGGCCCAGTACCGGCGGCTGGACACGATGCTGCACCTCACCCTCGCCGAGCTGTGCGGCTCACCGGCCCTGGCGGCGCAGTACGCGGCCGTCCGGGCCACCCTGAACGACCTGCTGGACTGCATCCCGCTGCTGGTGCGCAACCTGGAGCACTCCCAGCGGCAGCACATCGCGCTGGTGGACGCCGTGCTCGACGGGGACGCGGAGGCGGCGCGGGAGATCGCGCGGGAGCACTGCGCGGGGACGGCGGCGCTGCTGCGCGGGTTTCTGACGTGAGCGTCCTGCGCGGGCGCGTGCCGCACGGGCGCGTGCCGCACGTCGCGCGGCAAAGGTGTGCCGGCGACCCATTGGCAGGACGATTCACCCACGGTCCATCGACGGTTCGTTGCCAGGAGGTCGGATGGCGGGCAGGCCGCTGATCGGCGTCAGTACGTATCTGGAGTCCGGGGCGCGCTGGGGCGTGTGGGAGCTGGAGGCGGCGCTGTTGCCGGCCGGGTACCCGCGGCTCGTGCAGCGGGCGGGCGGACTGGCCGTGATGCTGCCGCCGGACGCGCCGGAGCACGCCGCCGCCACCGTCGCCCGCCTCGACGGGCTGGTGATCGCGGGCGGCCCGGACGTGGAGCCGGTCCGCTACGGCGCCGAGCCCGGCCCGCGCACCGGCCCGCCCGCCCGGGCCCGGGACACGTGGGAGCTGGCGCTCATCGGGGCGGCCCTGACCGCGCGCGTGCCGCTGCTGGGCATCTGCCGGGGCATGCAGCTGCTCAACGTCGCCCTGGGCGGCACCCTCGTCCAGCACATCGAGGGCCACGCCGAGGTGGTGGGCGTGTTCGGGGGCCACCCGGTCACACCGGTGCCGGGGTCGCTGTACGCCGGTGCCGTACCCGAGGAGACGTTCGTGCCGACGTACCACCACCAGGCGGTGGACCGGCTCGGCACGGGTCTCGTCGCGTCGGCCCACGCGGCGGACGGCACGGTGGAGGCCGTCGAACTGCCGTCCGCCCCGGGCTGGGTCCTCGGTGTGCAGTGGCATCCGGAGATGGACAAGGACGTACGGGTGATGCGGGCACTGGTGGACGCGGCGCGGCCGGACCGAGCCGAGACCACTCCCGCGATGCCGGGGACGAGTCCTCGGGTCCGGTGATGGCGGCCGTGGCGGGGCGCCGGGAAGAGCGGACCGGTGCGCGCGAGCCGCCCCGCGCCGGGCCCGGCTCCGGGCTTCGGGCTCCGGGCTCCGGGCTCCGGGTCCGGGTCCGGACCGACGGAGTACCCGACGCGCCCGCCTTCGAGACCCTCGGGACGGGACCCGCCGTGGCGCCCCCCGGCGGTCCTACCCCCGGGTCAGTGACAGCAGTTGCCGGGCCGGGCCCGTCGGGCGATGGCCGGTGGGCCACACCGCTCGTAGGTCCCGGGCCAGCGCGACGTCCGCCACGGGGACGCTCACCAGCCGCCGGGTGGTGAGCTCCTCGCCGACGGCGAGTTCGCTGAGGACGGAGGGGCCGGCGCCGCTCACGGCCGCGGCCTTCACCGCGGTGGTCGACGAGAGTTCGATCAGGGGGCGGGCCAGACCGCCCAGGGCCGCGTCCAGCACCTGCCGGGTGCCCGAACCCTTCTCCCGGAGGATCAGCGGGGTCGCCGCCAGTTCCGCCGCCGCGAGCGGGCGCCGCCGACGGGCCCACGGGTGGCCCGGTGCGGTCACGACGATCAGCCGGTCACGGGCGATGACGGCCGAGTCGAGACCCGCCGGGACACTCACCCCCTCCACGAAACCCAGGTCGGCCTCGCCGGACAACAGGCGCTCCGCCACCGCCGCGGAGTTCCCGGCGAGCAGCGAGACCGCCGTGTCCGGCAGCTGGGAGCGCAGCGCGACCAGCCAGCCCGGCAGCAGGTACTCCGCGATCGTCATGCTCGCCGCCACCCGCAGCCGCGAGTCCCGCCGGTCCCGCAGCGCCTGCGCGCCCGCGTCGAACGCCTCGGCCGCCTCCACGATCCGGCGCGCCCAGTCCGTGACCAGCGCGCCGGCGTCGGTCAGCCGGGAACCGCGCGGCGACCGGTCCACCAGGGCCACCCCCAGCTGACGTTCCATCGAGCGGACGCGGCTGCTGGCGGCCGGCTGCGTGATGCCCAGCTCGCGCGCCGCCCCGCCGAGGCTGCCCAGGCGCGCCACCGCCAGCAGCAGCTCCATCGCCCCGAGATCCGGTACCCGGTGCGCCAGCGAGCCCGTCGCGTGCCGCCCTGGTGCCTCCTGTCCGCCCTCCGTACCGCCCGTACCACCCGCACTGCTGCCCATAACCCCAGCTTATGCCCTCATAGGAACAGGGCCCCTGGTCAGGTGATTCGGCCACCGCGACCGTGGACGCATGGTCACCGCAGCCCAGCCCCTGTCCGCTCCCGCCGCCCCGAGCCGGCGTGCCCCGGCCGTCCGGCATCTCGGGCCCAACTGGTACGCGTGCGTCATGGGCACCTCCATCGTCGGTACCGCGGGAGCCGCGCTCCCCTGGCACGTGCCCGGGCTGCGCGCCGTCTGCGCCGCGGTCTGGGCGCTGTCCCTCGCCGCGCTGGCCGCCCTGCTGGTGGCCCGGTCCCTGCACTGGCTCCACCACCGCGACCAGGCCCGCGCCCACCTCCTCGACCCGGCGGCGGCCCCCTTCTACGGCTGTCTGTCGATGGCCCTGCTGGCCGTCGGCGGCGGCGCCGTGACCGTCGGACGGGACTGGACCGGCACCCGGGCCGCCGTCGCCCTGGACACGGTGCTGTTCACCGCCGGTACGGTCATAGGGCTCGCGGCGGCGGTCACCGTGCCGTACCTGATGGCCGTACGGCACCGGATCGAACCGGGTCAGGCCAGTCCCGTGTGGCTGCTGCCGCTGGTCGCGCCGATGGTGTCCGCGGCCGTCGGACCGCTGCTGGTCCCGCACCTCCCGCCGGGACAGCCCCGCGAGACGCTGCTGCTCGCCTGTGTCGCGATGTTCGGGGTGAGTCTGCTCGCGACCCTGGTGACGCTGCCGGTGATCTTCGGCCGGCTGCTCACCGGTGGTCCGCTGCCGCTCGCGCTCACCCCGTCGCTGTTCCTGGTGCTGGGCCCGCTGGGGCAGTCGACGACCGCCGTGGGGAAGTTCGCGGACGTGGCCCCCGGGGTGGTACCGGGCCCGTACGCGGAGGGTTTCGAGGTTCTCGCCGTGCTGTACGGCGTGCCCGTGATGGGCTTCGCGCTGATGTGGCTGTGCCTCGCCGCCGCGCATGTCGTGCGGGCACGGCGGGAGGGCATGGGCTTCTCGATGACGTGGTGGTCGTTCACCTTCCCGGTGGGCACCTGTGTCACGGGCGCCGAGGCCCTGGCCCGGCACACGGGGCTCGCCGTCTACGACGGGCTGACCGCCGTCCTGTACGCCTTCCTCGTCGTCGCCTGGGCCGTCGCCGCCGTGTACACCGCGCGCGGCCTGGTCAGCGGCGCGCTGCTCGCAGGGCCGCGCCCAGCGCCCGGGGTGCCCGGGCCAGCGACGGCCCGTACCACGTGAGGTACCGCCCGTCGACGAGGGCGCAGGGCAGGCCCGGGAAGGCCTCCGGGCCGTCGTCGGCGGTGAAGCGGTACGGCTCGTCCGGCAGGACCACGACGTCCGGGCGGGCCGCCCGCAGCTCCTCGACCGGAACCTTCGGGTAGCGCTCCGCGTGCCCGGCGTACAGATGGTCGATGCCCAGGCGGGCCAGTACGTCCCCCGCGAAGGTGTCGCGGCCCAGCACCATCCAGGGCCTGCGCCAGACCGGGACGACGGCCGTGGCACGCCGCTCCGGCGGCGCCGGCCGGGCGGCCGACCAGGCCGCCTCCGCCTCGTCCAGCCACCGGGGCCGGGACGGCGACCCGCAGGCGGCCAGTACCCGGTCCAGTTCGGTGAAGGCCTGCGGCACGGTGCGGACCTCGGTGACCAGCACCTCGACGCCCGCGGCGCGCAAGGCGTCGAGGTCGGGGGCGCGGTTCTCCTCCTCGTTGGCGACCACCAGGTCGGGGGCGAGGGAGAGGATCCGCTCGGTCTTCGGGTTCTTCGTGCCGCCGACGCGCACGACGTCGAGGCCGGCCGGGTGGGTGCACCAGTCGGTGGCGCCGGTCAGCGCCCCCGGGACCGTGAGCGCCACGGCCTCGGTCAGCGAGGGTACGAGGGAGACGACCCTCATCGGACTCCCGCCCGTCCCCATCACGCTCCCGCCCGTCCCCATCACGCTCCCGCCCGTCCCCGTCGCGCTCCCGCCCGTGCCCTCACCGGCGCGGCCCGTCCCGTACCGCCTCGATGTGCTCGGCGACGGCGACCACGATCAGCCGGGTGTCGGGCACCGTGGCCCGCCACCGGTGCCGTACTCCTCCGGTGAGGTACAGGGTGTCGCCGCGCCCCAGCCGGTAGGCGCGGCCCTCGGCCTCGATCTCCACGGCGCCCTCGGTCACGAACATCAACTGGTCGTTGCGGTACTGCAGTTCGCGGCCCGCGTCGTGGTCTCCGGTGAACTCGGAGGCGTGCATCTGGTGGTGTCCGCGCACCAGGGAACGCACCTTGGGCGCCAGCTCCGGATCGGGGTCCTCGGCCCGGACCACGTCCACGCTGCACGCGGGGTCGGCGGCGGCGAGCAGTTCCACGGCGGTGGTGCGCAGCGCGTCGGCCACCTTCTCCAGGGAGCTCTGGCTGGGCCGCGCCCGGTCGTTCTCGATCTGGCTCAGGAAGGGTACGGAAAGGCCGCTGCGCTCGGACACGACGGCGAGGGTGAGCTCGAGGGCGCGGCGCCGCCGCCGCACGGCCGCGCCCACCCGAAGGTGCTGATCCTTGTGGTCGCCCATCGCTCCGGCTCCCTCCTCCACCCGTCGCCGTATCCCTGATGAGTTCTCTGCACCCTACGCATGTTCGGCAAACCGTTTCACGCGGCCGTCACGTCGACGTCACGGTGCGGTGGCCAAGACCTCACGTTTCTCGCCATCTCACGGGCGGCCCGTCCGACGCGCCGGACGCCCTACCCGTTCAAGGCGTGGGCGGCCCTCCGTGTTCCCGCCGGCCCCTCGTGCCTCGGCGGCGCGGGGTTCAGGCAAGGGGTTGGCACTCCGTGGTTGTCCAAATCCGTACCGTGTCCCGGCCTCGGACGACCCGAGGGGTGGACCCGGGCGCGCTCCGTCAGGAGGCGCGCGCCGGGCCCACCCCTCGGGGGCGGTCGGTACGGGGAACCGTACCGGTCCGGTGCTACTGCGTGCTACCGCGCGTTACTGCGGGGTCATCCGGCCGACCATGTCCGGGTGCTCCTCCAGCCAGGCCGCGACGGCTTCCTCCTCCTTGCCCTGACCGCGGTCCTTGATCTCGGCCTCCAGGGTGCCGAGCTCGTCCTCGGTCATGTGGAAGCCCTTGATCCACTCGGTGAGCTGCGGGTACTGCTCGGGGAACGCCTTGCTGGAGATGGTGCGGATCGTGTTGCCCTCACCGAAGGCCTTCTTGGGGTCCTTCAGCTTGGTCAGCTCGTAGTCGCTGTACGCCCAGTGCGGCGACCACAGGACGACCGCGACCGGCTCCTTCTTGGCCAGGGCACGCTTCAGCTCGGCCAGCATGGCCGGCGTGGAGCCGTCGACGACCTCGTACTCGTCCTCCAGACCGTAGCCCGGCATGACCTCGTTCTTGAGCAGCTGCATCTGGCCGGTGCCGGGCTCGATGCCGATGATCCTCCCGTCGAAGAGGTCGGCCTTGCCCTTGAGGTCCGCGAGTGACTTGACGTCCTTCACGTACGAGGGGACGGCGATCTCCAGGGAGGTCGGCTCGTACCAGGTGCCCAGGTCGTTGAGGTTGTTCTTGTGTTTGTCCCAGTAGTTCTTCTGGGCGTAGGGCAGCCAGGCGTCGAAGTTGAGGTCGAGGTCACCGGAGGCCAGGCCCGTGTAGACGGGGCCCACGTCCATCTGCTTCAGGTTCAGCTTGTAGCCGCGCCGCTCCAGGACGTTCTTCCACAGGTAGGTGACGGCGACGTCCTCCTCCCAGGGGAACCAGGCCACGTCCAGCGCGCGCTCGGCCTCGGCCGGGGTGGCGCCGGCGCCGCCCTGGACGGGGGCGAGCTCGTCGACGACGCCCGGGTTGGCCCCCAGCCAGGTGCGGACGGCGTCCTGCTGCTTGCCCTTGCCGGCCTTGTTGATCTCGGCCTCGAGGCTGGTGAGCTGCTTCTCGGTCATCGAGAAGTCCTTGAGCCACTTGGCGACGGTGGGGTTGTCGCCGGCGAAGCCCTTGCGGGACAGCGTGTGCACGCCGTCGCCCGAGCCCCAGGCGCCCTTGGGGTCCTTGAGCTTCTTCAGGTCCATGTCGTTGTACGCCCAGTGCGGAGACCAGAGCGTGACGACGATCGGTTCCTTCTTGCTCATGGCGCGCTTCAGCTCGGCCAGCATCGCCGGGGTGGAGCTGTCGACGACCTTGTACTCCTTGTCCAGGCCGTACTCCTTGAGGACCTTGCTCTTCAGCAGGGCCATCTCACCGGCGCTGGACTCGATGCCGGTGATCTTCCCGTCGAACAGGCCGGCCTTGCCCTTGAGGTCCGCCAGGGAGTTGACGTCCTCCATGTAGGCGGGGACGGTCAGCTCGAGGGTGGTCTCGTCGTACCAGGAGCCGAGGTCGTCGAGCCGCTCGCCGTACTGCTTCCAGTACTGCTCGTGGGTGGTCGGCAGCCAGGAGTTGGTGACGATGTCGATGTCGCCCTGTGCCAGGGAGGTGTAGAGCGGCCCGGCGTCGAACTGGGTGGCCTTCACCTCGTAGCCGCGCTGTTCGAGGATCTCCTTCCACAGGAAGGTGGAGGCGATGCCCTCGTCCCAGGGGACGTAGCCGAGGCTGACCTTCTTGCCCTCGCCGACGTTCTTGCCGCCGGCGACGTTCTTCGAGTCGTCGGACCCGCCGAACATGCCCATGCCGCCGGCCACCAGGCCGAGGATCACGATGCCGATCACGGCGACCTGCGGCTGGGGCCGGTAGGACCAGATCTTCAGACCCTGGGCGGCACGGACCTTGGCGGCGGCGCGGCGGCCCAGCGGCGAGACGTGCGTGCCCAGCGCGCTGGTCATGCGGTCCAGGTAGATCGCCAGGATCACGATGGCGAGACCGGCTTCGGCGCCGAGGCCGACGTTGAGCTGGCCGATGGACTCCATGACGTCGCCGCCGAGTCCGCCGGTGCCGACCATGCCGGCGATCGCGGCCATGGACAGGCCGAGCATGATGACCTGGTTGACGCCCGCCATCACCGTGGGCAGCGCGAGCGGGAGCTGGACCCGCAGCAGGGTGTTGCGGGGGGTGGTGCCGAAGGCCTCGGCGGCCTCGACCAGCTCCTTGTCGACCTGGCGGATGCCCAGCTCGGTCATGCGCACGCCGGGGGCGAGCGCGAAGATCAGGGTGGCCACGATGCCCGGGGCCGATCCGGTCCCGAAGAACAGGATCGCCGGGATGAGGTAGATCATCGCGGGCAGCGTCTGCATGAAGTCCAGCACCGGCCGGACGATCGCGCTGACCCGGTCGGAGCGGGCCGCCCAGATACCCACCGGCACCGAGACGATCAGGGCGATGATCGTGGCGACCAGCAGGAGCGCCAGGGTCACCATCGAGTTCTCCCACAGACCGAGGGACTCGATGAAGGCGAACCCCGCGAAGGAGAGGACACCGGCGAGGGTGCCGCGCAGCCAGAAGGCCACCACGGCGAAGATGCCGGCGAGCAGCAGCGGCTCGGGGGCCTGGAGGACGGCGTTGATGCCGTCGTAGGCGCCGGTGAAGAGGGTCTCGAGGAAGCCGAAGAGCCAGGAGACGTTGTCGAGCAGCCAGTCGACGGTGCTGTTGACCCAGTCACCGAGGGGGATTCTAGGCACGGGACATCACCTTCTCGCCGCCCTTGTCCCGCGGGGTGTCGCAGACACCGGGGACGGTGTCCTCGTCGCCGAGGAAGCCGACGAGCCGCCGGGCCGGGACGACGCCGACGAGCCGGCGGTCGGTGTCGAGTACCGCCACCGAGTGGGAGACACGGGCGCTGATCGCGCACAGCTCCGCGAACGACGTGTCGGGCGTGGCGGTCTCGCAGCCGCAGTCGGCCTCGTCGCCGCGCGTCTCCGTCTCCATGACGGAGCCCGCGGTGAGCACACGGGAGCGGTCGACGTCCCGGGTGAAGGAGGCGACGTAGTCGTTGGCGGGGCGGATCAGGATGTCCTGCGCGGTGCCTATCTGCACGATCTCGCCGTCGCGCATCACGGCGATGCGGTCGCCCAGGCGCATGGCCTCGTTGAGGTCGTGGGTGATGAAGACGATGGTCTTCTTCAGGGTCTTCTGCAGGTCGAGCAGCTGGTCCTGCATGTCGCGGCGGATCAGCGGGTCGAGGGCGCTGAAGGACTCGTCCATCAGCAGCAGGTCGGCGTCCGTGGCGAGCGCGCGGGCGAGGCCGACACGCTGCTGCATACCGCCGGACAGCTCGTCGGGCCAGGACTTCTCCCAGCCGGCCAGGCCGCACAGGGCGAGCGCCTCGTCGGCGCGGCGTTCGCGCTCGGCGCGGGGCACGCCCTGCACTTCGAGACCGTAGGCGGCGTTGTCACGGACGCTGCGGTGCGGGAAGAGCGCGAAGTGCTGGAAGACCATGCTGATCTGCTTGGAGCGGACCTCGCGCAGTGCGCGGTCGCTGAGTTCGGTCAGATCCTGTCCCCCGAAGCGGACGCGCCCGGCGGTCGGCTCCGACAGACCGTTGAGCATGCGCAGGAGCGTGGACTTGCCGGACCCGGACAGGCCCATGACCACGAAGATCTCCCCGGGTTCCACGGTGAAGGACGCGTCGATGACGGCGGCCGTGGTGCCGTCGGCGCGCAGTTCCTCGCGGTTGGTTCCCTTGCGCAGTCGATCGACTGCCTGGTCCGGTTTTTTGCCGAAGACCTTGTACAGGTTTTCGGCTTCTAGCCTGGCTGACACGCTTACCTCTTGCATCGGGGGCAGGGACACGGGCGTGAAGACTCGGTGTTGCGACTCAGCATGCTGCGACTCAGCGTTACGAAGACTCGCTAACAGTTGAACGCATCAACCACCTTCTGCCCGGGTGCGCGCCTGCCCTGATCGCCCCGGCCCAAACACATGAGTGACCCAGTTCACACGCCCTCCATCATCCGTCCACGGGTCCTGCGGCATGATGCGAGGCGTGACCGGACGACTGATGCTTCTCGACACCGCCTCCCTCTACTTCCGCGCCTACTTCGGCGTGCCGGACTCGGTGAAGGCCCCCGACGGCACGCCGGTGAACGCCGTGCGCGGACTCCTCGACTTCATCGACCGCCTGGTGAAGGACCACCGGCCCGACCATCTGGTCGCCTGCATGGACGCCGACTGGCGCCCGGGGTGGCGGGTGGAGCTGATCTCCACCTACAAGGCGCACCGCGTCGCCGAGGAGACCACCGAGGGCCCGGACACCGAGGAGGTGCCCGACACGCTCTCGCCCCAGGTACCGGTCATCGAGGAGGTCCTCGACGCCCTCGGCATCGCCCGCGTCGGTGTGGCCGGGTACGAGGCGGACGACGTCATCGGCACGTACACGGCGCGGGCCACCGGCCCGGTCGACATCGTCACCGGGGACCGGGACCTCTACCAGCTCGTCGACGACGCCCGGGGGGTGCGCGTGCTCTACCCGGTCAAGGGTGTCGGCACGCTCCATCTCACGGACGAGGCCGCGCTGCGCGAGAAGTACGGCGTCGACGGCCGCGGGTACGCCGATCTGGCGCTGCTGCGGGGCGACCCGAGCGACGGCCTGCCGGGCGTGGCGGGGATCGGCGAGAAGACGGCGGCCAAGCTGCTCGCCGAGTTCGGGGACCTGGCCGGGATCCAGGCGGCCGTGGACGACCCGAGGGCGAAGCTCACGCCCTCGCAGCGCAAGCGGCTGACCGAGGCCCGCCCGTATCTCGCGGTCGCCCCGAAGGTCGTCCGGGTCGCCGACGACGTCCCGCTGCCGGACGTCGGCACCGCGCTGCCGCACGCCCCGCGCGACGCGGCGGCCCTGGACGCGCTGGCGGCCCGCTGGGGCCTGGGCGGATCACTGCAGCGGCTGCTGACCACACTCACCGCCTGAGCCGGCCCGGTTCGCGCCGGCCCGGGTCCGCGCCGCCGGGGCAGGCGATGCCCGCGGGGTGAATCGGCGCCCCGACCGGGGGAAGCCGTACCTTGCGCGTGGGGGCTTCGTGGGGCACCCCTCCATGACGTGCCGAGTGGGGCGGGGATGCTAACTTAGGTAAACCTAACTCAGGGAGCCCTCACGCAGGGATCAGGGAGGCCGTCATGGCAGACCGTCCGGGACGCAAGCCGCGCAAGCCGCACACCGCACAGGTGGTCCGCACCGAGCGGCTGACCCCGCACATGCAGCGCGTGGTGCTCGGCGGCGAGGAACTCGCCGGGCTGCCGGCGGACACCTGCACCGACCACTATGTGAAGCTGCTGTTCCCCGCCTCGGGCGCGACCTATCCGGAGCCCTTCGACATGGAACGGATCCGCGAGGAGTTCCCGCGCGAGCAGTGGCCGGTGACCCGGACGTACACGGTGCGCCACTGGGACGCCGAGCATCACGAGATGACGCTGGACTTCGTCATCCACGGGGACCAGGGACTGGCCGGTCCCTGGGCGAAGCGCGTCCGGCCTGGCGAGACCGTCCACTTCCTGGGCCCCGGCGGCGCCTACGCCCCCGATCCCGCCGCCGACTGGCATCTGCTCGCCGGTGACGAGAGCGCGCTGCCCGCCATCGCCCGGTCCCTGGAGGCGCTGCCGGACGGCGCCCGCGCCTTCGCCTTCGTCGAGGTCGACGGAGCCCAGGAGGAGCAGAAGATCGACTCCGACGTGGAGGTCGTCTGGCTGCACCGCGGCGACCGTCCGGTGGGCCAGGCCCTGGTCGAGGCCCTGCGCGGCCTGGACTTCCCCGAGGGCCGGGTGCACGCCTTCGTGCACGGCGAGGCGGCCTGCGTGAAGGAACTGCGGAAGCTTCTGCGGGTGGAGCGCGGGATCCCCCGCGAGGACCTCTCCATCTCCGGCTACTGGCGCCTCGGTCACAACGAGGACGGCTGGCAGGCCTCGAAGCAGGACTGGAACGCACGCATCGAGGCGGAGCAGGAAGGCGCCGCTCCGGCCGTGTAGCGGCCAGCACCGGCCGGACGACCCGCCCCCGGGGCCACGCCGTCCACGACCGCACGCCGGGCGTGTGAGCGAGACGGCGCCTCAGTCCCCGCGTACGCGTGCGTGCAGGTGCATGTCGTGCCAGCCGTCGGCGTGGAGCAGGGCGCCGCGCTTGGTGCCCTCCAGGGCGAAGCCGGCCTTCCCGGCGACCCGGCAGGACGCCTCGTTGGCGACGGAGTGGGTGAGTTCCAGGCGCTGGAAGCCGATCTCGTCCAGGGCCCAGTGGGCGAGCGCCTTCGTGGCGCGGGCGGCGACGCCCCGGCCCCTGGCCTCGGCCGTGGTCCAGTAGGCGACCTCGGCCACCCCGTCGCCGAGCACGACCTCCCGCAGGGCGGCCCGGCCGAGGAGCCGGTCCTCGGCCGCGTCGGCCACGGCCCACTGCACGTTCCGCTCACCGGCCCAGCCCTGCTGCCACTCGGCGATCCAGCCACGCACCTCCTCCTCGGAGTCGGCGGTGCGGATGTGCCACCGGTGCATCACCGGGTCCTGGAAGGCCGCGTGCACGGCGGGCGCGTCCTCGGGGCGCCACGGGCGCAGCAGCAGCCCGTCGCCGGTGGGGATCGAGGGCTGCGGCGTGCGGGAGAGGGTGCCGGCGGGAAGGACCGGGCTCGTCAGGTAGGGCATGGCCGCATCCTGCCAACGGGGCCGGCCGACGGCCCAGCGGTTTTCCGCCGTCGGCCCTCGTCCTCGTACGCTGGCAGGCGATGAGACGCCGCACTCCTCCCCCGCCCTCACCCCTCCCGCAGCGCGACGGCATCGACGCGGTGCGGGTGCGGCTGCCCGCGGCCGGGCCGTGGTCCACGGTGCGTGAACACCTGACGCAGCGGCTGTCCGGCGCGGGCGCCGGCGTGGTCGGCGGCATGTTCGACGCCGGGCTGTTCGTCGGGGCGGACGGGCGGGCCGTGCCGTCGGACGCGCCGTACGAGCCCGGCATGTTCGTGTGGTTCCACCGCGAGCTGCCCGCCGAGGTGCCGGTGCCCTTCCCGGTGGAGGTCGTGTATCGCGACGAGCACATCGTCGTCGCCGACAAACCGCACTTCCTGGCCACCACCCCGCGCGGCGGGCACGTCACCGAGACCGCGCTCGCCCGGCTCCGCCGGGAGCTGGGCGTCCCGGCGCTCGGCGCGGCACACCGCCTCGACCGGCTCACCGCCGGCCTCGTCCTGTTCACCGTGCGTCCCGAGGAGCGCGGCGCCTATCAGGGCCTGTTCCGCGACCGGCTGGTGCGCAAGGAGTACGAGGCCGTCGCCCCGTACGATCCGGCGCTCGTCCTGCCCCGGACCGTACGCAGCCGGATCCTCAAGGAGCGGGGGGTACTGGCCGCCCGGGAGATCGAGGGGGAGCCGAACGCGGTGAGCCGCGTCGAGCTGACCGGGCGCCGCCCGGGCCCGGGCGGCGGGCTGGGCCGGTACCGGCTGGTGCCCGGCACCGGCCAGACGCACCAGCTGCGTGTGCACATGACCGCGCTCGGCGTGCCGATCCTCGGCGACCCCCTCTACCCCGAGGTGGCCGCCCCCGTGCCGGCCGGCGACTTCCGGCGCCCGCTGCAACTGCTGGCGCGGGAGCTGGGTTTCACCGATCCGGTCACGGGGCGGGAGCACCGCTTCCGCAGCGGACGCTCCCTCGGCGCCTGGACGGCGTACGAGGACTGGGCCGCCGGCCGTCAGTAGCCGCGCCACCAGAGCAGGAAGCGCTGCCAGGCACCGCGGGGACGGACCCGCTCCGGCCCCTGCGCCTGCTGGGGCTCCGCGGCCGTCACCGACACCGGCTCCGGCGGGTACGCCGGGGGCTGCGGCTCGGGCCGGTCTTCCGGCCGCGGGATGCCGACGTGCCAGGCGGTGCGCCGCTCGGGTGCCGGGGCGTGGCTGGGCTGCTGCCTGATGTCCTGCTGAGCCTTCGGCTCGAACCGCACCGGCAGTTCCACCAGGTGCCGCGACGCGATCGACGACCGCCACCGCAGTTCGTCCTCGTCGCAGTCGAGCTGGACGTCCGGCAGCCGCATCAGCAGCGCGTCGATCCCGGCGTCGGCGATGGCACGCCCGATGTCCTGGCCCGGACACTCGTGCGGGCCGCCGCCGAAGGCGAGGTGGGCACGGTTGCCCTCCATGCTCGCGGCCAGGTCGGGGCGGATGCGCGGATCGACGTTGCCGGGCGCGATGCCGAGCAGCAGCCCGTCACCGGCGCGGATGCGCTGACCGCCCAGTTCGGTCTCCTGCTTGGCGAAGTAGGCGAAGACGCTGCTGAACGGCGGCTCGTCCCACAGGGACTGCTCGACCGCCTCCGGCACCGTCATCTGGCCGCCGCTGAGCTGGGCGCGGAAACCCGGGTCGGTGAGGACCACGCGCAGCACGTTGCTGATGAGGTTGACGGTCGCCTCGTAGGCCGCGATGAGGACCACCCGCAGGTGCTCCCTGACCTCGTCGTCGGTGAGCCCTGCCGGATGGGTGACGAGGCGGCCGGCGATGTCGTCCTCGGGCCTGGCCCGGCGGGCGGTGGTGAGGCGGTCCAGGGCGGCCATGACGTAGGCGTGGCTGGCGTTCGCCGTCTCGGTGCCCTTGAGCATGTCGCGGGCGGCCTCGACCATCCGGTCGTTGTACTCGTCCGGCATGCCGAGCAGATGGCACATCACGCCCATCGGCAGGTGCTCGGCGAACTGGCCGACGAGGTCGGCGCGGCCCGCCTCGCAGAACCGGTTGACGTGGCGCTGGGTGTACCGCTTGATGTGCCGGCGCAGTTCCCGGTAGTCGATGTCGGACATGGCGCTGGTGACCGCGCCGCGCAGTCGCTTGTGCTCGTCGCCCTCGGCGTGGGAGCAGATGGGCTGCCAGGCGATGTGCGGCATGAGCGGGTGGTCGGGCTTGACCATGCCCTCGTTGAGCGGGGTCCAGATACGGCTGTCGCGGCAGAACTGGGCGGGCGTGCTCACCATGTGCAGGTTCTCGGCGTGGCCGAGGACCACCCACATCGGTACGTCGTCGTGGAGCAGCGCCGGCGCCACCGGTCCGTGCTGCTCGCGCAGCTTCTCGTACAGCTCGTCCAGGTCGTCCGCCTCGTGCAGCCGGTGCAGTCCGCCCGGTCCGACGCCGTGCGCGGGGCAGCCGGGCGGCGGTTCGAACAGGGGGTCGCCCGTTCCGGTCAGGGAGTGGCGTTCAGGCGTCACAGTGTCGCTCCGCAACAGAAGTGTGGGTCAAGCGTGTGGGTTCGAGGGGGTCGGGCGGCCGTGCCGGGGCGGGCTCGGCCGCGCCGGGTCAGGTGAGCGCGCCCTTCATGGCGATGGCGTGCAGGAAGCGCGTCAGGGTCAGCAGGACGTCCCGGCTGGAGGCGCGGCGCCGCACGTCGCAGTCGAGGATGGGGATCTCCTCGGCCAGGTCGAGCGCGGCTCGCAGCTCCGCGACGGGATAGCGGGGCGCGTCGGGGAAGGTGTTGACGGCGACCACGAAGGGCACACCGCGCTCCTCCAGGCGCCCCATGACGTCGAAGCTGACGTCGAGGCGGCGGGTGTCGACGAGTACCACCGCGCCGAGCGCGCCCTCGAACAGGCCGTTCCACAGGAACCAGAAGCGCTCCTGGCCGGGGGTGCCGAAGAGGTACAGCACCAGTTGGTCGGTGATGCTGATCCGGCCGAAGTCCATGGCCACCGTGGTGGCCGTCTTGGAGGCGGAACCGAAGTTGTCGTCGACGCCGATTCCGGCCTGGGTCATCGTCTCCTCGGTGGTCAGCGGTCTGATCTCGCTGACCGAGCCGACCATGGTGGTCTTGCCGACCCCGAAGCCGCCCACGATGACGATCTTCACGGCGGCCTCGGCCGTGTGCGGCAGCCGGTCCTCCGTCCGCGGGCCCGGAATCGTGTCAGAGTTTTTGTAGTCCATGCATCACCGCTTCGAGGAGGTTTCGGTCGGCGACCTTCTGGCGGACGACCGGGGCGCGGGCCTGCACCAGTTCCGTCGCCAGCAGGTCGGTGAGCAGCACGGTCACCACACTGAACGGCAGGCCCAGATAGGCCGACAGCTCGGCTGCGGACAGGGGCGCGACGCACAGCCGCAGCAGCGCCGCCTGTTCCGGTGTGGCGGACACCGGCGGCTCGTCGCGGGCCACGATCAGGGTGACCAGGTCGATGTCGGCGCGCTCGCCGCTCCCCTCCCCGCCGATGACGAACAGCCGCTCGGGGTTGGGGGTTGCGTCGTCCTTGCGGGACGGTGCGGCAGAGGTCGACGCGGCGGACGGCTCCTGTCCGGGAGATCGCCTCTGGCGCTGGGGAGGAGTCATACGGTCTGCCCGTTGCGCCGGGCCGGACTGGTGAGGTGGGGCCCGATCCGGGCGACCAGGTCGGCCATGCTGAGACCCATCCGGCCGGGCTCGCAGCGGACGTCGGAGAGCACGGCGAGGTAGGCGTTGGCACCGGCGGCCATCAGGTAGAAGTAGCCGCCGTTCATCTCGATGAGGACCATCTTCATCGCACCGTCGCTGGTCGGGATCTCCTGGCTGACGGCGCTCGCCAGGCTCTGCAGTCCCGCGCAGGCCGCGGCGACCCGGTCGGCGGCGTCGGGGTCACCGGAGTAGCGGGCGATGCGCAGGCCGTCGGCGGAGAGCACCACGATCATCTCGATGCCCGGGACACCGTCGTAGAGGTCCTGGAGCATCCAGTCGAACTTGCCTTGCTGCTCGATCACTTGAGGTTCCCCTCGTCGTCTGCCGGGGCGTGGGCCGGCTCGTTGCTGCTGGACTGCTGGTGGGCCTGGGCGCTGCCCGAGTGCTGCTTGAGGCCCTCCCAGAAGGCGCCGATGAAGTGCCCCGGCGGGAGCCCTTCGTCCTTCTTCGGCCCGGGTTCCGGGGCCGCGGCCACCGGGATGCCGTTGCGGGCGCGCTCGGCGGCCAGGCGGGCCTCGCGCTCGGCGTCCTCCCGCTCCCACACGGCCTGTTCGGCGAGGCGCTGGCTGAGCGGCATCTTGACCCGGCTGCGGCGCTGCGGGAGTCCGCCCGCCGTCCACTCGGTCACCTCGGGAACGTCGTCCTCCAGCAGGACCGAGTCCGGGATACGGGGGCTGGTGGGGCGGCGCTTCTTGGGTGTGCGCTCGGGTCCGGGGAGGGCGTCCGGGCCCGGGTGGGGGATCGACGTCGCGCCGATGCCGTGGGCGAGTCCGACTCCGGGCTCGGTGGTCATCATCTTGCTGGGCACGATGAGGATGGCCCGGACGCCGCCGTACGCGGAGGCCCGCAGCGACACGTCCATGCCGTACTGCGTGCACAGCCGGCCCACCACGGACAGGCCGAGGCGCGGGTGGTGGGCGAGGTCCTGCACGTCGGTGCCGCGCTTGGCGTGCTCCAGCAGCCCCTCGATGCGGGCGCGGGACTCCTCGCTGAGGCTGACGCCGGCGTCCTCGATCTCGATGCAGACGCCGCTCTGCACCTCGGTCGCCGTGACGTGCACCTTCGCCCCCGGGGGCGAGTAGCGGGTGGCGTTGTCGAGGAGCTCCGCCGCGGCGTGGATGACCGGCTCGACCGCGGTGCCCTTGATGTTGACCTTGGCGATGGAGGCCAGGTTGATCCGGCGGTACTGCAGGATCCGCGACATGGCGCCGCGCAGCACGCTGTAGAGGGCCACCGGCTTGGGCCACTGGCGTCCGGGCCGGCCGCCGCCGATGACGGAGACCGAGTCGGCGAGGCGGCCGATCAGGGCCGTGCCGTGGTCGATGCGCAGGAGGTCGTCGAAGACCTCGGGGTTGCGCCCGTGGTCCTCCTCCATCTCGCGGAGTTCCTTGTTCTGCTGGTGGACGATCGCCTGGACGCGGCGGGCGATGTCGACGAAGGAACGCTCGGCGGATTCACGCATGGAGTCCTGGTGATCGACGATGTCGCAGATCATCCGGATCATCCTGCGCTGCGGCTCACCGAGTTCGACGTACGACGGGTCCACCTCGCCGAGGCGGCGCATCACCTCTTCGGGCGTGCTCCCGTTTCGCATGAAGTCCAGGATGTTGGGCAGGACTTCGCCGCCGAGGCGGACCATCTCCTCGTGGTGGCTCGCGGCCCGGCGTTCCAGATACGCGCTGTGACGGGCGTGCTCGGCACGCAGGACCCGTAGCGCACGGCCGCGGCGCGCCGTTTCGGCCGCCGCGGCGATCACCAGCAGTGTGGCGAGGGCACCGCACAGGCCGACGGCGAGCCGGGCCGGTTCCGCCACCACGGCGACGGCGGCTCCGGTGGCCGCGGCCATCAGTATGGCCGGCAGCAACAGGGTGCGCGCGAAGGGAAGTTCACGGCGACCTGGAGGGGAATCAACACTCACCATGTAGGCCTCTGGAAAAAGAATCGGCTGGGATGGGGGAGCTTGCGGCGGGGTATCTCTGGGAGTTGTCGGCATCTTCGGCACATTGGGAACAAGCGCGCGATTACACCTCAACTCGGTGCGCTGCGGGCGAGCTTAGTCCGAGGGGATCATCGCCATGTCATATTCAGCAAGCACCTGAAACGGACACCGGGACTGGAGTACCCTCGGGCCCATTTGTACGCTCAGGAGTCGTTCGAACACCCGGCGTCATGGCGGGTGAGCGTACGAATATCACTCACCGTGATGAGTGAAAGAGGCGCCGAAGGCCCGTGGAACGCGCGAAGGCCCGGCGGACATACCGCCGGGCCTTCGAGACGATGCGGTGGCTAGCCCACCGACGAGTAGGCGACGACCCCGCGCAGCAGTTCGTCGACCGCCTTGCGCGCGTTCTTCGGGACCGTCGAGCCCGCGGCGGGCGCGGCGGCGGAGATCTGGCCGAGGACGTCGATGACCTGCTTGCACCAGCGGACGAAGTCACCGGCGGGCAGCTCCACCTCGCGCAGCACCTCGTCGAGGCCCTTGCCGGACGCCCACATGTACGCGGCCCAGGCGAAGCCGAGGTCGGGCTCGCGCTGGCCGACGCCCTCGGTCTGGCTGATCCGGAAGTCCTCCTCCAGGGCGTCGAGCCGGCCCCAGATGCGGACCGTCTCGCCGAGCGCGGCCTTGACCTTGCCGGAGGGCAGCTTCGGCGCCATCGCGTCGTCGGCCGCCCGGGACTCGTAGACCAGTGCGGAGACGCAGGCGGCGAGCTCGGCCGGGGAGAGCCCCTCCCAGACGCCCTCGCGCAGGCACTCGCTGGCGAGCAGGTCCAGCTCGCCGTAGAGCCGGGCGAGACGCTTGCCGTGCTCGGTGACCTCGTCGCGGCGCAGGTAGTCCATCTCCGTCAGCAGCGCGACGATCCGGTCGAAGGTGCGGGCGATGGTGTTCGTCCGGCCCTCGATCCGGCGCTCCAGCTGCGAGGTGTCGCGCAGCAGCCGCTGGTAGCGCTCGGCCCAGCGCGCGTGGTCCTCGCGGTCGTCGCAGCCGTGGCAGGGGTGGGCGCGGATGTCCTTGCGCAGCCGCGCGATCTCCCGGTCGTCGGCGGCCTGGGAGCGCTTCTTGCGGGCCCGCTCCGGCGGGATGTGCCCGGCCTTGGTGCGCAGCGCGGAGGCGAGGTCGCGGCGGGACTGGGGCGAGCGCGGGTTGAAGGACTTCGGGATCCGCATCCGCTCCAGCGCCTCGACCGGCACCGGGAAGTCCATCGACGCCAGCCGCTTGACCTGCCGCTCGGCGGTCAGCACCAGCGGACGGGGCCCGTCGTGGTGCTCGAAGCCGCGGTGGCCGTTGGACCGTCCGGCGGGCAGTCCCGGGTCCAGCACCAGGGCGAGGCCCGCGTACTTGCCCGTCGGCACGTGGATGACGTCGCCCGGCTTCAGCTTCTCCAGCGCCACGGCGGCCTCGGCGCGCCGCTGGTTGACGCCCTGGCGGGCCAGCTCGCTCTCGCGGTCCTTCAGCTCGCGGCGCAGTCGCGCGTACTCCTCGAAGTCGCCGAGGTGGCAGGTCATGGAGGCCTTGTAGCCCTCCAGACCCTCCTCGTTGCGCTGCACCTGCCGGGAGATCCCGACGACCGACTTGTCCGCCTGGAACTGGGCGAAGGAGGTTTCCAGCAGCTCCCGCGAACGGTGCCGGCCGAACTGCTCGACCAGGTTGACCGCCATGTTGTACGACGGCTTGAAGCTGGAGCGCAGCGGGTACGTGCGCGTGCCGGCCAGTCCCGCGAGGTGCTCGGGGTTCATGGCGCGCTGCCACAGCACGACGGCGTGGCCCTCGACGTCGATGCCGCGCCGGCCGGCCCGGCCGGTGAGCTGCGTGTACTCGCCGGGCGTGATGTCGGCGTGCTGCTCGCCGTTCCACTTGACGAGCTTCTCCAGCACCACCGAGCGGGCGGGCATGTTGATGCCCAGGGCGAGGGTCTCGGTCGCGAAGACGGCCTTGACCAGTCCGCGGACGAAGAGCTCCTCGACGACCTCCTTGAACGTCGGCAGCATGCCCGCGTGGTGGGCGGCGATGCCGCGCTCCAGGCCCTCCAGCCACTCGTAGTACCCCAGGACGTGCAGGTCCTCGGTGGGGATGGAGGCCGTGCGCTCCTCCACGAGGGCGCGCACCCTGTCCCGCGCCTCCTCGTCGTTGAGCCGCAGCCCGGCGTACAGGCACTGCTGGACGGCGGCCTCGCAGGCGGCGCGGCTGAAGATGAAGGTGATCGCGGGCAGCAGTCCCTCGGCGTCGAGCCGCTCGATGACCTCGGGCCGGCCCGGCGTCCACATGCGGGAACGCTGTCTGCGCTCCCGCTCCCGGTCGGCCTCCTTCATGGCCCGGCCGCGCCTGCGGTCCTGGTAGGACGGGCGGCTCGCCTCCATGCGCGCCATGCGCGTGAGGTCGGGGTTGACGGCCCTCTTGCGGCCCTCGCCCTCTTCGAACAGGTCGTACATCCGGCGCCCGGCCAGCACGTGCTGGAACAGCGGCACGGGCCGGTGCTCGGAGACGATCACCTGGGTGTCGCCGCGCACGGTGTCGAGCCAGTCGCCGAACTCCTCCGCGTTCGACACGGTGGCCGACAGTGACACCAGGGTCACGGATTCGGGGAGGTGGATGATCACTTCCTCCCAGACGGCGCCGCGGAAGCGGTCGGAGAGGTAGTGCACCTCGTCCATGACCACGTACCCGAGGCCGAGGAGGGTCTGGGAGCCGGCGTACAGCATGTTCCGCAGGACCTCGGTGGTCATCACGACCACCGGGGCGTCGGAGTTCACGCTGTTGTCGCCGGTGAGCAGGCCCACCTTGTCCGCGCCGTAGCGACGGCTGAGGTCGGCGTACTTCTGGTTCGACAGCGCCTTGATGGGCGTCGTGTAGAAGCACTTCTTGCCCTGCTGGAGGGCGAGGTGGACGGCGAACTCGCCGACGATCGTCTTGCCGGAACCGGTGGGCGCGGCCACCAGCACACCCTTGCCCGCCTCGAGCGCCTGGCAGGACTCGATCTGGAAGGGGTCGAGGCCGAAGTCGTACATCTCGCGGAAGGAGGCGAGCGCGGTGGCCTGCTCGGCAGCGCGCTGGCGGGCTGCCGCGTACCGCTCGGCCGGTGAGAGATCCTCTGTCATCGTGCTTTCGAGCGTACCGGGCCGCACTGACAACAGGACGATCATTATCGGGATCGGTCCCGCGACGGAGACCGTGAGGCGTTCCGTGGGGCGGCGGCGTGTACCGTCACCGCCCCGGCGTGCCTCAGGTCACGTCGTCGTAGCCGTTGACCCGGTCCCTCGTGGTCTGCTCGGGCAGGGCGCGGGCGGTCGTCACGGGTTCGATCTCGTCGATGCTGTCGGGCGTGAGATCCAGCTCGGACGCCTCGTCGTCGTCGGGCTCCAGAGCCTCGCGGCGGGACCTGCGGCGGTCGTTCAGCAGGGCGATGATGACCGCGGCGAAGTACAGAACCCAGATCGGTCCCGCCAGCATGATCATGGTCAGCGGGTCCGTGCTCGGCGTGGCGATGGCCGCGAACAGCGTGATGCCCATCATCATCGCGCGCCACCACCCGAGCATGCGCTTGCCGGACAGCACTCCGGTGAGATTGAGCATCACCAGCAGCAGAGGCAGCTCGAAGGAGAGGCCGAAGACAATCACCATGCGCGTGACGAGATCGAGCAGCTCGTCCAGTGGCAGCAGGTTGTCGACGTCGCTCGGTGTGAATTCGATCAGCACCTTCGCCGAGGTGGGCAGCACCGCGTAGGCGAAGTACGCACCGACCAGGAACAACGGGGCACCGGTGGCGACGAACGCGTAGGCGTACTTCTTCTCGTTCCTGTGCAGCCCCGGGGCGACGAATGCCCACAGCTGGTACAGCCAGACCGGCGAGGCCAGCACGATGCCCGCCGTCAGGGACACCTTCAGCGCCAGGGTGAAGGGGCCGAGCAGACCGTTGAGAGTGATCTGCGCGCATGGCTCAGAGCCGGACGTGGCCAGCTCTTCGAACGACTTCTCACAGCCGACCGACTCAAGGATCGGCTCGGTGAGGACGTTGACGATCTCCTCGTAGAAGAAGGCGGCGACGACGGTGACGGCGACGATGGCCAGCAGCGCCTTCGCGAGCCGGTTGCGGAGCTCACGAAGGTGCTCCGCGAGGGGCATCCGCCCCTCGGGATCCTTCTCCTTGTTGCGGGCAGGCTTCAGCAACCCACGTTCCCATCTCGTGCGGCGGGCCGGAGGTCACCGGCCCTGCGTCAGCGCTTGGTCGTGTCCGTCGGCTCGGAGACCGGCCGGGAGCTGGTCACATCGCCGGGGGCGGCCTTGATGGTGCGCTGCGCCGCGGCCTGCTCGGGGGTGTTGGGCGGGTCGGCGGGAGCGGCGTCGTCCGACTTGCTCTCGCTCTTCATCGCCTTGGCCTCGCTCTTGAGGATGCGCGCCGACTTGCCGAGCGACCGCGCCATGTCCGGAAGCTTCTTCGCGCCGAACAGCAGGATGATGACGACGAGGATGAGAATGATCTCGGGGGCGCCGAGCCTTCCGAACATAAGTCTTTACCTTCTCACCGAGGCGGCTGGGTGGGGGTGCTGTCCGACCGGTCGGACATGCGTCCGATCGATCGTCTTGTGCAGCGATCGTAACGCTCAGGGGTAAACGTGAGGCAATCCCTGTGCGTACTCCCGTCCGCGACCGGGCCTCGTTTTTCCGGGTCGCGACCAGCAGCGTACCTTCAGGGGCCCGTGGGGTGACAGGGCGAAGTGCCCCAAAACGCGACTCACCCGCGTCCGTGGGGTCACGCGCGAGGGTCCGCGGCGGTGATCAGGCCTTCACAGCGTGTCCACGGCGCGCACGGCGCTCTCGGTCGCGCGCTCCAGCTCCTCCGCCGCCCGGCTGATCCGGTGCGCCGAGTCCGTCACCTGCCGGCCCAGGCGCCGCGCCTCCACGAACACCTTCACGGCGAACACCGCGAGGACGGCGAGACCCAGGAAACCCACGGCAACCGCGAACATCGGCCAGAACATGACACCGAGCCTAGACCGTCCCGCTGACTGGTCGTGAACGCCGGCCCCGGGACGTCGATGCCGAAACGCCGGTGCGGTCGCCGGTCCTAGACGGTGGAGTGCAGCCGCAGGGTCCTGACCCCGCCGCCCGTGAGCAGCTCCACGACCCGCTCCCCCGCCGGCTTGCGGACGGCGGACCCGCACTCGGGGCAGGTGAACGAGTAGAAGGTGGTGCGGCTCGTGGCGCCGATGGCGAGGCGCAGGGCGCTCGCGGCGAGCTCGAAGCTGCCCCGGCAGTCCGGGCAGCCCGCCTTGTACACGACCGGGGACACGCGCCGCATGCCGGCGAACGCGGACGCCGCCGTCATACCCGGCGCGCCCGGCCCCGCGGGCTCGCTCACAGTCCTCGCTCCTGCCCGCCGCGCTGCCCCGTCCCCGGCCCGCCGTGCGCCCCGACCGCCTCGATGCCGTCGTACGCCGCCAGCGCCTCGCGGGCCGCCTGCCGGGCGCTGCCGGCGAGCTCGGGCGGGGACACGATCCGCCCGTCGCGCCCGAGCCGCAGCGCCAGCCGCCGCAGGGACGCCGGGTCGGGGGTGCGCAGAGCGATGCGCAGACCGCCGTCGGGAAGCTCGTCCGCGCTGTCGTGCGGGTAGTACTCGGCGACCCAGCGCCCGCCGGGGCCGACCTCCACCACGACCTCGGGGTCCTCGGCGGCGGGCTGCACCAGCCCCTCCGACAGGTCCCGCAGCTCCACCTCCGGCGGTGCGGAGGGCTCGTCCATGATGCGGATCTCGGCGACCCGGTCGAGCCGGAAGGTGCGCCGGGCCTCGGAGCGGCGGCACCAGGCCTCGACGTACGTGTGCCCGACGCTGACCAGCCGGATGGGGTCGATCTCGCGCTCGGTGACCTCGTCGCGGGCCGGTGAGTAGTAGCGGATCCACAGCCGGCGGCGCTCCGAGATCGCCCGGTCGACGTCGGCGAAGACGCCGCCCTCGGACTCGAAGGTGACGGACAGGCGCGAGCTGGCGCCCGCGGCCTCACCGGCCGAGGTCTCCACCTTGGCGGTCGCCCGCAGCAGCGCCTGCCGGTCGCTCTCCCGCAGGCCGGGCAGGGTCGCCACGGCCCGGGCGGCGACGAGCAACGCCGTGGCCTCGTCGGCGGCCAGCCGCAGCGGCTCGGCCGCGTCCGCGCCGAGGGCGGCGGGATTGTGCCACCAGATGCGCTCGCCGTCGGTGTCGATGTCGAGCAGATCGCCGCCGCGGAAGCTGGTGCCGCACATGGGCAGCACGTCGAGGTCGGAGACCAGCTCGTCCTCGGTGATGCCGAAGGCGCGCGCCACGTCCTCGACCCGGGCACCGGGGCGCTCCCGCAGATACGTCACCAGGGACAGCATCCGTCGGGTCTGGTCGATGGCGTTCACGGGCCTGACCGGTTTGCCTGCCACTGTGTTGTCCGCTCCCCCTCAGCCCTTGGCCACGGCACGCAGCCGGTCCACCACGTCCGCACGCAACTCCGCGGGCTCCAGCACCACCACGTCCGGCCCGAACTCGACCAGCCAGGCGTCCAGGCCGTGACCGTACGGAATCTCCAACTCGTCCCAGCCGTCGCCGAGTTCCCGGACCGCGGCGGCCTTCGCCCGAAGGGGGTACCCCGCGCCCGTTCGCAGCCGGATCAGCGCGGAGCGGTCGGCGGTCTCCCCCGCCCAGCTCGCGACCGTCTCACGGACGGTGACGACGTCGGGCACGGGGGCGGTGAACCGCGCCCCGCGCGAGCGAACCTTGCCCGTGATCCGGGACAGCCGGAAGACCCGCTCGGCGCCACGGTCGCGGTCGTAGCCGGCCAGGTACCAGTGGCCGCGCCAGCACTCCAGCGCCCACGGCTCGACGTGCCGGGGCTCGGGCTGGGCGGCGTTGGCCTTGCGGTACTCGAAGAGGACCGGCCTGCGGTCGCGGCAGGCGAGCATCAGCGGCTCGAAGGCGGCCTCGTGCACCGGGATGCGCGGCTCCAGCGCACTGTGCGCCTCGTACGGGTCGACGTCCTCGGGCAGTCCGGCCGCGCGCAGCTTCTGCAGCGCGCCGCTCGCGGCCCCGGCCAGCCGGGCCTGCTGCCACACCTTGGCGGCGAGGCCGAGCGCGGCGGCCTCCTCGGCGTCCAGGGTGATGGGCGGCAGACGGTTGCTGTCCCGGCGCGCCAGATAGCCGATCTCGCCGTCGAGGCTCTCGACGGTCTCGATGACGAGCCCGAGTTCCCGCAGGTCGTCCTTGTCCCGCTCGAACATGCGGTTGAACGAGTCGTCGGACCCCGCTTCGAGGTAGGCCTCGATGGACTCGCGCAGCTCACGCTTGCTGAGTGGCCGCCGTGTCCCGAGCAGACACAGCGCCAGGTTCATCAGCCGCTCGGCCTTGGCAATGGCCATCGACGCCCTTCTCCCTATGGTGCTTACGACGGATGACCGTACCGCCCCGCGGTGGCCCGGCAAAAGCCGAGGGCCCATGCCCGGACAGGCATGGACCCCGGATGACCGGCTCTGATCACTGTCCGTTCGGACTTCGATCAGACTCCGAGCAGATCGACCACGAAGATCAGCGTCTCGCCGGGCTGGATCGCCGGGGTCGGGCTCTGGTTGCCGTAGGCGAGGTGGGCCGGGACGGTCAGCTGACGTCGGCCGCCGACCTTCATGCCCTGCACGCCCCGGTCCCAGCCCGCGATGACACGGCCGCCACCGAGCGGGAAGCGGAACGGCGCACCTCGGTTCCAGCTGGCGTCGAACTCCTCGCCCGTGCTGAACGCCACGCCCACGTAGTGGACGGTCACGGTCTGACCGGCCTGCGCGACCGGGCCGTCGCCCTCCCAGATGTCCTTGATCTCGAGGTCCGCCGGGGGCTCGCCCCCCGGGAAGTCGACCTCGGGCTTGTCGATGCTCACGTGTTCAGCTCCTGCTTGTCTGCGGAAAGGCAACGGCCCAAGTCTGACATCCCCGAGGCGTCACATCTTCGCCAGGATGTCGACGGAGAAGACCAGAGTGGAGTCCTTCTCGATGCCGCTGCCCTCCGGCGGGCTGTCGCCGTAACCCAGCTCCGGCGGGATCACGACGAGGACGCGGCTGCCGACCTTCTTGCCGGTCAGGCCCTGCGACCAGCCCTTGACGACCTGCTGGAGCGAGAACGACGTCAGCTGCTTCCTGCCGTACGTGGAGTCGAACTCCTTGCCGCCGTCCCAGACCACGCCCTTGTACTGCACGAGCACGGTCTCCTGGGCGCCGACCTCGGCGCCGTCGCCCTCGAGGACGTACTCCGCTGCGAGCTTCTTCGGCGCGTCGGTCCTCGGCATCTCGATGGACGGCGCCTTGCCGTCGGTGTTGGTACCGACCTTCGGCAGAGCGGCGTCGTCCTGGGGGACTTCCTTGCCCTTGGCCGAGCTCCTGGCGTTGAAGGTGTCCTGCACGTCGACCACGAACACCAGCGTGTCGGAGCCCTTGATGCCCGCCTGCTCGTTGCCCTGCTCGCCGTATCCCAAGGTGGGCGGCACGGAGAACTGGACGCGGCTGCCGGTCTTCTTGCCGACGAGCGCGTACCGCCAGCCGTCGATGAGGCCGGCCTCCTTGGAGAGCTGGACGATCAGCGGGGTCTTGCGGTCGTAGGAGTTGTCGAAGACCTTCGCGCTCTCCCAGATCTGGCCCAGGTAGTTCGCCGACACGAAGTCGTTCTCCGCGACCGTTCTGCCGCCGCCTGCGACGACCGTCTTCACCGCGAGGTCCTTGGAGGGCTCGCCACCGCCCTTGGCGACCGTCGGCTTCTCGCCGAACTTCGTCCCCTCGGTGATCGCCGGCAGCGGACCGTCCACGATCTTCGGTGGCGACGCCGACGTGTCCGACGCCCCGGGCGTCGCGCTGTCGCCGGCATTGCTCGAGCCGGAGTCTTCCTCACCGCATGCGGCGAGAGTGACCAGTCCGGCGGGGACGGCGATGAGGAGTGAGCGTCGGCGCACGGTGGGGGCCTCGTATCGATATCGGTCGATGCTGCTTGACGAGCTGCTGGATGAGTTCTTGGAGAGTGCGCGCAACTCTACGGCGTGAGAAGGGCACCGTACGGCTAACGTACGGTGCCCGTGTGGCGTTCCGCTTCTCGCGCGGAACTCCTGTCTCATCCCGTCCGGATCACATCCCGGCGATCAGCTTCTCCACCCGGTCGTCCACCGAACGGAACGGGTCCTTGCACAACACGGTGCGCTGCGCCTGGTCGTTGAGCTTGAGATGGACCCAGTCGACGGTGAAGTCCCGGCGCTGCTCCTGAGCCCTTCGGATGAAGTCGCCGCGCAGCCGGGCCCGAGTGGTCTGCGGCGGTACGGACTTGCCCTCGAAGATCTTCAGGTCGTTCGCTACCCGGGCGGCCTGGCCCTTCCTCTCGAGCAGGTAGTACAGGCCGCGACGGCGGTGGATGTCGTGGTAGGCGAGGTCTATCTGCGCGACCCGCGGGTTCGACATGGTCATGTTGTGCTTGGCCCGGTACCGCTCCAGGAGCTTGTACTTCATGACCCAGTCGATCTCGGTGTCGATGCGGTCGAGGTCCTCGGCCTCGATCGCGTCCAGCGTGCGGCCCCACAGCTCCAGCACGCGCTCGACGGTGCCGGTGCGGATGCCTCGGCGCTCGCAGAAGTCCACCGCCTTCTCGTAGTACTCCCGCTGCACCTCCAGCGCGGACGCCTCCCGGCCACTGGCCAGGCGCACCTTCCGGCGCCCGGTGATGTCGTGGCTCACCTCACGGATCGCCCGGATCGGGTTCTCCAGGGTGAGGTCGCGCATCACCGTGCCCGCCTCGATCATGCGCAGCACCAGGTCGGTGGCACCGACCTTGAGCAGCATGGTCGTCTCGGACATGTTCGAGTCGCCGACGATGACGTGCAGGCGCCGGTAACGCTCGGCGTCCGCGTGCGGCTCGTCGCGCGTGTTGATGATGGGCCGGGAGCGGGTGGTCGCCGAGGAGACGCCCTCCCAGATGTGCTCGGCCCGCTGACTGACGCAGTACACGGCACCGCGCGGCGTCTGCAGCACCTTGCCGGCACCGCACAGCAACTGCCTCGTCACCAGGAACGGGATGAGGATGTCCGCGAGCCGCGAGAACTCCCCGTGCCGGGCCACGAGGTAATTCTCGTGGCAGCCGTAGGAGTTGCCGGCGGAGTCGGTGTTGTTCTTGAAGAGGTAGACGTCGCCCGCGATTCCCTCCTCGTGCAGGCGTCGTTCGGCGTCCACCAGGAGTCCTTCGAGGATGCGCTCGCCCGCCTTGTCGTGGGTGACAAGTTCGATCACGTTGTCACATTCGGGTGTGGCGTATTCCGGATGCGATCCCACGTCGAGGTAGAGGCGGGCCCCGTTGCGCAGAAAGACATTGCTGCTGCGGCCCCATGACACGACACGGCGGAAGAGGTACCGCGCCACCTCGTCAGGCGACAGGCGGCGCTGTCCCCTGAACGTGCACGTGACGCCGTACTCGTTCTCCAGCCCGAAAATGCGGCGGTCCATGACTGAACATTACGCCTGATGACCCGAACTGAAACGGGGTTCGACGGCACGGTTTGGATCATTTTCCGATGAAGCCGCAACCACCGCCTGCCGGGCGGGAGCAGCGAGGACCCGCCCGGTGCACGCCAGGACGAGCAGGGACACCACCCCGGCCGCCCCGGGCAGGGCGAACCCCCACAGCGCCCCGCCGTGCTCCACGACGGGCCCCGCGAGGCCCGTACCCACCGAGGCACCCACCGTGAACGTCGTCACCAGCCACGAGAACGCCTCCGTCACCGTCCCCCGCGGCGCGTGCACGTCGACCAGGACGAACGCGCAGGCGATGCACGGCGCCAGGAAGACACCCGCGAGCACGGTCAGCGCGACCATGGCGACCACGCCGGGCATCAGCGTCAACGGCAGATAACACACCGCCAGAAAGGCCACCAGCACCCGCAGTCGCCGCGCGGGCTCACCGGTCCACCGCCGCGCCCCGTACACGGCTCCCCCGATCAGCGCACCCAGCCCCAGGGCCGCCATCAGCCAGCCGTACACGGCGTCGCCACCGTGCTCGTCGGCATACGGCACGGAGGCGACGGTGATGGACCCGAGCGCCATCCCGATGAACAGGAAGGCACCCAGCAGCGCCAGCAGCCCGGACGAACGCAGCGCGCCCAGCCAGTGCGCCTCGCGCGGCGCCGACCGCCACGCGCGCGAGGGAGGCGACACCACCACGGACAGCGCCCCCAGCACACCCACCGCGTTCAGCACCAGCAGCGCGACCAGCGGCGACCACAGCGACACGCACACCGTCACGAGCAGCGGCCCGACGGTGAACATGACCTCCTGCGCGACGGCGTCCATGGCATACGCCGCGTGCACCTGGCCCTCCTTGCGCAGCACACTCGGCCACAACGCCCGCAGCCCGCCCTCCAGCGGGGGCGTGAACAGTCCCGCGGCCCCCACCGCCGTGTACGCGAGCGCGACCGTCCCGGTCCCGGCGAAGGCGAACACGGCCATGGCCAGCGCCGACACCACGGCGGCCGGCAACTGCACGCGAGGCTGCCCGTACAGGTCCACGAGCCGCCCGAGCACCGGCTGCCCCACCGCGTTGGCGACCCCGTACACGGCGGCCAACGCCCCCGCCAGGCTGTACGAACCGCCCTCCGCCCGCACGAACAGCACGATCGCGATCGCCGCGGTGGCGTTGGGCAACCGCCCCACGAGCGTGCCGACGAGCAGCCGGACGGCATGCCGCGCCCGAAGAATGTCCAGGTACCCGGCGACCACGGCCCACCCCTTCCACTACACCGATCAGCGAAGTTTTACGTATAACTTCCTGCGTCATACGTACCATGTCGCCTGTTCACCAGTCCAGACGAAAGCGCAGGCGAACGGTGGCACGAGGCAGCACCCGCCCCACGAGCCGAGACGTCGCCCAGGCCGCCGGCGTCTCCCAGGCCGCCGTCTCCCTGGTCCTCGGCGACAAATGGCGCGGCCGGGTCTCGGAACCCACGGCCCAACGGGTCCGCGAAGCCGCCCACGAACTCGGCTACCGCCCCAACCTCGCCGCCCGCAACCTCCGCCTCGGCCGCACCCGCACCGTGCTCCTCGTCGTACCCGCCCTCACCACCGAGTTCTTCGCGGAGGTCTACACGGGCGCCGCACGCGTCGCCGCCGAACACGGCTTCGGAGTCGTCCTCTACCCCTCCCCCGAGGGCGTCGGCCCCGCCCGCGACCCCTTCGCCTCCGCACAGGCCGCCCTGGACGGCGTCATCGCCTCCTCCATGGCCGCCGACGCGCTCAACGCGATCAGAGGCGACCAGCTCCCCCTCGTCATGCTGGACAGCGACCCCGCCGGCAGCCTCGGCGCCGCGACCGTCAACCTGGACATCGCCGACGGCATCCGCCAGGTCGCGGATCACCTCCTGACCCTGGGCCACCGCCACTTCCTCCACCTCGCGGCGGACATCCCGTCCTGGACCTTCGAGGTACGCGCCCGCGAACTGGCGACCCGGCTCGCCGCCACCCCCGGCACCGAACTGCGCACCGCCCGCGCCCCCATCTCCATCGAGGGCGCCCAGAAGGCCACGGAAGCCGCACTCACCGCGCCGGGGCCCCGCCCCACGGCACTCGTCTGCGACGACGACAAACTCGCCGTCGGCGCCTACAAGGCCGCCCGACGGGCCGGGCTCCGCATCCCCGACGACCTCTCGGTCACCGGCCTGGACGACCTCGGCCTCGCCACGGCCATCGACCCCGAACTGACGACCGTCCGCCTCGACGCGGAACTCTTCGGCGAACACGGCATGCGCGCCCTGCTGGCGGTCATGGAGGGCCTCACTCCCGAGGCGGGAGACATCCCGGTGAACCTGGTGGTACGAGGCTCCACGGCCCCGCCGCCACAAGACTGAACGGCGCCGGGGCACATGGCACCCGGCGCCGCTCGAAGGCCCTCACTCGGCGGCCCCCCGCTACTCCTCGCCCTTGTCCCCGCCCTCGCCCTCGTCCGGCAGGGGCAGGTCCTCGGCATCGGCTCCCGCACCCGACTCCAGCAGCCGCGACAGCTGACCTCCGACGATCCGCTTGAACTTCCGCTTCTGCGGACGCGTACGGTCCAGCACCGCGACCTCCAGCCGCTCCGCCGGAATCTCCCGCTCGCTGCCGTTCGTGTCGCGGGACAACGCCTGCACCGCCAGCTTCAGCGCCTCGGCCAGCGTCATACCGTCCCGGTGCCGCTGGTCCAGGTACCCGCTGATCTGCTCCGCGTTGCCACCGACCGCGACCGAGCCGTGCTCGTCCACGATCGAGCCGTCGTGCGGCAGCCGGTAGATCTGGTCACCGTCGGCGCTGTCGCCGACCTCCGCCACGACCAGCTCCACCTCGTACGGCTTCTCGGCCTGGCTGGAGAAGATCGTGCCCAGCGTCTGCGCGTAGACGTTGGCCAGCCCCCGGGCCGTCACGTCGTCCCGGTCGTACGTGTACCCGCGCAGGTCCGCGTAGCGCACCCCGCCGATCCGCAGATTCTCGTACTCGTTGTACTTACCGGCGGCCGCGAAACCGATCCGGTCATAGATCTCGCTGAACTTGTGCAGCGCACGGGACGGGTTCTCGCCGACGAACACGATGCCGTCGGCGAACTGCAGCACGACCAGACTGCGGCCACGGGCGATGCCCTTGCGGGCGTACTCCGCCCGGTCGGCCATGGCCTGCTGGGGTGAGACATAGAACGGCGTCGACACCGGTTATCCATCCCTTTCTGGAGATGTCACTGGACCACCTGACAACACGAACACACCCCGCTAAAGCAGCGCGGCCCGCGGACCCTCGGGCTGCTCCAGCCGCCGCTCCAGCACCGCGCGGGCGAGCTCCGCACCCTCGTCCTCGCCCAGCCGGCGGACACCGTCCTCGGTGATCACAGTGATGATCGGGTAGATCCGGCGGGCGACATCGGGACCACCGGTCGCCGAGTCGTCGTCTGCCGCGTCGTACAGCGCCTGCACCACGAGCGTCGTGGCCTGCTCCTCCGTCAGGTCCTCACGGAACAGCTTCTTCATCGCACCCCGGGCGAAGATCGACCCCGACCCGGTGGTCGCGTAGTTCCGCTCCTCGGACCGCCCGCCCGTCACGTCGTACGAGAAGATGCGGCCCCGGCCCCGGTCCACGTCGTAACCGGCGAACAGCGGCACCACGGCCAGCCCCTGCATCGCCATGCCCAGATTCGACCGGATCATCGTGGACAGGCGGTTCGCCTTGCCCTCCAGGGACAGCTGCGCGCCCTCGACCTTCTCGAAGTGCTCCAGCTCCAGCTGGAACAGCTTCACCATCTCCACGGCCAGTCCCGCCGTACCGGCGATGCCCACCGCCGAGTACTCGTCCGCCGGGAAGACCTTCTCGATGTCCCGCTGGGCGATCATGTTGCCCATGGTGGCCCGTCGGTCACCGGCGAGGACGACGCCACCGGGGAAGGTAACCGCCACGATCGTGGTGCCGTGCGGTGCCTCGACGACGCCCTGCACCGGCGGCAGCTGCCGGTTGCCCGGAAGCATGTCCGGCTGGTGCTCACCGATGAAGTCCATGAACGAAGACGACCCGGGCGTCAGGAAGGCAGCTGGTAGACGCCCGGTGCTACGAGTGTTGGCTTCCACGAAGTTCCCTCCAGGTAGGCGGCAGCCCGACGAACAGCGTCGGGATCGTCTCCCAACTTGCCGATGGCCGAATTACAGTTGAAGCACAGTACGCCACGGACCTTACCCGTCTTGTGGCAGTGATCCACGTGTGCGGCCGGAACCTTCAGGCAGATCACGCAGAGGCCCATCTGGGCGGCGACCATCGCGTCACGCTCGGCTTCGGTGAGGCCGTACTGGCGCTTCAGATGACGTGCCCGCCCTTCGATTGCCCGGCAGGCCTTGCAGGCTGTCGACAGGCCGTCGGAGGCAGTCCTGTTGCGATCCCACTCGGAGTGCGGCTTAATCTCCCCGCAGCGCCGGCAGTACTTGTGCCCTTCCGGTGCGGCAACCCTCGGGCGGGGCTTCCTACCGCGGGCATCCTGGCGCTGCCGGTAGTACGCCGCGGAGCCCTCCCGGCCGTACGCCTGGATACCGTCCCTCATCGCCTTGTTACTCGCGAAGGCTGCTCGCGGCTTGTACTGCTTGCACCGCGAGCAGCGCTTCACGCTTTCGTCGGACAATCCCAACCCCCCCACCGCACCCTTCGAAGCGAAGGTGAAGTCACTCTCCACCCTTCTGAACGAAGGAGCGCACGAAGTCCTCGGCATTTTCTTCGAGGACGTCGTCAATCTCGTCCAGGACGGAGTCCACGTCGTCGTTCAGCTTTTCCTGGCGCTCCTTGAGGTCCTCGGAAGCCTGTGCGTCCTGCGCCTGCTCCTCGACCTCCTCGGTGGAACGCGTGGCCTTCTGCTGCCCGCCACCGGTGTCCTTGGTCGCCATAACCCTCACCCCGCTCGGTTCGCCCGACACAGTTGCTCGGTCAAGATCAGACCCTACAAGCCGGGTCCGACATCGGCCCCGCGTTTCTCCAACGAACGGGGGCCATCTCGATGGTTCCCGGACGGGGCGGGTTTCCACCCTGTCCGGCGGTCTCGTCCGTGTACCCGCTCGGCCCGCCTATCCGCCGGCCAGGACCTTGACCAGGTCTTCCGCGGTGCGGCAGCGGTCCAGCAGCTCCTTGACGTGGTTACGCGTTCCGCGAAGCGGTTCCAGGGTTGGGACCCGTTGCAGTGAGTCCCGGCCCGGCAGGTCGAAGATCACCGAGTCCCAGGAGGCCGCCGCGACGTCGTCCGCGTACTGCTCCAGACAGCGTCCGCGGAAGTACGCGCGGGTGTCCTCCGGCGGCTTGGTGCGGGCCCGCTCGACCTCCGTCTCGTCCAGGAGCCGCTTGATGCGGCCCCGGTCCACCAGTCGGTTGTACAGGCCCTTGTCGGGCCGTACGTCGGCGTACTGGAGGTCCACGAGGTGCAGCCGGGCGGCGTCCCAGTCCAGGTCGTCCCGGCGGCGGTAGCCCTCCATGAGTTCCCGCTTGGCGACCCAGTCCAGCTCGCCGGCCAGGGTCATCGGGTCGTTCTCGAGCCGGTTGAGGGTGTCCTCCCAGCGGCCCAGGACGTCCTTGGTCTGGTCGTCGGCGTCCGAGCCGTACCGTTCCTCCACGTATTTGCGGGCCAGCTCGTAGTACTCCATCTGGAGCTGTACCGCGGTGAGGGTGCGCCCGCTGCGGAGGGTGATCAGACGCTTGAGCGAGGGGTCGTGCGAGACCTGGTGCAGGGTGCGGACCGGCTGGTCGACGGCCAGGTCGACCGCGATGAACCCGTCCTCGATCATCGAGAGCACCAGGGCCGTCGTGCCCAGCTTGAGATAGGTCGAGATCTCGGACAGGTTGGCGTCGCCGATGATCACGTGCAGTCGCCGGTACTTCTCGGCGTCCGCGTGCGGTTCGTCGCGCGTGTTGATGATGGGCCGCTTCAGCGTGGTCTCGAGGCCCACCTCGACCTCGAAGTAGTCCGCGCGCTGGCTGAGCTGGAAGCCGTGCTCGTGCCCGTCCTGACCGATGCCGACGCGGCCGGCGCCGGTGAAGACCTGGCGGGAGACGAAGAAGGGTGTCAGGTGGCGCACGATGTCCGAGAAGGCGGTCTCCCGCTTCATCAGGTAGTTCTCGTGCGTGCCGTAGGAGGCGCCCTTGTTGTCGGTGTTGTTCTTGTAGAGGTGGATGGGCTGGGCGCCGGGCAGCTGGGCGGCTCGTTCGGCGGCCTCGGCCATGATGCGTTCACCGGCCTTGTCCCACAGGACGGCGTCGCGCGGGTTGGTGACCTCCGGGGCGCTGTATTCGGGGTGGGCGTGGTCGACGTAGAGCCGTGCTCCGTTGGTGAGGATCACGTTGGCGAGGCCGATGTCCTCGTCGGTGAGCTGGCTGGAGTCGGCGGCCTCACGGGCGAGGTCGAAGCCTCGCGCGTCCCGGAGCGGGTTCTCCTCCTCGAAGTCCCAGCGGGCCCGGCGGGCCCGGTGCATCGCCGCCGCGTAGGCGTTGACGATCTGGGACGAGGTGAGCATGGCATTGGCGTTCGGGTGGCCGGGGACGGAGATTCCGTACTCCGTCTCGATGCCCATTACTCGCCGTACGGTCATGCGGCCCTCCTTGCCCGGCGGCGCCCGTGGTGGGCGCCGCTCAAGTACCGCTGGCGCTCCGATGCGTGTGCGGTGCCCGTCCCCGCACTGCGCGACTCGGCGGTATGGAAGAGCCTAGAACGCCTTTGCGCTGGTGGGGAGATCATTTGCGGCATTGCCTTGCTCCAGTCGGGGCTCCGGAAAACAGTCGGCTGCGGGTACCCGTTGTGGGCACCCGCAGCCGCCCCGCCTTTTACAGGTATTGACCGGTGTTCGCCACCGTGTCGATGGAGCGTCCGGTGTCCGCGCCCTGCTTTCCGGTGACGAGCGTACGGATGTACACGATCCGCTCGCCCTTCTTTCCGGAGATGCGGGCCCAGTCGTCCGGGTTGGTGGTGTTGGGCAGGTCCTCGTTCTCCTTGAACTCGTCCACGCATGCCTGGAGGAGGTGGGCGACGCGGAGGCCCTTCTGGTTGGCTTCCAGGAAGTCCTTGATCGCCATTTTCTTGGCGCGGCCCACGATGTTCTCGATCATGGCGCCGGAATTGAAGTCCTTGAAGTAGAGGACTTCCTTGTCACCGTTGGCGTAGGTGACCTCGAGGAAGCGGTTCTCCTCGGATTCGGCGTACATCTGTTCCACCGCGGTCTGGATCATGCTCTGTACGGTGGCCGACCTGTCCTTCTCGTGTTCGGTGAGGTCGTCGGCGTGGAGCGGGAGGCGCTCGGTGAGGTACTTGCCGAAGATGTCCTTGGCCGCTTCGGCGTCCGGACGCTCGATCTTGATCTTCACGTCGAGCCGGCCGGGCCGCAGGATGGCGGGGTCGATCATGTCCTCGCGGTTGGAGGCGCCGATCACGACCACGTTCTGCAGGCCCTCGACGCCGTCGATCTCGGCGAGCAGCTGGGGGACGATGGTGTTCTCCACGTCCGAGCTGACGCCGGAGCCGCGGGTGCGGAAGAGGGATTCCATCTCGTCGAAGAAGACGATGACGGGGGTGCCCTCGCTGGCCTTCTCCCGGGCCCGCTGGAAGACCAGGCGGATCTGCCGCTCGGTCTCGCCGACGTACTTGTTGAGCAGCTCGGGGCCCTTGATGTTGAGGAAGAAGCTCTTGCCCGAGGCCTGGCCGGTCACCTCGGCGACCTTCTTGGCCAGTGAGTTGGCCACGGCCTTGGCGATGAGCGTCTTGCCGCATCCGGGAGGCCCGTAGAGCAGGACGCCCTTGGGGGGTCGCAGCTCGTGCTCCCGGAACAGGTCGGGGTAGAGATAGGGGAGCTCGACAGCGTCTCGGATGGCTTCGATCTGTCCGCCGAGGCCGCCGATCTGCTCGTAGCCGATGTCGGGGACCTCTTCGAGGACGAGTTCCTCGACCTCGCTCTTGGGAACGACCTCGTAGACGTAGCCGGAGCGGGGTTCGAGCAGGAGGGCGTCGCCGGGGCGGATGTTGATGCCGCGCAGCGGCTCCGCGAGCCGTACCACGCGCTCCTCGTCGGTGTGGCCGAGCACCAGGGCTCGCTCGCCGTCCTCGAGGATCTCCTTGAGGGTGACGATGTCGCCGACGCTCTCGTACTCCATGGCCTCGACCACGTTGAGTGCTTCGTTGAGCATCACTTCCTGGCCGCGTCGGAGCTCGTCGAGCTCGACGCTCGGGCTGACGTTCACCCGGAGTTTGCGGCCGCCGGTGAAGATGTCGGCGGTGCCGTCCTCGTTGGCCTGCAGGAAGACTCCGAAGCCTGCCGGTGGCTGGGCCAGCCGGTCGACCTCTTCCTTGAGGGCCACGATCTGGTCGCGGGCCTCGCGGAGTGTTCCGGCGAGTCGTTCGTTCTGGGCGGACACGCCGGCCAGGTTGGTCTGCAGCTCGACAATCCGCTCTTCGAGAATTCTCGTGTGCCGCGGAGATTCGGCGAGCTTGCGTCGCAGGACGGCGATCTCCTGCTCAAGGTAGGCCACCTGCCCGGCCGGGTCCTCGGACCCGCGTCCCGGGCGGATGCCGCGGTTCATGTCGTCGTCGTGGGCTGCCACGGTCCTCACCTCCTCCAAGGGGAGCTGGACGCTTCCAGACCCTACCTGGGTGGGTGTCGATTGAAACCCCTAGATCACAAAGACTGTCGGGGTGTGTCCGATCTTCACCCTTGCGCTCTCCCTCACGCCAGGGGAATACCCACGGAACGTGAGTGGAACCCAGCCGGGGGTAGGGTCGAAGCGTTCAACACCCGTCAGAGCTGGCCGGATTCCCGAACGGCTCGGCGTAGGAAACGGCAGGAGAGATGACTGTGCAGCAGGAGGCCGGAGTCGACGGCGAGGCACTGGAGGTCTGGATCGATCAGGACCTGTGTACCGGCGACGGCATCTGCGCCCAGTACGCGCCGGAGGTGTTCGAGCTGGACATCGACGGTCTGGCCTACGTGAAGGGCGCGGACGACGAGCTGCTCCAGGCCGCGGGGGCGACAACGCCCGTGCCGTTGCCGCTTCTCGCGGACGTGGTCGACTCCGCGAAGGAGTGTCCGGGCGAGTGCATCCACGTACGTCGCGTTTCGGACAGGGCCGAGGTCTACGGGCCGGACACAGAGTGACCAAAATGTGACTTTGCCCGCACGCTCCGTGACTGCTGTCGGGTGTGTCACACCGTGTGTCGCGGGCCGCGGGTCAGACGGTGCGTGCCTGGGACGGCGTGTCGCGGACGAACGCGCCGTTTCTCCACTGCCACTTCACGTCGTCCGTGACGTCGGGGCAGCAACTGGGCACGTCGGCCGACGAGTAGCCGAGCAGCGTGGCGCGGACGGCGCCGTCGCGCACCGCGAATTCGGTGACCGTCCGGCGGTCCCGGGGGTTCACGAGGGTGGCCACGACGCGGGGCTTGCCGCCTTCGGCGTCCCGGGTGATGACGTAGACCCCGTCGGGCGGTGTGCCCATGGGCGCGTCGCAGTGCACGACGGCCACCGTCTCGGGCCGACCGTCTCCGTCGAGGTCTCCGGAGGCCTGCTTCCGCACCAGCGCCTCGACCGGGCCGCACTCCAGGGGGAACGTGACGGCCGCCGGATCGGGCGGCGCGATGTGCGCCGGGGCGTTCTTCGGTTCGGGGGCGGCGGTCTGCGCCGCCGTGGCGGCGTCGGGTTGCAGGACCGAGGACAGGGCCACGACCGCGGCGAGGGCCGTGGCGGTGGCGACCCAGTGGATCGGGCGGGCGTGCGTGTGTGACAGGTCCGGAACGGCGGGGTGCTGCACGAGGAGTGTCTCCTGTGAGGGCTGTGCCGGCGGGGGGTGGCCAGCATCGTGCCACACGTCACAGTGCGGGGGAACGGCGGGGTGGGTACTCGGCCCGGCCGCGCCGCCGCACGCGGGGTCGCCGGTCGCCGGTCGCCGGTCGCCGGTCGCCGGTCGCCGGGTCAACGCGAAAGCGCCGCGGTGGAGTTCCCGGACAGTTGCGGAAAGTCCACCACGGCGCCTGTACGTTGATCGCGGCACGGGCCGCCTCAGCGGCCGGAGCCTCCACCGGCGTTGGGGCCGTCGTAGTCCTCGCCGTAGGCGCCCTTGGCGGGGCGGCGGCGGCGCATGGGCGGCTCGACGCCGTCCGCGAGGCGGCGGGCGGTCAGCAGGAAGCCGGTGTGGCCGATCATCCGGTGGTCCGGGCGGACGGCCAGGCCCTCGACGTGCCAGTTGCGGATCATCGACTCCCAGGAGGTCGGCTCGTTGAAGCAGCCGATCTCGCGGATGGACTCGACCGTGCGGGCGAGCTGGGTGGTCGTCGCGACGTAGCAGCACAGGATGCCGCCGGGCACGAGTGCCTTGGAGACGGCCTCCAGGCACTCCCAGGGGGCGAGCATGTCGAGGATGACGCGGTCGACGTCGGCGTCGGACAGGTTGTCCTGGAGGTCGCCCACGGTGAGCTGCCAGGCGGGGTGCGGGCCGCCGAAGTAGCGCTCCACGTTCTGCCGGGCGATGTCGGCGAAGTCCTCGCGGCGCTCGTAGGAGTGCAGCATGCCCTGGTCGCCGATGGCGCGCAGCAGGAAGCTGCTGAGGGAGCCGGAGCCCACACCGGCTTCCACGACGCGCGCGCCGGGGAAGATGTCGGCGAAGGCGAGGATCTGCCCCGCGTCCTTCGGGTAGACGACGGCTGCCCCGCGGGGCATGGACAGGACGTAGTCGGGGAGCAGGGGGCGCAGCGCGAGGTAGGCGACGTTCCCGGTGGTGCGGACAACGCTGCCCTCGGGAGCACCGATCAGTTCGTCGTGGGGGAAGGAACCCTTGTGGGTGTGGAAGTTCTTCCCGGCCTCGAGCGTGAACGTGTAGTGGCGGCCCTTGGGGTCGGTCAGCTGAACCTGGTCCCCGACCTTGAAGGGCCCGCGCCTGCGGGCGGCACCGGTCGGTTCGGACATGTGACCAGCCTACCGGTCCCCGGCGGGGCCGCCGACCACGCCGGTGGCCGGGGTGGTGGTCAGGAGGGGCGGGCCATGGCCTTGACGAAGGCCCGCTCGACGTCGGCCGCAGAGAGGACACCGTAGATCTCGCCGGTCTCCTCGACCACCAGGTACTCGCTCGCCGGGCTGGCGCGCAGGGCGTCCAGGAGTTCCTCGCCGGACAGTTCGGCGGACAGGCGCATGCCCTCGGTGAGGTCCTGGGCGAGGGTGCTGACCGGTACCCAGGGGCGGCGGTGCTCGGGTACGCCGACGATGGCGGCCTCGCGGACGAGCGAGACGGGCCTGCCGCCGCCCTCGACGACGACCAGGGCGCGGGCCCCGGAGGCGTTGGCGCGGCGCAGGGCCTCGGAGAGCGGGGTGTCGGCCGGGACGGGGACGGCGCGCCTGGTGAGAGCGCGGGCGCGCAGCTCCGGGAGGTGTTCGCGCAGGCGGGCCATGCGCAGGCTGTTTCCGGCGCCGGTCCAGATGATCGCGGCGAGGATCGCGGCGAGCAGGGCGTCCAGGATGGTGTCCATGCCGACGTCGTCCGCGGCGCCGGACCCGAGGGACTGGGTGAGCAGCGGCAGGCCGATCAGGACGGCGATGGCGAGGGCCCGGCCGACCCAGGCGGCGGCGATCGTGCCGTGCATGGGCTTGCCGGTGATCTTCCAGACGACCGCGCGGAGCATCCGGCCGCCGTCCAGGGGGAGGCCGGGCAGCAGGTTGAAGGCGGCCACGAGGAGGTTGGAGATCATCAGGCCGGCCAGCAGGACGCCGGGGACACCGTCGGGGTCGACGGGCAGCAGGGCGGCGTAGAAGACGCCGGCGAGGACGAGGGAGAGCAGGGGGCCGACGAAGGCCAGTACGAACTCGCGGCCGGGGGTCTCGGCCTCCTTCTCGATCTCGGAGACGCCGCCGAAGAACTGGAGCTGGATGCGGCGGACCGGGAGTTTGAAGCGGAGGGCTGCGACGGTGTGGGCCAGTTCGTGGACGAGGACGGAGGCGTAGAAGGCGACCGCGAAGAAGAGCGAGACCAGATAGCGTGCGGCGCCCAGCTCGGGCAGCACGCGGTCCAGCTGGCCGCCGAACACCCAGGTGATCAGGGCTGCGACCAGGAACCAGCTGGGCGCGACATAGACGGGCACACCGAAGGGCCGGCCCATCAGCAGCCCGCCCCCGGGCTCCGGCCGGCGCTGTGGTGGCCGCCCCGGGCCGGGCCCGGCGCTCTCGTGGGCAGCGGTGCGGGGGCTGTCGGCGTGGGGGCCGCGATCGTCCGGGCCGGGCTGCGCGGGCGCGTGGGTGGGACGGTCGTCGCGGGCCTGGGTGGAGTCCGGCCGGGGTCCTTCGGTGCCGGCGGACGGGTCCGTCGACGGGTGGACGGTGCCGCCGCCCTCGGAGCCCGGCTCCGATGCCGGGTCGCCCGGGCCGTCGTTTCCAGGCATCGGGGGCCGTGCCGAGCCGGTGGGGTCGGCCGGGGGGACGGGGGTCTGCGGATTCGGGTAGGGGTGCGGGTACGGGTGCGACTCCGGGGCGGCGTCGTCCGGAGTGTGCCGCCCGGATTCGTTCCGCCCGGATTCGTTCCGCCCGGATTCGTTCCGCGCGGTCTCGTTCCGTCCGGCGGCGGCTCGCTCGGGCCTCTCCTCCGGCGTTGCCGGATCCGGCGCCTTGAGGATCAGCGTTTCGGAGCCCGGCGTCCGGGGAGCGGGCCCCTCACTGCCGTGCGTCCGCGCACCCGGCGTCTCGGGGTCAGGGTCACGCGTGGGCGTGACGCGGCCCGGCTCACCGGATGGCGTCTCACGGCCCGGTGTTTCGGGGGCCAGTGGCAGTGGGCGGCTCTCTGCGGTCCCCGGCGCTCTTCCGGGCTGCTGCTCCTCAAAGGCCTCGCCCGTCGTCCGGGGCCGGTCCACGGGTCGTTTCCCGGGTGGGCCGGAATCCGCGGGTCCCGGCTGGGTGGCGTCGGCGGCCTGGGCCGGGGGCCCTGCCTGGGGCTCGGCCGACTCGTCGTTGCCGGACCGCGGCTGCCCGCTCCCGCCGCTCACGTCCACGGTGTCCCCTCGTTCGAAGCGTCTCCCGCGCCTGCCGGGCGGGAGGGTCTCGTGTCGATGGTATGCGTCCGTCGCGAACCGTTCCGCCCCGGCACCCCTGTGCTTCCCTTCCGTCGCAAGGGTCACGGCCGCGGACTGGGGCGCTGTCAGTGGCGGGCCGTAAGGTCTGTGGGCATGGAGACGAGCATCGAGGATGTCGCCCAGGACGCCGGCGGATCCGCCCCATCGGCGGCGACGGTGGCGGACGACGCGGACGCGGCGCCGGCCGCGGCGGCCACCACCACGGCCTCCGCGCCCGCACCCGTGCCCACGGCCGTACCGGTGGCCAAGGCGCCCGCCTCGCTCTCGCCCTCCCGGGCCGGCGACTTCATGCAGTGCCCGCTGCTGTACCGGTTCCGGGTCATCGACCGCCTGCCGGAGAAGCCGAGCGAGGCGGCGACGAGGGGCACCCTGGTGCACGCGGTGCTGGAGCGGCTCTTCGACGCCCCGGCGGCCGAGCGCACCGCACCGCGCGCCAGGTCGCTGGTCCCGGGCCAGTGGGACCGGCTGCGGGAGAGCAGGCCGGAGGTCGGTGAGCTGTTCGCCGACGACCCGGAGGGCGAGCGGCTGGCGCGGTGGCTCAGTGAGGCGGAGCGGCTGGTCGAGCGCTGGTTCACCCTGGAGGATCCGAGCCGGCTGGAGCCCGCCGAGCGGGAGCTGTTCGTGGAGGCCGAGCTGGACTCCGGGCTGCGGCTGCGCGGCATCATCGACCGGGTCGACGTGGCGCCCACCGGCGAGGTGCGGATCGTCGACTACAAGACGGGCAAGGCGCCCCGGCCGCAGTACGCCGAGGGCGCGCTGTTCCAGATGAAGTTCTACGCGCTGGTGGTGTGGCGGCTGAAGAAGGTCGTGCCGCGGCGGCTGCAGCTCGTCTATCTCGGCAGCGGTGACGTGCTCACGTACGACCCGGTGATCGACGACCTGGAGCGGGTCGAGCGCAAGCTGCTGGCGCTGTGGGAGGCCATCCGGCTGGCGACCGAGACGGGTGACTGGCGGCCGCGTCCCACCAAGCTGTGCGGGTGGTGCGACCACCAGGCGCACTGCCCGGAGTTCGGCGGTACTCCCCCGCCCTACCCGCTGCCGGTGAGGGTGGCCGACTCCGGTCGCGCGGAGCAGGGCAGAATGGGAGCGGACTAGCGAAGGAGACTTACGTGGCCATCCGCGTCCTACTGGTCGACGACCAGCCGCTGCTGCGCACGGGCTTCCGGATGATTCTGGAGGCGGAGCAGGACATCGCTGTCGTCGGCGAGGCCGGAGACGGCCTCCAAGCACTCGACCAGGTGCGGGCGCTGCAGCCCGATGTGGTGCTGATGGACATCCGCATGCCGCGGATGGACGGTGTGGAGGCGACCCGGCAGATCACCGGGCCCGAGCGGGACGGTCCGGCGAAGGTACTGGTGCTGACCACCTTCGACCTCGACGAATACGTGGTGGAGGCGTTGAAGGCGGGAGCCAGCGGGTTCCTTTTGAAGGACGCCCCGGCCAACGAACTGGTGCAGGCCATCCGTGTGGTGGCGAGCGGTGAGGCGATGCTCGCGCCGAGTATCACCCGGCGGCTGCTCGACAAGTACGCCACGCATCTGCCGTCCGGCGACGAGCCGGTGCCGGACACCTTGCACACGCTGACGGACCGTGAGGTGGAGGTGCTGAAGCTGGTGGCCCGCGGCCTGTCGAACGCGGAGATCGCGGCCGATCTCTTCGTCAGCGAGACCACCGTCAAGACGCATGTGGGGCATGTGCTGACCAAGCTGGGCCTGCGCGACCGGGTGCAGGCCGCCGTGTACGCGTACGAGAGCGGTCTGGTCCGCCCCGGCGCGCAGTAGGCCGCTCGGTACGGTGCGAGCACCGGCACCGGCACCGGTGTTCACGTACCACGAAGGGCGCCCTCTTCCGACTGGAAGAGGGCGCCCTTCGGGTTGTGGCCGGCGGGGCGTCAGCCGCTCACGCCCCGGCCCAGCTCCCACAGCTGGAGCGTCGAGGAGGAGTTGAGGACGTAGGCCGTGCCCGTGATGTCGTCCCGGGCGGCGACGTACTGCTTGCCCTGCCACAGCGGGATCATCGGGACGTCGTCGGCGGTGATGTCCTGGATCTCGTTGAGGGTGTCGACGGCGGAGAGCCGGTCGGCCTCACGCCGGGACTCGGGGATCAGGGTGCCGATGATCTCCGGGTTCAGGTACGGCGAGTTGAGGGTGTTGCCCTTGTCGAGGAAGGGCGCGATGAAGCTGTCCGCGTCGGGGAAGTCGGGGAACCAGCCCATGCCGAAGACGTCGTACTCGCCGTCCAGCTCCGCGTCACGGAACTTCTCCCAGGGCGTGCCCTCGATGTCGACGTCGAAGAGGCCGCTGTCGTTCAGCTGCTTCTGAAGGTGCTCGAACTCCTGCTTGGTCGCGGCACCGTAGTGGTCCGTCGTGTAGTGCATGGTGAACTTCACCGGAGTGGCGATGCCCGCTTCCTCCAGCATGGCCTTGGCCTTGGGGACACTCGGGTCGCCGTACGTGTTGAAGAACGAGTTGGAGTGCCCGGTGATGCCGGCCGGGACCGTCGAGTACAGCGGCTCGGCCTGGGAGCCGTAGACCGCGGAGACGAGTGCGCTGCGGTTGACGAGCTGGGCCACCGCCTTGCGGATGGCCTTGTCCTTCACCGTCTGCGCGTCCGTGTTGAAGGCCAGGTACCGGATCTCGAGGCCGGACACCTCGATCAGGTCGACGTCGCCGTCCGTGGACTTGGACAGCGTCTGGATCTGCTCCGGCGTCATCGCACGGGTCATCAGGTCGATGTCGCCCTTGTCGAGCGCCTCACCCATGGCCTCGGCGTCGGCGAACGACACCACCTCGACCTTGTCGTTGTTCACCTCCAGGCTCCCCTTGTAGTTGGGGTTCTTGGTGAACACGGACTTGGTCAGTACGCCGTCCTCGACCTCCGCCTTCATGGTGTACGGGCCGGAGCCGTCCAGTTCGAAGCCGTCGCGCAGCTTGTCCTTCGCGTAATCGTCCTTGTTGACGATGCCCGCGACCGGGGTCGTCAGCTTGTACGGGAAGGTGGCGTCGGCGGTGTTGAGGTGGAAGATGACCTCGCGGTCGCCCTGCGTCTCGACGGTGTCGACGGTCGACAGCAGGGTGTGCACCTGACTGTCGGCCTTGATGGCCAGGGCACGCTCGATGGAGTACTTGACGTCCTCCGCGGTGATGGAGTCGCCGTTGGCGAACTTCAGGCCGTCACGCAGGGTGCAGGAGTAGCGCTCGTTACCGGTGTCGGTGAATCCGCACTGCTCGGCGGCCTCGGGTACGGGTTCACCGTCGCCACGGGGCTGGATCATCAAGGTCTGCGTGGTCTGCCGCAGGATGTTCCAGAGGCCGACGTCGTAGGCGTATGCCGGGTCGAGGGGCGCGGGTGCCGCCTCCGCGGTGAACCGGTCCGTGGTGCCGACGACGACCGCGTCCCCGTCGCTGCCGCTGTCGGACCCGCCGCAGGCGGCGAGCACCGGCGCGAGCAGGCCCACGACGGCCGGCAGCACCAAAGTCTTGCGGTTCATGCTCGAGTTTCTCCAGAGCTGTCGGTCCGTGTATCCGGCATGCAGGGGGTGTCGCGGCGGATCACGGGGGTAGTGGCCGATGTTCTCTCGACGAGATTAGTCCGCGCCCGCACGGGGGTTCGCAGCCACCGGAGTTGAGCCCTCATCACGGAGTGAAACCGGGCGTGGACGCACCGAAAACCCGACAGTGGAAGGATTAGTGCAGCGTTTCATCAATCAGGACACAAGGGCACCTCGACAACGTTCGCCAGGCACCCGGCAGCACAGCCGGGCCCCTCTGTCGACCCCTGGTCGCGTGGGGAACATCACACAGAAGGTTCTGCCGATAGCTGCCTGAATTCGGCCATCCGGAACAGCGGCAATTCCCTCCCTACGCGTCCTCGCGTTGCCTCGCGCGGTGGTTCCCGGAATTGCCGCGTTAACGCCACTGCACGCTGGGTGAACGGCTAACGCATTTGGGTCATCAGACCGCGCAGAAATGTCAGGTCGACGTCTTCCAGGGAGCCGACCACCGTACGCCGGGCGGCGGGGGTGATGGGCGCGACCGAGGGCACCGCGACGACGTGGCAGCCGGCGGCCTCGGCGGCGGCGACCCCGGTCGCCGTGTCCTCGACGACGGCGCACCGGGCCGGGTCCACGCCGAGTCCGGCCGCGGCGGCCAGGTACGGGTCGGGGTGGGGCTTGGTGCGCGGCACCTCGTCGCCGGCGACGGTGAGACCGAAGTGCTGGGCGCCCAGCGAGGTCAGCACGCGGTCGATGATGCGCCGGTGCGAGGCGGACACCAGGGCCGTGGGGATCTCGTGCGCGGAGAGCTCCGCGAGCAGCCGGGCGGCTCCCGGCATGAGCGGCAGGGTGCGGCCGATGCGCTTCTCGAAGCCGTCGTTGAGCAGCACGCTGAGTTCGGCGAGCGAGATGCCCGCCCCGGTGGCCTCGATCAGGAATCCGGCGCTGCGGCTCATGGGGCCGCCGACGACCACGTGGCGCCAGGATTCGTCGAGGGTGTGGCCGAGGGAGGCGAAGACCTCGACCTCGACGTCCCACCAGAAGCCCTCGGTGTCCACGAGGGTGCCGTCCATGTCGAGGAGCACGGCCTGCAGGGCTGAGCCTTCGGCCGTACGGGTTCCGAGCGCGGGGACCGTACTGGTCATCCACGTACCTCCTTGAGGGACGATCAGGCCGGTTCCCACGAAGGGAACCGGCCTGCAATGGACCGACCAGTGTACGTCGTGCGGGACGGGAACGCCGGATGTGGCCTGTGGAGCGGGTACCGAGCGCCTCAGCGGGCGTTGAAGTACTTCGCCTCCGGGTGGTGGATCACGATGGCGTCGGTGGACTGTTCGGGGTGGAGCTGGAACTCCTCGGACAGGTGGACGCCGATGCGTTCCGGCTGGAGCATGTCGGCGATCTTGGCGCGGTCCTCCAGGTCGGGGCAGGCGCCGTAGCCGAGGGAGAAGCGGGCGCCCCGGTACTTCAGGGCGAACATGTCCTCCATCTGGGCCGGGTCCTCCCCGGCGAAACCGAGCTCGGAGCGCACGCGGGCGTGCCAGTACTCGGCGAGGGCTTCGGCGAGCTGGACGGACAGGCCGTGGAGTTCGAGGTAGTCGCGGTAGGCGTTGGCCTCGAACATGCGGGCCGTCTCCTCGCCGATCCGGGAGCCGACGGTGACGACCTGGAAGCCGACGACATCGGTTTCGCCGGACTCCTCGGGGCGGAAGAAGTCGGCCAGGCACAGGCGGCGGCCTCGGCGCTGGCGCGGGAAGGTGAACCGGGTGCGTTCGTTGCCCGCCTCGTCGAGGACGATCAGGTCGTCGTCCTTGGACACGCACGGGAAGTAGCCGTAGACCACGGCCGCCTCCAGCAGGTTGTCCGTCTGGAGCCGGTCCAGCAGGCCGCGCAGCCTCGGCCGTCCCTCGGTCTCGACCAGTTCCTCGTACGAGGGGCCCTCGCCGGTACGGGCCTGCTTCAGGCCCCACTGGCCCTTGAAGAGGGCGCCCTCGTCCAGCCAGGACGCGTACTCCTTGAGCTGGATGCCCTTGACCACGCGCGTGCCCCAGAACGGCGGGGTGGGCACGGGGTTGTCGGTGGCGACGTCGGAGCGGACGTGGCCCTCCTCGGGGCGCTCCTCGATCTCCACGGTGGCGGCGCGGACCCGCCGTTGGCGCAGTTCGGGCAGTTTCGCGCCGGGCACGCCCCGCTTGATGCCGATCAGGGCGTCCATCAGGCGCAGGCCCTCGAAGGCGTCGCGGGCGTAGCGGACCTCGCCGTCGTAGATCTCGTGGAGGTCCTGCTCGACGTAGGCGCGGGTGAGGGCCGCGCCGCCGAGGATCACGGGGTAGTCGGCGGCCAGCTTGCGCTGGTTGAGCTCCTCCAGGTTCTCCTTCATGATCACGGTGGACTTGACCAGCAGTCCGGACATGCCGATGACGTCGGCGCGGTGTTCGTCGGCGGCTTCCAGGATCGCGGAGACGGGCTGTTTGATGCCGAGGTTGACGACGTTGTAGCCGTTGTTGGACAGGATGATGTCGACGAGGTTCTTGCCGATGTCGTGCACGTCGCCGCGGACGGTGGCCAGCACGATGGTGCCCTTGCCGTCGTCGTCGGTCTTCTCCATGTGCGGCTCCAGGTGGGCCACCGCGGTCTTCATGACCTCGGCGGACTGGAGCACGAACGGCAGCTGCATCTGGCCGGAGCCGAACAGCTCACCGACCACCTTCATGCCGTCCAGGAGGGTCTCGTTGACGATGTCGAGGGCCGGACGCTGGGTCAGGGCCTCGTCCAGGTCGGCCTCGAGGCCGTTCTTCTCACCGTCGATGATGCGGCGCTTGAGGCGCTCGTCCAGCGGCAGCGCGGCCAGTTCCTCGGCCCGGCCCGCCTTGAGGGACTTGGTGGTGGCCCCCTCGAAGAGCGCCATGAGCTTCTGCAGCGGGTCGTAGCCCTCACGGCGGCGGTCGTAGATCAGGTCCAGGGCCGTGGTGACCTGCTCCTCGTCGAAGCGGGCGATCGGCAGGATCTTCGACGCGTGCACGATCGCCGAGTCCAGACCGGCCTTCACGCACTCGTCCAGGAAGACGGAGTTGAGCAGGATGCGGGCGGCCGGGTTCAGGCCGAAGGAGATGTTCGACAGACCGAGGGTGGTCTGCACGTCCGGGTGGCGCCGCTTGAGCTCGCGGATGCCCTCGATGGTGGCGACGCCGTCGCCGCGGGACTCCTCCTGGCCGGTGCAGATGGTGAAGGTCAGGCAGTCGATCAGGATGTCGGACTCGTGGACGCCCCAGTTCCCGGTCAGGTCGTCGATCAGCCGTTCGGCGATCTCCACCTTCTTCTCGGCGGTGCGGGCCTGGCCCTCCTCGTCGATGGTCAGCGCGATCAGCGCCGCCCCGTGCTCCCGCGCCAGCTTCGTGACCTTCGCGAACCTCGACTCCGGGCCGGCGCCGTCCTCGTAGTTCACCGAGTTGATCACCGCACGCCCGCCGAGCTTCTCCAGCCCGGCGCGCAGGACGTCGACCTCGGTGGAGTCCAGCACGATCGGGAGGGTGGAGGCGGTCGCGAAACGGCCGGCGAGCTCCTCCATGTCGGCGACGCCGTCGCGGCCCACGTAGTCCACGCACAGATCCAGCATGTGCGCGCCCTCGCGGATCTGGTCGCGGACCATCTCCACGCAGTCGTCCCAGCGGCCCTCCAGCATGGCCTCGCGGAACTTCCTCGACCCGTTGGCGTTCGTCCGCTCGCCGATCGCGAGATAGGAGGTGTCCTGCCGGAACGGCACGCTCTGGTAGAGGGAGGCCGCGCCCGCCTCGGGGCGCGGGTGACGCTCGGTGGGGGCGGTGCCCCGTACCCGCTCCACGACCTGGCGAAGGTGCTCGGGTGTGGTGCCGCAGCAGCCGCCGACCAGGGAGAGGCCGTACTCGCGTACGAAGGTCTCCTGCGCGTCGGCCAGTTCGGGTGCGGTCAGCGGGTAGTGGGCGCCGTTCTTGCCCAGGACCGGCAGACCTGCGTTGGGCATGCAGGACAGCGGGATCCGGGAGTGGCGGGCGAGGTAGCGCAGGTGCTCGCTCATCTCGGCCGGGCCGGTCGCGCAGTTCATGCCGATCATGTCGATGCCGAGCGGCTCCAGCGCGGTCAGCGCGGCGCCGATCTCCGAGCCCAGCAGCATCGTGCCGGTCGTCTCCACGGTCACCGAGCAGATCACCGGCAGGTCGAGGCCCAGGGCGTCCAGGGCGCGCCGGGCGCCGAGCACGGAGGCCTTGGTCTGCAGCAGGTCCTGTGTCGTCTCCACCAGAAGCGCGTCCGCGCCGCCCGCGACCAGGCCCTCCGCGTTGCGCTGGTAGGCGTCCCGCAGAAGGGTGTACGGGGCGTGGCCGAGGGTGGGGAGCTTGGTGCCGGGGCCGATGGAACCGAGCACCCAGCGTTGCCGGCCGTCCCGCGCGGCGAACTCGTCGGCGACCTCGCGGGCCACCCGGGCGCCGGCCTCCGAGAGCTCGTGGACACGCTCGGGAATGTCGTACTCGGCCAGCGCGGAGTGGTTGGCCCCGAAGGTGTTGGTCCCCACACAGTCGACGCCGGCGGCGAAGTACTCCTCGTGCACCGAGCGCACGATGTCCGGGCGGGTCTGGTTCAGGACCTCGTTGCACCCCTCCAGCTGCTGGAAATCGTCCAGCGAGGGATTCTGCGCCTGGAGCATGGTGCCCATCGCGCCGTCGGCGACCACCACACGGGTGGCGAGCGCCTCGCGGAGGGCGGACACACGGGTCCGGGTGTCGGCGGACGGGGTGGACGGCGACGAGGCCATGAAGGGGCTCCCTAGGATGCGACGGCTGTCGGCTTTGCGCTGCCCGGTGCCGTCCGCGGGGAACGTCCGGGGGAGAACGCACGCCGCCAGGGTAGCCGGGACCGGGGAGTGATGGTCGAGGCGTCCACGAGACGGACTAGTGCGGCGGGGGCGGATGCCCGCCGAAGGGGTGACCTTTCGGCCCCGAAACGGTCCCCTGAAACGGCCCGGGGAGGCCGGGACGAGCCAGGGACGGACCGGAAACGACCGGGGACGCGGCGACATGACGGCCCCGGGGACGGGACGCCACGGGCCCAGGAACGAGGCGGTGACGGGACAGCCACGGGCCGGAAACGAGACGGCGACGGGTCCGGGGACGATTCGGGCACGGGTCGGGAGCGGCCACCCGGAAGCGGGCCCGGGGCAGGCGGCGTCCGCCCCTCCCCGGCCGCCACCGGAGGGACGGTCCGGGCCACCGGGACGTGGCCGAAGTGCGACAGTTGCCCGCCGACCATTAGCGGGAGGTCGGCATGGACCGGTATTGTTCGGCATTGCCGAACGACGTCAGCGACGCCGAGGTCGGCAGTCGAAGGGGACGGAGGCAGTACGTCGATGGCACGGAACATCCAGTCGCTCGAACGGGCGGCCGCGATGCTGCGCCTGCTCGCGGGCGGCGAGCGGCGGCTCGGCCTGTCGGACATCGCCTCGTCGCTGGGCCTGGCCAAAGGCACCGCCCACGGCATCCTGCGCACCCTCCAGCACGAGGGCTTCGTCGAGCAGGACGACACCTCCGGGCGCTACCAGCTGGGCGCGGAGCTGCTGCGCCTGGGCACGACGTACCTCGACGTGCACGAGCTGCGGGCGCGCGCCCTGGTGTGGACGGACGACCTGGCCCGGTCGAGCGGGGAGAGCGTCCACCTCGGCGTCCTGCACCAGCAGGGCGTCCTGATCGTGCACCACGTCTTCCGGCCCGACGACAGCCGGCAGGTGCTGGAGATCGGGGCCATGCAGCCGCTGCACTCCACGGCGCTCGGCAAGGTGCTGTCGGCGTACGACCCGGTCGCGCACAGCGAGGCGCTGGAGGCCGACCGCAAGGCGTACACGGACCGGACCGTCTGCGAGCCGGACGGGTTCGAGCACATCCTGGACATCACGCGCGCGCGTGGCTACGCGGCCGACGTCGAGGAGACCTGGGAGGGCATCGCGTCCATCGCGGCCCCCATCCACGACCGCAGGCGCATGCCGGTCGGCGCGGTCGGCATCACCGGGGCCGTGGAACGGCTGGGCCGGGACGGTGAGCTGCGGCCCGAGCTGGTCGCGGCGGTACGGGACTGCGCCCGCGCGGTGTCGCGGGACCTGGGCGCCGGGCGGTTCTAGCCGGCCGGGCACGCGGAGACGGTGCGGGACAACGAAGGCCGGAACGCCGAACGCGTTCCGGCCTTCGTCGCCTTCGGCGTTCCCGGCGGAGCACACCGCGCCCAGCTCCACGCGCCCAGGACCACACGCCCCAGACCACGCGCCCAAGATCGATAGTCCACGACGATCAATAACGATCGTGTTTTCGATAACAGGGCTCTTGACGCATACGTGACGCCGGGACGAGACTCGCGTCCATCGGTCGGCATTGTCGAACACCTACCGGCAATACGCGTTAGAGTGTGACAACGCCAAGGGCCGCCATCGCTCTCACACCGAGGGCGCCGGAACACCCGGAGGGACCCGGGGGTTCGGCATTCCCTGGACGAAGGACAAAGGAGTCGCGGGTGTCCAGCTCCGACATCTTCATCGGCGAGACCATCGGTACCGCCATACTCATCCTGCTCGGCGGCGGCGTCTGTGCCGCCGTGACACTCAAGGCCTCCAAGGCCCGAAACGCCGGCTGGCTCGCCATCGCCTTCGGCTGGGGCTTCGCCGTCATGACGGGGGCGTACATCTCGACCCCCCTGTCCGGCGCCCACCTCAACCCGGCCGTGACGGTCGGCATCGCGATCAAGGACGGCGAGTGGGGCAACGTCCCCACCTACTTCGCCGGTCAGATCCTCGGCGCCATGATCGGCGCGGTCCTGGTCTGGATCGCCTACTACGGCCACTTCCAGGCCCACCTGACCGACCCGGAGATCGTCGGCGCGCCCGGCACGCGGGACACCCCGGCCAAGGCCGTCGAGGCCCAGGAGAAGGGCGCCGGCCCGGTGCTGGGCGTCTTCTCCACCGGGCCCGAGATCCGGAACGTGGTGCAGAACCTCGCCACCGAGATCATCGGCACCTTCGTCCTGCTGCTCGCCATCCTCACCCAGGGCCTGAACGACGAGGGCAACGGCCTCGGCACCCTGGGCGCCCTGATCACCGCGTTCGTGGTGGTTTCGATCGGCCTCTCCCTCGGTGGTCCGACCGGCTACGCGATCAACCCGGTCCGCGACCTCGGGCCGCGCATCGTGCACGCCCTGCTGCCCCTGCCCAACAAGGGCGGTTCCGACTGGTCCTACGCCTGGGTCCCGGTCGTCGGTCCGCTGATCGGCGGCGCGATCGCCGGAGGTGTCTACAACGTCGCGTTCGCCTGAGCGGACATCCGCTCGGCCATCATCGAGCCACAGCACACGCGCCGTACGCACCGACCACCACACCACGGAAACCCAGGAGCACACCGTGACCGACGCCCACACCGCAGGCCCCTTCATCGCCGCCATCGACCAGGGCACGACCTCCTCGCGCTGCATCGTCTTCGACCGCGACGGACGCATCGTCTCCGTCGACCAGAAGGAGCACGAGCAGATCTTCCCCAAGCCGGGCTGGGTCGAGCACGACGCCACCGAGATCTGGACCAACGTCCAGGAGGTCGTCGCCTCCGCGATCGAGAAGGCCGGCATCACCCGCGACGACATCAAGGCCATCGGCATCACCAACCAGCGCGAGACCACCCTCGTCTGGGACAAGAACACCGGTGAGCCCGTCCACAACGCCATCGTCTGGCAGGACACCCGCACCGACGCACTCTGCCGGGAGCTGGGCCGCAACGTCGGCCAGGACCGCTTCCGCCGCGAGACCGGCCTTCCGCTCGCCTCCTACTTCGCCGGCCCCAAGGCCCGCTGGCTGCTCGACAACGTCGACGGTCTGCGCGAGCGCGCCGAGGCGGGCGACCTGCTCTTCGGCACCATGGACACCTGGGTCATCTGGAACCTGACCGGCGGGGTGAACGGCGGCAAGCACGTCACCGACGTCACCAACGCCTCCCGCACCATGCTGATGAACCTGCACACCATGCAGTGGGACGAGAAGATCGCCGAGTCCATCGGCGTGCCGACCCGGATGCTCCCCGAGATCCGCTCCTCCGCCGAGGTCTACGGCGAGATCACCGGCGGCCGCCTCGGCGAGCTGCTCGGCGGCATCCCGGTCGCCTCCGCGCTCGGCGACCAGCAGGCGGCCCTGTTCGGCCAGACCTGCTTCTCCGAGGGCGAGACCAAGTCGACCTACGGCACCGGCACCTTCATGCTGATGAACACCGGCGACAAGATCATCAACTCGTACAGCGGCCTGGTGACCACCGTGGGCTACCAGATCGGCGACAAGAAGCCGGTCTACGCCCTGGAGGGCTCGATCGCCGTCACCGGTTCGCTGGTGCAGTGGATGCGCGACCAGATGGGCCTGATCTCCACCGCCGCCGAGATCGAGACGCTGGCGATGCAGGTCGAGGACAACGGCGGCGCCTACTTCGTACCGGCCTTCTCCGGCCTGTTCGCCCCGTACTGGCGCTCCGACGCCCGCGGTGTGATCGCCGGCCTCACCCGGTACGTCACCAAGGCGCACCTCGCGCGCGCCGTGCTGGAGGCCACCGCCTGGCAGACGCGGGAGATCGCGGACGCCATGACCAAGGACTCCGGTGTGGAGCTGACCGCCCTCAAGGTCGACGGCGGCATGACCTCCAACAACCTGCTGATGCAGACCCTCGCCGACTTCGTGGACGCGCCCGTGGTGCGCCCGATGGTCGCCGAGACCACCTGCCTCGGCGCCGCCTACGCCGCCGGTCTCGCCGTCGGCTTCTGGAACAGCACCGACGACCTGCGCGCCAACTGGCGGCGGGCCGCCGAGTGGACCCCCCGCATGGACGCGGAGATCCGCGACCGTGAGTACAAGAGCTGGCTCAAGGCCGTCGAGCGGACCATGGGCTGGCTCGAGGACGAGGAGTAAGAACCGCAATGACCACTCAGTCCACCCTGCAGTCCGTGCCTGCCCTGGGGACGCACCCGGCCTCCGGCTCGAACCCGAGCCGGGCCGAGACCCGGGAGCAGCTCTCCAAGGCGTCGTACGACCTTCTCGTGATCGGCGGCGGCATCCTGGGCATCTCCACCGCCTGGCACGCCGCGCAGTCCGGCCTCAGGGTGGCCGTGGTCGATGCCGGCGACTTCGCCGGTGCCACCTCCTCCGCCTCCTCCAAGCTGCTCCACGGCGGACTGCGCTACCTGCAGACCGGCGCGGTGAAGCTGGTGGCGGAGAACCACTTCGAGCGCCGTGCGGTCTCCCGCCAGGTGGCCCCCCACCTGGCGAACCCGCTCACCTTCTACCTCCCGGTGTACAAGGGCGGGCCGCACGGCGCGGCGAAGCTCGGCGCCGGTGTCTTCGCGTACTCGGCGCTGTCCGCGTTCGGTGACGGCGTCGGCCACCTGCTCTCGCCGGCCAAGGCCGCGCAGGACGTGCCGGAGCTGCGCACCGACAACCTCAAGGCCGTGGCCGTGTACGGCGACGACCAGATGAACGACGCCCGCATGGCGCTGATGACCGTCCGCGCGGCGGTCGATTCGGGCGCGGTCGTCCTCAACCACGCCGAGGTCACCGGCCTGCGCTTCACCAAGGGCCGGGTGACCGGCGCCGAGCTGAAGGACCGGCTGAGCGGCGACGAGTTCGGCGTCAGCGCCCGTCTGGTGCTCAACGCCACCGGCCCCTGGGTCGACCACCTGCGCCGCATGGAGAACCCGAAGGCGGCGCCGTCCATCCGCCTCTCCAAGGGCGCGCACCTGGTGCTCAAGCGCACCGCGCCCTGGAAGGCGGCGCTGGCCACACCGATCGACAAGTACCGGATCACCTTCGCCCTCCCCTGGGAGGACATGCTGCTGCTCGGCACGACCGACGAGGAGTTCGAGGGCGACCCGGCGGATGTCGCGGTCAACGACAAGGACATAGCCCAGATCCTCGACGAGGCCGCGTTCTCCATCCGCGACCAGCAGCTCGACCGGGACCTGATCACGTACTCCTTCGCGGGTCTGCGCGTGCTGCCGGGCGGTCCCGGTGACACCGCGAAGGCCAAGCGCGAGACGGTCGTCACCGAGGGCCGGGGAGGCATGCTGTCCGTCGCGGGCGGCAAGTGGACCACCTTCCGTCACATCGGCCGCACCGTCATGCAGAAGCTGGAGGCGCTGCCGGGCCATCCGCTGGGCGACGACTTCGAGCCGATCGCCTCGCTGCCGAAGAAGCTGCCGCTGCCCGGCGTCGCCAACCCGCGCGCGGTGGCCCACCGGCTGCTGGTGGACGGCCCGGCTCCCGGCCCGCGCATGGCGGCGGACACCGCCCGGCACCTGGCCACGCACTACGGCTCGCTGGCCTTCGACATCGCGCGCCTGGCCAACGACAACCCGGAGCTGGCCGAGCGGGTGCACCCCGACGCCCCGGAGATCTGGGCGCAGGTCGTGTGGGCCCGGGACAACGAGTGGGCCGAGACGCAGGACGACGTGCTGCGCCGGCGGACGACGCTGACGATCCGCGGCCTGGCCACGGACGACGTCCGCGCCAAGGTCCAGGACCTGCTCGACAAGAAGTAGGACCCGGCCCGGCCGGGTGGGGGCGGCGGCCCGCGCCGATGGAGCCGCCGCCCCCACGCGCGTGTGCCTGGCAGGCCGCGCCGACCCCCATAATGTCGTGAGACATCGGATGTCTGAGTGGCATCTTCGAAGCACAGGGAGGTCGGCCGTGGCGGTCACCGACGAGGCCATCGAGAAGATCAAGGACATGATCGTCTCAGGCGCGCTGCGGCCCGGCGACCGGCTGCCCAAGGAGAGCGAGCTCGCCGCCGGCCTGGGGCTGTCCCGCAACTCCCTGCGCGAGGCCGTACGCGCCCTGTCCCTGATCCGGATCCTGGACGTGCGGCAGGGCGACGGCACCTACGTCACCAGCCTGGATCCGCAGCTCCTGCTGGAGGCCATCGGCTTCGTCGTCGACTTCCACCGCGACGACACGGTGCTGGAGTTCCTCGCCGTACGCCGCATCCTGGAGCCGGCCGCGACCGCGATGGCGGCCTCCCGGATCAGTGAGCGGGAACTGGACGCGCTCGGTGCCCGGCTGGACGCCCTCGGCGCCGAACCGTCGGTGGAGGAACTGGTCGCCTCCGATCTGGAATTCCACCGGGGCATCGTGGGGGCCGCCGGCAACTCGGTGCTCTGCTCCCTCCTCGACGGGCTGTCCGGCCCCACCACCCGGGCCCGTGTCTGGCGCGGGCTCACCCAGGAGGACGCGGTCGGCCGCACCCTGCGCGAGCACCGCGCGATCCTCGCCGCGCTGCGCGACCGGGACGCGGAGGCGGCGCGTTCCTGGGCGACGGTGCACATCGCGTCCGTGGAGCAGTGGCTGCGCTCCACCCTCTGATCCGGCTCCGGTCCGGCTCGATCCGGTGGTGGCGGCGGGTGTCCGGCCGCCGGGAACGGGGCAGTGATGCGTTCACTCCCCCGTGCGAGGGGGCTGCGGGCGGCCCCTCGGCACGCCGTAAGGTTGGGGGGTACGCGAGGGCACGTCGGAAGGAGGCGCTGGGTGATCGAGCTCGAGGGGGTTCCCGAGCTGGTCGACCCGGTCATGGTGGCCGCGTTCGAGGGCTGGAACGACGCCGGCGACGCCGCCTCCACCGCGGTCGCGCATCTCGACAGGGAGTGGAAGGGCGAGGTGTTCGCGGCGCTCGACGCCGAGGACTACTACGACTTCCAGGTCAACCGTCCCACGGTGTTCGTGGAGGCGGGCGTCCGCAAGATCACGTGGCCGACGACGAGACTGTCGGTGATCCGGGTCGGCGGCGACAAACCGCGTGACCTCGTGCTGGTCCGCGGTATCGAGCCGTCCATGCGCTGGCGCTCGTTCTGCAACGAGCTGCTCGGCTTCGCCCACGAGCTGGGCGTCGAGCTGGTGGTCGTCCTGGGCGCCCTGCTGGGCGACACCCCGCACACCCGTCCGGTCCCGGTCAGCGGGACCACGTCGGACGCCGACCTGGCCCGGCGGATGGATCTGGAGGAGACCAGGTACGAGGGGCCCACGGGCATCGTCGGCATCCTCCAGGAGGCGTGCACGCACGCGGGCGTACCGGCCGTGTCGCTGTGGGCCGCGGTGCCGCACTACGTGTCGCAGCCGCCGAACCCGAAGGCCACGCTGGCCCTGCTGAACCGGCTCGAGGACCTGATCGGCGTGCGCATCCCGCTGGGCGAGCTGCCCGAGGACGCGCGTGCCTGGCAGGTGGGGGTGGACCAGCTGGCCGCCGAGGACAGCGAGGTCGCCGAGTACGTCCAGTCGCTGGAGGAGGCCCGGGACACCGCGGAGCTGCCGGAGGCGTCGGGCGAGGCGATCGCCCGCGAGTTCGAGCGGTACCTGCGGCGCCGGGACGGCTCCGGTCCCGGCGGGACGGGCGGACCGGGTGGCCACGCCACGGCTGACGGCACGGACGGCGCTCCGGGGACGCCGGGGACGCCGTATCTGCGGGACAACCCCAGCGGCCGGGCCCGTCCGCCGAGGCCGCCGAAGGCAAGTGGGGACGACGAGGAGTCGTCGGAGGACTGATCCGACGAGACAGGGGCCGCTTCCCGCCGGGAAGCGGCCCCTGTCCGCGTGGTTCGCCTGTTGGTGGTCCGCCCTGACTACAGTGCTACGCCCAGCAGCGCGTCGACCGCGCGGGAGACGACGCCGGGGGCCCCGATGTCCGTACCGCCGCTCTCCTGCTGGAGCGCGGCCCAGCGGTCGACGGCGTCGAGCGCGGCCGGGGAGTCCAGGTCGTTCGCGAGGGCCTCGCGGATCTCCTCGACGAGCGCCTCGGCGGACGGGCCGTCGGGCCGGGAGACGGCCGCCCGCCAGCGCTCCAGCCGGGCGAGGGCGTCCTGAAGCACCTGGTCGGTCCACTCCCAGTCGGAGCGGTAGTGGTGGGCGAGCAGCGTGAGCCGGATGGCGGCCGGATCGACGCCCTCGCCGCGCAGCTTCGAGACGAAGACCAGGTTGCCCCTGGACTTGGACATCTTCTCGCCGTCGAGACCGACCATGCCGGCGTGGACGTACGCCTTGGCCATGGGGAACTCGCCGGTGAGCGCCTGGGCGTGCGAGGCGCCCATCTCGTGGTGCGGGAAGGCGAGGTCGGAGCCGCCGCCCTGAACGTCGAAGCCCATGCCGAGGTGGTCGAGGGCGATGGCCACGCACTCGATGTGCCAGCCGGGTCGTCCGCGGCCGAGGGAGCCGCCGTCCCAGCTGGGCTCGCCCTCCCGGGCCGCCATCCACAGCATCGGGTCGAGCGGGTTCTTCTTGCCCGGCCGGTCCGGGTCGCCGCCCCGCTCGGCGGAGAGCAGTCGCATCGCGGCGGCGTCGAGGTGGGAGACACCGCCGAAGTGGGGGTCGGACTCCACGGAGAAGTAGGTGTCGCCCTCGAGCTCGTACGCCGCGCCCCCGTCCCGCAGCCGCTCTACGAGCGGGACGATGCCGGGTATGGCCTCCACGGCGCCTATGTAGTGCCGCGGCGGCAGCATCCGCAGCGCCGTCATGTCCTCGCGGAAGAGGGCGGTCTCCTTCTCGGCGAGGGCGGTCCAGTCGACGCCGTCGCGCACGGCCCGCTCCAGCAGCGGGTCGTCCACGTCGGTGACGTTCTGGACGTAGTGAACCTGCCGCTTGGTGTCGAGCCACACGCGCTGCACGAGATCGAACGCGTTGTAGGTCGCCGCGTGTCCCATGTGGGTGGCGTCGTACGGCGTGATGCCGCAGACATAGATACGGGCGACGGGACCGGGGTCGAGAGTGACCAGGCCTCCGGTCGCGGTGTCGTGGATCCTCAGGTCGCGGCCCTGACCAGGCAGGGCGGGGACCTCGGAAGCGGGCCAGGCATGCATGTCATGAGCCTAACCGGACGGATGTTCCGTACACGAACCGGACCGGTCCGGATGGCCGGTAAGGCGCTCTTGCGCGGCACCGCCCGCTGTGCAGGACCACCGGCCCGCCGTACTGGCGCCGCATGCGGCCGTACTGGCTGCACCGGCCGTCGTACCGGCCGGGCGACACCGGGTGGCTACACCGGCGGCCAGGGGATGGCCGGCCACTCGCCGCTCGGTTCGGGGTGCTTGCCGGCGGCCAGCAACGCCTCCACGCGCGCGCGGGTGGCATCGAGCTCGGCCGGGGTGATGAGCGGGCCGAGCCGGACGGCCAGGGCTCCGTCGTCCGTCAGGGCCTGCCTGAGGGCGTCGAGCACCGCCAGGGCGTCCCCGGTGAGCGGGTCGCCCGCCCAGCCCCACAGCAGGGTGCGCAGCTTGTTCTCGGTGTGGAAGGTCACCCCGTGGTCGATGCCGTACAGCCGTTCATCGGCCGAGGGCAGCAGATGGCCTCCCTTGCGGTCGGCGTTGTTGATCACGGCGTCCAGGACGGCGAGCCGGCGCAGCCGCTCGTCGTCGGCGTGCACGAGCAGCGCGGTGCGGCCCTCGCCGACCTCGGCGAAGGCGACCGCCTTCCAGCCGGGGCCGGGCTCCTCGTCCTCCACCAGGGCGAGCAGTTCCGTCTCCGGTGCCGTCTCGATCCACAGCTGGCACATGCCCTCGCCGTACGGCCCGTCGCGCAGCACGGTGGGCGGCACGAGGCCCCAGCCGGTCGCCTCGGAGACCTCGTAGGCGGCGACCTCGCGCCGGGCGAGGTCGCCGTCGGGGAAGTCCCACAGGGGCCGCTCCCCGGCGACCGGCTTGTAGATGCAGGCGGCCTCGCGTCCCTCGTGCGTCACCGTGCAGTACAGCGCCGCGTTGGAGGCGTCGCGGATGCGTCCGCGTACGGTCAGCTCGCCCAGCGCGAGCAACTCGGCGGCCGCCACGTCGGTGGTCACGCTCCGCGGCGGTATCCGTTCTGGCGCGGACATACGTGTCCTTCCGGGTCGAGCGGGAGGCTGCACAGCGGGCACGGCGGCCGCCCGGCGTTGACGACGTCGAGGGCGCGCTTGGCGAAGGCCCTGGCCTGCGCGCCGGTGAGCCGCACCCGCAGCATCGGGGGGCCGTTCTCCTCGTCCTGGAGCAGCCGCTCCTCGGCCTCCGCCATGTCCTCCTCGGACTCGGCCTCCAGCTCCACGAGTGCCTGCGCCTCGACGATCATGCGCTGGTCCTCGCCGTCCCAGGCCAGCGCCATGGTGCCGACCCTGAACTCCTCCTCGACGGGGGCTTCCAGCGGGGCGGTGTCGGCGGGCTCGGTGGGAGCCATGGCGGGGACGACGGTGCTGCCGCCGCTGCGCCGTACGACCTCGTCGAGGAGTTCGTCCATGCGCTCGGCGAGGGCGGCGACCTGGGTCTTCTCCAAGGCCACGCTGGTCACCCGGGAGCCTGCGGTGGCCTGGAGGAAGAACGTACGGCGCCCGGGCAGCCCGACCGTACCGGCCACGAAACGTTCCGGTTGGTCGTAGAGGAACACCTGACGGGACACGTCCTGTCTCCATGGAAGTCGGGGGAAGCGGCGAAAGCGGGAATGCGGGGGCACTGCTGCGACCGCCTCACCCTACTGCGGCCGACGATCACGGTGCGCCCGCACCACCACCGACCGGGGCCCGGTCGCCCGGGGGCTCCTCGTGCGGGGCCAGGGAGGCGAAGTCTCCGGTGTCGCCGAGACGGACCAGGAAGGGGCGCAACCGGGTGTAGCGGATCGCGGTGACGGAGCAGGGCTCGACGGAGATCCGCTGGAAGAGGTCGAGATGCAGGCCGAGGGCCTCCGCGACGAGGGACTTGATGATGTCGCCGTGGGAGCACATCAGGTAGACGGCGTCGGGGCCGTGGTCGCGCTCCACGCGCGCGTTCCACTCGCGTACCGCCTCGGCGGCGCGGGTCTGCATCGCGCGCATCGACTCGCCGCCGGGGAACGCCGCGGCGGAGGGGTGCGCCTGGACCACCTCCATCAAGGGCTCGTCCGCCAGTTCGGCGAGCTTGCGGCCGGACCAGTCGCCGTAGTGGCACTCTCCGATCCGTTCGTCGGTGTGCGCCTTCAGCTCGGGCCGGGCGTCGAGCAGGGGGCGGATCGTCTCCTGGCAGCGCTGCAGCGGGCTGGTGACGACCTCGGAGAGCGGCAGGGCGGCGAGCCGGCCGGGCAGCGCGGCGGCCTGTGCGGCCCCGCGTTCGTCGAGGGCGACGCCGGGCGTCCAGCCGGCGAGCAGCCCCTCGGTGTTGGCGGTGGAACGTCCGTGCCTGACCAGGATCAGCGTGGGCATGCGCACAGGGTAGGCATACGGCGCGGTGCGCGGGCACCGGGGTGAGGGGAGAATGCGTTCGGTGATCGTCGACTGTGCCATCTACCGGGACGGGCGCCGCACGGACGGGCCCGAGGACCTCTCCGACGCGCTCGGCGAGGCGCGGACCGCCGGCGCCTTCGTCTGGATCGGGCTGCACGAGCCGACGGAGGAGGAGTTCGACCTGGTCACCCAGGAGTTCGGGCTGCACCCGCTGGCGGTGGAGGACGCGCTCAAGGCCCACCAGCGGCCCAAACTGGAGGTGTACGAGGACTCGCTCTTCGCCGTCCTCAAGCCGGTGGTGTACGAGCCGGAGAGCGACGCCGTCTCCACCGGCGAGCTCATGATCTTCCTGGGCGACGCGTTCGTGGTGGTCGTCCGGCACGGCGAGGGCGCCCCGCTGAAGGCCGTACGACAGCGTCTGGAGCACGAGCCCGAACTGCTCGGCAACGGGCCCACCGCGGTGCTGTACGCGATAGCGGACGCCGCCGTCGACCACTACCTGGAGGTGGCGGTCGAGCTGCAGAACGACCTGGAGGAGCTGGAGGCGGAGGTCTTCTCGCCGGACGGTGGCGGCTCCCGGCACACCGCGTCCCGGATCTACACCTTCAAGCGGCAGGTCCTGGAGTTCCGCCGGGCGACGGGTCCGCTGGCGCCGCCGCTGGCCCGGCTGGCCGGTACGGGGGCGTTCGGCGCCGGCGTGCCGTTCGTGGACGACCGGGCGCGGCCGTTCTTCCGTGACGTGAGCGACCACCTCACGCGGGTGAACGAGTCGGTGGAGGGCCTGGACCGGCTGGTCTCCGACATCCTTTCGGCCCACCTGGCTCAGACCGGCGTCCGGCAGAACGACGACATGCGGAAGATCTCCGCGTGGGCGGCCATGGCGGCGGTACCCACGATGCTCGCGGGGGTCTACGGCATGAACTTCGACCACATGCCGGAGCTGCACTGGGAGTGGGGCTACCCGGCGGTGATCGTGGTGATGGCCGCTCTGGAGGTGCTGTTGTTCCGGCTGTTCAAGCGCCGGGGCTGGCTGTAGACCGGCCAACGGGGCCGGCCGCGGATCCGCGGGAGGGGCCGGCGTCGTCAGGCGACCTCGGGGGCCGCGGCGGCGGGTCCGCCGAGGGCGTCGCGCCGTCGCGGTGGCCGCAGGGTGACCATGCGGCGCCGGCCGGCCAGTCGCTCGTAGGCGTACATCGCGTGGATGCCCGCCGCGAGCGTCGCCGACCTGGTGCGTGACCAGCCCAGGAGGCGCCCCATGCGGGCCATCACCGCGAGGCTGACGTCGCGGTGGACGCGGATCTCGGCGAGCGCGCACTCGCGCAGCGTCCGCCGGATGTACCGGCCGTGCCCGGCCGCGGCGTAGCGCAGCAGTTCCTCGTGGGAGTAGGCGAGGTGGTTGTCCTCGTCGGCCGAGATCATCCGGACGGCCCGGCCCAGGTCCGGGTGGTCCGCGAAGTACTTGAGGAGCATCGCCATCTGTTCGGCCGCGCGCTGCTCGGTGACCCTGCTGTGCGCGAGGTAGGTGATGATGTCCCGGACCGTGAGGGGCTGGTCCGCCTGGAGCCTCTCGTGGGAGAGACCGATGCCGCGCCGCTCCAGGAGCATGGTGTAGTCGGTCTCGGGGGGCACCTCCACGGGGTCGAGACCGCGCTTCTTCAGCAGGGCGTTGAAGATCCGTCCGTGCTTGTCCTCGTCCGCGCCGTGCCGGGTGATCTTGGGGGCGAGGGCGCGCTCGCTCTCCGGAACCAGCGCCGCGATGCGCGCGTTCTCCCAGCCGCCCTGCGACTCGCCGCCGGCCGCGATGGAGCAGAAGAGACGGAACGACTCGTCGTTGTCGAGGATCTCCTGGAACAGACTCTTGGCCGAAAGCATCGCTGGCACCTCTCTGCCTCCGCGGGGTTTCGCGGGTCCGCGTACTCCGCGTACTTCGCGAAGTACGAGTCAAGTGCGGGAGAGGGGGCTCGGCAACAGGTGCGGCGGCCAACTCAGCCAGAAGAAGGACGGGCGGGGACACGAGGAGGCGTAACCACTCGCGCGCGGGAGCGTTGTTCTCCGTGACGGCCGTGGCGGGGAAGACCCCCCGAGCCCCCACCACGGCCGCAGAAAGCTACCGGGCCCCCAGACAGGCCCCCTAGGCCAGTCCGGCGCGCTCGAGGGCTTCGGTGCCGGCGCGGAGCGCGGCGATCCGCTCGTCGAGCGTGAAGCCCGCGGGGGCGAGCGTCAGCGTGGTGACACCGGCGGCGGCGTAGGCCTTCATCCGGTCCGCGATCCGGTCGACGGAACCGAGCAGCGTCGTCCGGTCGATCAGGTCGTGCGGTACGGCGGCGCCGGCGCCCTGCTTGTCGCCGGACAGGTACTTGTCCTGGATCTCGGCGGCCTCCGCCTCGTACCCCATGCGCTGGGCCAGCTGGTTGTAGAAGTTCTGCTTGCGGCTGCCCATGCCGCCGACGTAGAGCGCGGTGTAGGGCCGGAAGGTGTCGGCGAGCGTCGTGACGTCCTTGTCTTCGCCGAGGGCCAGCGGCAGGGTCGGGCAGACGTCGAAGCCGTCGAGGGTCTTCCCGGCCTTCTCGCGTCCGGCGCGCAGGTGCCGGATCGCGGTGTCCTCCAGGTGGTCGGCGGACGGGAAGATGAGCAGGGCGCCGTCGGCGATCTCACCGGTCTGTTCGAGGTTCTTCGGGCCGATCGCGGCGACGTAGAGCGGGATGTGCTCGCGCTGCGGGTGCACGGTCAGCTTGATCGGCTTGCCGGGGCCGCCGGGCAGCGGCAGCGTCCAGTGCTGTCCCTCGTACGACAGCCGCTCGCGGGTCATCGCCTTGCGCACGATCTCGACGTACTCGCGGGTGCGGGCGAGCGGCTTGTCGAACTTGACGCCGTACCAGCCCTCGGAGACCTGCGGGCCGGAGACGCCGAGGCCGAGGCGGAAACGGCCCTTCGAGAGGGAGTCCAGCGTGGCGGCCGTCATCGCGGTCATCGCGGGCTGGCGGGCCGGGATCTGGAAGATGGCCGAACCCACGTCGATGCGCTCGGTCTGGGCGGCGACCCAGGTGAGCACGGTGGCGGCGTCGGAGCCGTAGGCCTCGGCGGCCCAGCACACGGCGTAACCGAGGCGGTCGGCCTCCTGGGCGACGGCCAGGTTGTCCGCGTCCATTCCGGCACCCCAGTAGCCGAGGTTGATCCCGAGCTGCATGGCCGATTCCCCTTACTGATCAGTAACGTCTCTGGTGCCCCGACCTTAGCGTGGGAACCCGGTTGTCCACAGGCCCCCACAGCGCAAGCCGTGGCCAGTAATGTCGGCGTTCATGGAGCAGAGGCATCTCGGCCGCACCGGCCTGCGCGTGTCCCGCATCGGTCTCGGCACCCTGACCTGGGGCCGGGACACGGACGAGCACGACGCCGCGGACCTCTTGAAGACCTTCTGGGAAGCGGGCGGGACCCTCGTCGACACGGCGGACGTGTACGGCGACGGGGAGTCCGAGTACCTGCTCGGGCGGCTCATGGAGCGTCTGGTGCCGCGCCGGGACCTGGTGATCTCGACGAAGGCCGGCAGCGTGCCGGATCCCGACCGCCGCTTCGACGGTTCGCGCGCCCATCTGCTCTCCGCGCTGGACGCCTCGCTGGCCCGCCTCGGCACGGACCACGTCGACGTGTGGCATCTGCACGCCTTCGACCCGCACACGCCGCTGGAGGAGACCCTGCACGCCCTCGACGTGGCGGTGAGCAGCGGCCGTGCCCGGTACGCGGGGGCCTCCAACTTCTGCGGCTGGCAGCTGGCCAAGGCCGCGACCTGGCAGCTGGCGGCGCCGGGCGTGCGGAACCGGCTGGCGAGCACGCAGATGGAGTACTCGCTGCTCCAGCGCGGCATCGAGCGCGAGGTGCTGCCGGCCGCCCTCGACCTGGGGATCGGTCTGCTGCCCTCTTCGCCGCTGGGCCGCGGCGTCCTCACCGGCAAGTACCGCGAGGAGGCGACGCCGTCGGACTCGCGCGGCGCCTCCGAGCACCTGGCCCCGTTCGTCGCGCCCTACCTCGACGACACGGCCGGCCACATCGTGGACGCGGTGGCGACAGCGGCGGACGGGCTCGCGGTGACCCCGCTCCAGGTGGCGCTGGCCTGGGTCCGCGACCGGCCCGGCGTGGTGGCCCCGGTCGTCGGCGCGCGCAACGCGCGGCAGCTCACGGCGGCGTTGTCAGTGGAGACCCTTAGTCTTCCTGACGAGATCTGCCGGGCTCTCGACGACGTGTCGGCGCCCGTGCACCGCTATCCCGATCACGACTGGAGCACGCTGTGAGCACGGAGCCCGAGCCCGCCTCTGAGGACACCGCGGACGCCGTGGACGCCGTGGACGCCGGGCCTCAGACCCCGGGCACCGCGAACGAGGCCGAGCCGGACGCCGCCGAGGACGGGGTGCCGGCCGACGACCGGGCTCCCGGCGCCGAGGCCGCCGTCGCCGGGGCCGCCACCGGGGAGGCCGCCGCCGGGGAGGGCGGACAGGCAGGCGGTGACGGCGCCGACGGCGACGGTGCGGCGGGACAGGTGTCCGAGGCCGAGGCCGAGCTGGCCGCCCAGCGGCTCGTGCGGGAGCGGATCGAGCGGCGGAAGGCCGAGAAGCAGGCGCCGATCGGCGCCGGGACCAAGCTCAGCGGCACGGCGGCCGATCTGCTCGCCGCCGTGCGGGCCGTGGAGAGCGGCGAGAAGCCCGCGGCCACGGTCTTCGGTGACCCCACCCCCGCACCGCGCCGCCCCGCCCCGGAGCCGGTACGACAGCCACAGCCGGTGCCGGCCGGGACGGTCACCGGGCCCGCGGGACCCGCGCCGGAGACCGTCGAGGCCGTGCGGCGGGTACTGACCGAGGGCGGCGCCCCCGAGGCACTCGCTCCGCAGACCGCCGCGCTCCTCGGCGAGGGCGCCCAGGAAGCACTGCGGGCGGACCCCTGGCAGCTGCTCCGCGTCGGCGGGGTGCGGCCGGAGCAGGCCGACGGGTTCGCGCGGGCGCTTCTCGGCACGGCGTGCGGCCCGGACGACGAGCGCCGCGGCCGTGCGATCACGGTGTGGCTGCTGGAGCAGGCGGCCCTGGCCGGTCACACGGCCCTGGAGCTGTCGCGGCTCACGGCCACGCTGGCCCAGCGGGGCGTCCCGGACCCCGACGCCGCCGTACAGAGCACGCTCGCCGAGGGCGAGGCGCTGGCCTTCCAGGACGCGCTGGAGGAGACCGGCGTCCGCCCGGCCAACGCGCCGGACGCGTCCGGCGGGACGGAGGGTGCGCAGGACACGGAGGGCACGGACGAGGGCGAGGAGCGCCCGGTCCGCGTCCTGGTCGGTCTGGAGCGGTACGCGCTCGCCGAGGAGAGCCTCGCCGACGGTCTGGCCCGGCTGGTCGGCTCGGCACCGAAGCAGGACGGTTCGGCGGCGGACTGGGAGCAGGCCGCCGCCGGCGCGCGAGGCTCCGCCGCCGACCTGATCCGTGCCGTCGCGGAGCACGGGCTGGTCCTGCACACCGGCGGGGAGAGTGCCCTGGCCGAACCGGCGGCCCTGCTGCACGCCGCGCACGCCCTTGGCCTGCGCGCCTGGGCCGCCGCGCCCGGTCCCCTCGGCCGCGACCGCTTCGCCGCCCTGCTGGGCGACCCCTCGTCCGGCACCCGCCCAGCGGCCTCCACGGCCCCGGACTCCACGGCCCCGGACCTCTCAGCCCCGGACGGCTCGGGGCGGGTCTCCACCTCCCCTGACGATGACGGGGCCGTACCGGCGGGTCCCTCCGGCGTCGCCACCTTGACCGGGCTGCTGACCGGGGCCGAGGGGCCGGGCCGGGACGCGGACGGTGCGCTGGACCTCGACCTGCTCGTCGTGCTCGACGCGCCGCAGCTGGACGTCGAGGCGGGCGCCCTGCTGGCGGAGTCGCTGCCGGACGGGGCTCGCCTGGTGCTCGCGGGGGACCCGGCGGTGCTGTGGTCCGTGGGCCCCGGGCGGGTCTTCGCCGATCTGCTGGCGGCGCGGGTCTGCCCGCAGATCGCCTCGCGGCGTCCGGACCCCGGCCCGCTCGGCGAACTGGTCTCCGGCATCGGCATCGGCGAGCTGGGCCAGGTGGAGGCCCCCGGCAAGGAGGTCGTGATCGTGCCGGTGCGGGACGCCGGTGAGGCGGTGCATCGCACCGTCCAGCTCGTCGCGGACTCGGTGCCGCGCGCGATCGGGGTCCCCGCAGAGGAGACCCAGGTGATCACCACGGGCCACGGCGGCGCCGCGGGCACCCGGGTACTCAACGCGGCACTGAAGGAGCGGCTGAACCCGGGCCCCGGCCGCTTCGGCGGCTTCGACCCCGGCGACCGTGTCGTCCACTCCCCCGCGCCGGGCCGTACGCTGCCGGGCCGGGTGGTGAAGGCCGACGCCGACGGGCTGCACCTGTCGTGCGCGGGCGGGGCCGTCGTCGTACCGAAGGAGCGCGTGGAGCAGTCCGTACGCCACGGGTGGGCGCTGACCGCCCATCAGGCGGCGGGCGGCCGGTGGCCCGCGGTGGTGGTGGTCCTGCCCGGCGACGCCGCGCAGACCCTCAGCCGCCCCTGGGTCTACACGGCGTTCGGCCGGGCCGCGCGCCATCTGTCCGTGGTGCACGGCGTGGAGCAGGCGCTGCCCCGTGCCGTGGCCGAGATCCCGGCGAAGCCACGCACGACCCGGTTGCCGGTGCTGCTGGCGCCGCAGGTCCCGGTGGCCGACTGACCTCGGGCCGCACCCCGTAGCCCGCCCCGGACACCCGGGGAGACGGGGGGGGGGGGGGGGGGGGGGGGGGCCCCCCCCCCCCCCCCCCCCCCCCCCCCCGCCGCCGTGCCTGTCGACCTGCCGGTCCGAACGCCGCCGCTCAGCTACGCCACACACCGAACCGCCGCTCACCGGCACCGCTCAGCGATTCGCCTCCGGCCGCACCGGCTCCCCGTCCTCGTCCCGGTCGTCGTCCTCGTCAACGTCCTCGTCCAGATCCGTGTCTAGGTCTTCCTCCAGCTCCTCCAACTCCTCCAGTTCCTCCAGCTCCTCCACGTCACCGGCGCCGGCCTCGTCGTCGTCCTCGTCGTCCTCGAGGCCGTCGTCGAACTCGTCGTCGAACACGGCGCTGACGTCGAAGCGGCAGACCACCCGTTGCGGATCGGCCTGTTCGAAGGGTGCCTCCAGCCACTCGCCGGGTTCGGCGGCCTCGTCCGCGGCCGTCACCCAGAGCGTGGAGTCGCCCTCCTCCAGACCGAACTCCTTGTGCCGGGAAGCGATCTCGTCCGCCTCGAACTCGCCGAACAGCAGGCCGAGCGCACCGTGAACCGTGCCGGAGGCCTCGATGCCCGCCCCCTCGTCGTCCGCCGCCTCGACCCGCCGGGCCTGGACCATCAGCCGCTGCGGCTCGGCCACGGCGTAGTCGCGGCGGATCAGGACGCTCAGCGCGTTGGGTTCATCGGGGCCCGTGTACGGCGGCAGCGAGTCGTCCGCGCCGGGAATCTCGAAGGGAGTGACCTCGTCGTAACGGTCGTAGAGCAGTTCGTCGTACGCCTCCGCGGCCGCGGCCAGCTGGTTGAACGCGTCGTAGACGGCCGGGTCGTCCTCCCCCGACCGGCGTTCGACCGCGGCCAGGTGGCGGTCGAGCGCGGTCTTGACCGCCTCGGCGGCGGCGCGTACCTCGGCAGCGGTGGGCTGCGCAGCATCAGACATAGTGCAGACGCTATCCGTACCGGGCCCCAGCCCGCACAATAGATGCGATGCCGGAATACGAATTTGTCGACGTGTACCTGCCGCGCGGGGTTTCCCGCAAGGAGACGACACGTCTGCTGACCGACCACGCCGAGTACGGACACTGGGAGTTGTACCGCCTGAGCCTGCTGCGCGACGGCAGCCGCAAAGTGCGGCTGCGGCGGCGGATCATCCGCCAGGTACGCGCGACCTGGTGAGCCGGTGACCGGGCTCGACCGGACGCGGGTGACGGAGACGGAGCGGGCCCCGCCGGTGCGGGGCCCACTGTCGTACCGAACCCGCTGTCGTGCCGGCCCCTCGCGTCACGCCGAGGCGCGTGCCTTGCGGTAGAGCACCGTGCCCGCGAGCAGCGCACCCGCGCCCACCGGCAGCGCGAGGCCCAGCGGCAGGCCACTGCCGGTCTCGGCGAGCCGCGCGTCGTCCCCGGGCTGGGCGGCGGTCCGGGTGTCCGGCGGGGTGACGTGCGAGGAGTCGCCCGGCGTCTCGTCACCCGAGCCCGGCGGGGTGTCCGGAGTGCCGGGGTCGCCAGGCTCACCCGGGTCTCCGGGCTCACCGGGGTCACCCGGCTCACCGGGATCGCCCGGCTCCCCGGGAGGCGTCTCGTGACCTCCGCCGGGCGGCGTGGAGTGGTCTCCGCCGTCCCCGTTGGCGCAGTCGTTGCCGGTGGCCGGGTTGAGGACGCCGACGACGTCGACGCTGTTGCCGCACACGTTCACCGGTACGTGGACCGGCACCTCGACGTGGTTGCCGGAGGCGACGCCGGGTGAGTCCGTCGCGTGCCCGTCCGCGTGCGAGCCTCCGTGCGAGCCGCCCCCGCCCTTGGAGTCGCCGTACCCGTCGGACGCGTCGCCGCCCTGGTTGGCGCAGGAGTTGCCCATCGCCGGGTTGAGGACGCCGATGACGTCGACCGTGTTGCCGCAGACGTTCACCGGCACATGCACCGGTACCTGCACCGTGTTGCCGGACAGTACGCCGGGCGAACCCGAACTCGAGCCGTACGCACCCGAGTCCGCGTGGGCGGCGCCGCCCGCGGCGGCGATCACGCCGGTGGCCGCCGCCATCGTCATCAGGCCCTTGCGGGTGACCTGTCGCATTTCCTGAATCCCTGCCTTGCCTAGTCCCGTAGCAGCGAGAACGCTGAGATTTCCGACGTTGCCGTCGTCCCGACCCCCGAAGGCCCTCAGAAGTCCGTCGGCCCCGGAGCGCATGGCGTGCGCTCCGGGGCCGACGGACTCAGGCCCTCACGGGGCGAGGCACAACGTCACTTGTTGACGCAGACGTTGCCGAAGGCGGGGTTCAGCAGACCGATCACGGAGATCGTGTTGCCGCAGACGTTCACCGGGACGTGGATGGGCGCCTGAACGACGTTGCCGGAAAGGACGCCGGGCGAGTGCACGGCGGCACCCTGGGCACCGGAGTCGGCGACGGCCATGCCCGCACCCGCGAGAACCAGACCACCGGTAGCAGCCGCGGCGGCGACGACCTTCTTGAGCATTGTTCCTCCTAGTTGGCAAACGCGATCCCAGCTTGCTGATCGCATCACCTGTAACGAGGAGGAACTAATGAGGCTACGAGCTTATGAGCACATTCACTCTTCCCGGTCGGCCCCCGCACGCCCGGCCGAATACCGGCGCGTGCGGGAGTCGCGTTTCAGTGGACGCGTCAGGACGCGTCGATGAAGCGGTCGAGGACCCGCACGCCGAACTGGAGCCCCTCCACCGGCACCCGCTCGTCCACCCCGTGGAACATGCCCGCGAAGTCCAGCTCCGGCGGCAGCTTGAGCGGCGCGAAGCCGAAGCAGCGGATGCCGAGGTCGTCGAAGGACTTGGCGTCGGTGCCGCCGGAGAGCATGTAGGGCACCGCCCGAGCGATCGGGTCCTCGGCGCGCAGGGCGGTCTGCATGGCGTCGACGAGCCGGCCGTCGAAGTCGGTCTCCAGCGCCTTGTCGGCGTGCACGTCCTCGCGCCGCACGCGCGGGCCGAGGACGCGGTCGAGGTCGGCGAGGAACTCCTCCTCGTAGCCGGGCAGGAAGCGCCCGTCGACGTGGGCGGTGGCCTGGCCGGGGATGACGTTGACCTTGTAGCCGGCGCCGAGCTGGGTGGGCGCCGCCGAGTTGCGCAGTGTGGTGCCGATCATGCGGGCGATGCCGCCGAGCTTGGCGAGGGTCTCGTCCATGTTCTCGGGGTCGAGTTCGGTGCCGAGCGCGTCGGAGAGCTCGTCCAGGAAGGCCCGCACGGTCTTGGTGACCCTGACCGGCCACTTGTGCCGGCCGAGCCGCGCCACGGCCTCGCACAGCTCGGTGATCGCGTTGTCGTCGTTGGTCATCGAGCCGTGCCCGGCCGTGCCGTCGACGGTGAGCCGCATCCAGTGCATGCCCTTCTCGGCGGTCTCGACGAGGTAGAGCCGCAGCTTCTCGTTGACCGTGAAGGAGAACCCGCCGACCTCGCCGATCGCCTCGCTGACGCCCTCGAACAGCTCCGGGTGCTCGCGCACCAGGTGCTTGGCCCCGTACGTCCCGCCGGCCTCCTCGTCCGCGAGGAACGCCAGCACGATGTCGCGCGGGGGCTTGCGTCCGGTGCGCAGCCGGTCGCGGACGACCGCCAGCGTCATCGCGTCCATGTCCTTCATGTCGACCGCGCCGCGCCCCCACACGCAGCCGTCCGCGATCTCGCCGGAGAAGGGGTGGTGGGTCCAGTCGTCCGCGTTGGCCGGGACGACGTCGGTGTGGCCGTGGATGAGCAGCGCGGGCCGGGACGGGTCCTCGCCCTCGATGCGGGCCACCGTGGAGGCGCGTCCGGGGTGGGACTCGAAGATCCGCGGTTCGAGCCCCACCTCGGCGAGCTTCTCGGCGACGTACTCGGCCGCCTTGCGCTCGCCCGGACCCGAGTGGTCGCCGTAGTTGCTGGTGTCGATCCGGATCAGCTCGCGGCAGAGGTCGACGACCTCGTCCTCGCCGGTGACGCTCCTGGCCGTGCCCGAGTCGCTCACGTGGTTCCTCCCGCTGTCACTGCTGGTGGGTCTCCCTCATCCTCCCCCTCCGGCCGTCCGGACCCAAGGAGGGGGTGATCGGCCACCCCGGAAAGCCTGGTAATGTTTACGTCGTCGCCAAGGGCAAAACCCCGCGCGACAGACACCTTGTCCGGGTGGCGGAATGGCAGACGCGCTAGCTTGAGGTGCTAGTGCCCTTTATCGGGCGTGGGGGTTCAAGTCCCCCCTCGGACACCAGTTGAGACCCCTGCCGAGCAGGGGTCTTCTGCTTTTCCGGACGGAAACCGGAGCGGGCACAACGGAAACCGGAGCGGGCACAATGGCCGCCATGACCACCCCTTCCTGCCCCTGCGGACTGCCCGACCCGTACGAGAGGTGCTGCGGCCGTTTCCACGCGGGGGAAGCCTCCGCGCCGACCGCCGAGGCCCTCATGCGCTCGCGTTACAGCGCCTTCGGGCGTCTGGACGCGGGCTATCTGCTGCGGACGTGGCATCCGAGGACGCGCCCCGAGCGTCTCGACCTCGACCCCGGGACGCGGTGGACCGGTCTGGAGATCCTGGCCACGACCGACGGCTCCGCCTTCCACTCCGCCGGGACCGTGACCTTCCGGGCGTCCTACCGCGGCGGTTCGCTGCACGAGCGGAGCCGGTTCGAGCGGGCCGGCGGGGCGTGGGTGTACGTCGACGGGGAGTTCCTCACGTAGACCCCCGTCCAGCCCTCCGCCCAGACCCCCGTCCGCGCGCTACGGCGCCAGGATGTCCAGCTCCTGCAGCGCCCCGACCGTGATCTCCCGGGTCAGCCGCTCGGCGCGCTCGGCGTCCCGCGCGCGGACCGCCTCGGCGACCTGCACGTGCAGGGTGACGGCGGCCGGGTCGGGGTCCTCGAACATCACGTCGTGGTGGGTGCGGCCGGCCAGGACCTCGGCGACGACGCCGCCGAGGCGGGCGAACATCTCGTTGCCGGAGGCGGTCAGGATGACGCGGTGGAAGGCGACGTCGTGGAAGAGGTACTGCTCCAGCTGGTGGCCGCTGGAGTTGGCGACCATGCCGAGCGCGCACTCGGTCAGCTCGGCGCACTGCTCCGGCGTGGCGAGCCGTGCCGCCAGGCCCGCCGCCACCGGTTCGACGGCCGAGCGCAGGACGGTCAGGGAGCGCAGCTGCCGCGGGCGTTCGGCGCCGGCCAGGCGCCAGCGGATGACCTGCGGGTCGTAGACGTTCCACTCGCACTCGGGCAGGACGGTCACGCCCACACGACGGCGCGACTCGACCAGGTGCATGGACTCCAGTACGCGGACCGCCTCCCGCATCACGGAGCGCGAGACCTCGAAACGCTGTGCCAGCTCGTCCGTGCGCAGAACGCTGCCCGCAGGGTACTCGCCCGCCGTGATCGCGGGGCCGAGGGTGTCCAGTACGTGGCCGTGCAGCCCTCGACCCGGTGTGCTCATGCACTCAGCGTACGGGGCGCGTCACGGGAACAAAAAGTCAGACTTATATGTCACACCCTCTTGAATTCGTCGTACCTAATGGGTTTCAGTTACGTCGACATCACGTGTCGACGAAGACAGCAGACAGCGAGAGTGCGATGCAGCAACTGCATACCCCCCACGTCGTCGTGGTCATGGGCGTAGCGGGCACCGGGAAGACCACCATCGGTCCCCTGCTCGCGGCCCGGCTCGGCGTTCCCTACGCCGAGGGCGACGACTTCCACCCGCCGGCCAACATCGCCAAGATGACGGCCGGCACCCCGCTCACCGACGAGGACCGCGGGCCCTGGCTGGACGCCATCGGCGGCTGGGCGCACGGGCGGGCGGGGCTCGGCGGGGTAGTGAGCAGTTCGGCGCTGAAGCGGTCCTACCGTGACCGGCTGAGGGCCGCCGCTCCGGGGGTCGTCTTCGTGCACCTCACGGGCAGCCGCGAGCTGATCGAGGACCGGATGTCGCAACGGCAGGGGCACTTCATGCCGACGGCCCTGCTCGACTCCCAGTTCGCCACGCTCCAGCCGCTGGAGCCGGACGAGGCGGGAGTCGCGGTGGACGTCGCCGGAGCCCCGGAGGAGATCGCCGCACGGGCGGCGAACGCCCTGAAGGATCTCCCCGAGCCGGTCCAGTAGCTCCCCCTTCCCTCACTCCCTCCCCCGGGGTCGTGCCGCCGTCCGCGGACACGGCCCCGTCCTCCCCCCAACCCCCCATTACGCAAGGGATCCACCGTGACCAGACTCAGCGTCGAGGTGCTGGCAGCGGACACAGTCGAGCCGATCACCTCGGCCGGCCATGCCCAGCTGGGCATCGCCGTGCTCCTGGGCATCGCCGTCATCGTCCTGCTCATCACCAAGTTCAAGCTGCATGCCTTCCTGTCGCTGACCATCGGGTCGCTGGCGCTCGGCGCGTTCGCCGGGGCGCCGCTGGACAAGGTCATCACCAGCTTCACCAGCGGACTGGGCTCCACCGTCGCGGGTGTGGGCGTCCTGATCGCGCTCGGCGCGATCCTCGGCAAGATGCTCGCCGACTCCGGCGGCGCCGACCAGATCGTGGACACCATCCTCGCCAAGGCGACCCCGCGGTCGATGCCGTGGACGATGGTGCTGATCGCCTCCGTCATCGGCCTGCCACTGTTCTTCGAGGTCGGCATCGTCCTGCTGATCCCGGTCGTCCTGATGGTCGCCAAGCGCGGCAACTACTCCCTGATGCGCATCGGCATCCCGGCGCTGGCCGGTCTGTCCGTGATGCACGGTCTGGTCCCGCCGCACCCCGGCCCGCTGGTCGCGATCGACGCGGTCGGCGCCAACCTCGGTGTGACGCTCGCGCTGGGTGTCCTGATCGCCATCCCGACGGTGATCATCGCCGGTCCGCTGTTCTCGAAGTACGCGGCCCGCTGGGTGGACGTCCCGGCCCCCGACCGCATGATCCCGCAGCGCGCGTCCGAGGACCTGGAGAAGCGCCCCGGCTTCGGCGCCACCCTGGCCACGATCCTGCTGCCGGTCGTGCTGATGCTGGCCAAGGCGCTCGTCGACATCATCATCGACGACCCGGAGAACGTGGTCCAGCGCACCTTCGACGTGATCGGCAACCCGCTGATCGCCCTGCTCGCCTCCGTGATCGTCGGCATCTTCACGCTGCTGCGTCCGGCCGGGTTCGGCAAGGACCGCCTCTCCGGTCTGGTCGAGACGGGCCTGGCGCCCATCGCGGGCATCCTGCTGATCGTCGGCGCGGGCGGCGGCTTCAAGCAGACGCTGATCGACTCCGGCGTGGGCGAGATGATCCTGCAGATCTCCGAGGACTGGTCGATTCCGGCGCTGCTGCTGGCCTGGCTGATCGCGGTGGCGATCCGGCTGGCGACCGGTTCGGCGACCGTGGCGACCGTCTCGGCGGCCGGTCTGGTCGCGCCGCTCGCGGCCGACATGTCGACCACGCACGCGGCCCTGCTGGTCCTGGCCATCGGTGCCGGTTCGCTCTTCTTCAGCCACGTCAACGACGCCGGCTTCTGGCTGGTGAAGGAGTACTTCGGGCTGAACGTCGGGCAGACCATCAAGACCTGGTCCGTGATGGAGACGATCATCTCGGTGGTCGCGGGGGCTCTGGTCCTGCTGCTGTCACTGGTCATATAGCCGTACGGCTTTCACCTCGACGGACCCGGGCCGGCCACGGCCCGGGTCCGCGCGCGTCACCGCTCCCCGGCACTTTCCCGGCACTTCCGCGTCAGGGCGTGCGCCCGGATGATGGAAGGCCCCCGGTGCGTGTCCGGGGACCTGGTCACGTCGGGGGGCGTCATGGGGGTTTCGCTCGGCACGCGGATCGCGGGGCTGTGCCTCACCGGGACGGTGGCGGTGGTGGTGGCCTCCTGTGTCGCCGACGGCTCCGGTCCGCCGCGCGGCGACCGGGACGTGAGCGTGGCGGGCGGAGCGTCGAACGGCGGCCCGGGCGGCACGCCGTGCGAAGCGGAACCGTCCGCGGCCGTCCCTTCATGGCGGCCGGACGGCAGCGGCGGCCCGGTGGGCGTACCACGAGCCGAAAGCCCGGCGCCGGCACCACTCTCGTCCCCCGCCGCCGTCACGCCCTCCACCCCCCGGCCCTGAGCCGCCGGCGAAGGACCACGGCGCGCGGCCCCTCGCCGCCCCCGCCCGGCTCCCGCCGGGCCCCGTCTCACCCGACACGGACGCCGTACCGGATCCGCGGAGCCTCTACTACCCGGCTCCGCGCACCCGCCACCGGCCGCGGGGACGTCCTGCGCGCCGTCCCCGTGGTCGCGCCGACCGCCGACTGGCGGTTGCCGCGCGGTCTGGCGAACGGCTGTCTGGCGGCGCAGGGCCGGGGCGGCAGCTGGGAGACGGCGGCCCGCGACCACGCGGAGCCGGCCGGGCGCCTGGACGGCGGCAAGAACGACGCCGCCTACGACGTACTGACCGGCCTGCTGGAGTTCCACCGGCGGCATCCCGGCGCCACGGTGCGGCTCGGGGCGGCTCCGGACGGCGCCCCGGCGTGCGACTACGGCATCGCCTCGGTGGACGCGGGACCCCAGGGGGTCGCCCGGCCCGGCGACCCCATCTCGATCGAGCTGCGCGGCACGTACTTCGACCACGCCGAGCTGCTGCGGGACGGCGGCGTCCTTGTCGGCGGGGTGAGCGTGCCGGGCCCTCTCACCTCACTGCCGGCGCGGGGGCTCGACCACCTGCGCCTCACCGTCACCGTCCCCGCCGTGTCCGCCGCCCCGGGGACGCAGGTCGACGTGCGTGTCCGGTACGGCGGGACGGAGCCGGCCCGCGAGGGCGCCTTCGTGCTCGCCGCCCCGGACCCGCTCACGTCCCCGGCGTCCGCGTCCGGGTCCTCCTCCCCGTGAGGCTCAGGAGGACGCCGCCTTGTCCAGCTGGAACGCCTCGTTGCCCTGGCCGATGCGGGCGTGCCGCTCGGGCGCGCGGGAGCGCAGGAGCAGACCCTGCACCAGGCCGGCGATCGCGGCGAGGCCGATGATGCCGGGCAGCATCCAGCTCAGGGCGGAGTCGGGACCGGCGCCGACTAGGACGTCGAAGTCCTTGACCGTGTAACCGGCGATCACCAGCAGGGCGACGCCCGCGACGGTGGAGGTGGCCAGCCGCACGCCCTGGGCACCGGCGGCGCCCCGCCGTACGAAGAAGGTGACGACGGAGAACGAGGCCGCGGCCATCAGCACGATCACGCCGAGGGCACCGATGTTGCCGCCCCAGGTGAACAGGTGGAGGACGGGCTCGGTCGGGTCGCCGTTGGGCTTGTCGTCGGCGATCGCGAAGCCGACGACCACGACCGCGGACACGGCGGTCTGGAGCAGCGAGCCGGTGCCGGGCGCGCCGCTGGAGCCGCTGGTGCGCCCGAAGGCGGCGGGCAGCAGCCCCTCGCGTCCCATGGCGAAGGCGTACCGGGCGACGACGTTGTGGAAGCTGAGCAGGGCGGCGAACATGCCGGTCACGAACAGGATGTGCAGGACGTCGGTGAAGGTGCCGCCGAGCCGGGACTCGGTGAGGGAGAACAGGAGCCCGGCGCTGTGTTCCCGCGCGGTGCCGACGATCCGGTCGGGTCCGGTGGCCACGGTCAGCGCCCAGCTGCTGAGCGCGAAGAAGACCGCCACCCCGCCCACCGCGAGGAACATGACACGCGGCACGAGTACGTGCGGCCGGCTGGTCTCCTCGGCGTAGACGGGCGCCTGCTCGAAGCCGAGGAAGGCGGCGATGCAGAAGCACAGCGCGGTCCCGACGCCCGCCCCCGTCAGGGTGTCCGGGTCGAAGGCGTGCAGCGACAGTCCCTGCGCGCCCGGGTCGGTGACGGCGGCGATGTCGAACACGACGACCAGCACGACCTCGATGAGCAGCAGCACGCCCAGTACGCGCGCGTTGACGTCGATCTTCAGCCGGCCCAGCGTGCCGACCGCGAGCACGGCCAGCAGCGCCGGTATCCACCAGGCGACCTCCAGGTCGGCGTAGGTGGCGAGGAGTCCGGAGACCTCGAAGCCGAAGATGCCGTAGATGCCGACCTGGAGGGCGTTGTAGGCGACCAGGGCGACCATGGCGGCACTCGCGCCGGCGGTGCCGCCGAGCCCGCGGGAGATGTACGCGTAGAAGGCGCCCGCGTTGTGGACGTGCCGGCTCATCTCGGCGTAACCGACGCTGAAGAGGATCAGCACCACGCCCAGCAGCACGAAGAGCAGCGGCTGTCCGACGATGCCCATCACCGCGAAGGTGGTGGGCATGACCCCGGCGACCACCATGAGGGGGGCGGTGGCGGCGAGGACGGACAGGAGCAGACCCCCCGTACCCAGCCGGTCGGCGCGCAGCGCCCGCTCCTGCCCCTTGAAGGTGCTGATGCCGCCGTCGCTCTTGGGTCCGCTCGTGCGCGAACTGCCCGTGGTCATCGGAGGACGTCCTTCTTTCCTGTACGTCGCGTTCGTCGAGTTCGCCGTGCTGGTCGAGTGAGCCGAGTGCGTCGAGTGCGTCGAGTGCGTCCGTGAATCCGTGAATCCAGTTCCAGTGAGTCGATCGAGGGTGTCAGGGCGTGCCGAGCGCGCTGGCGCGAGCGGCGCGGAAGGCGGGGTACGGGGCGCGGTCCGGGTACGACCACGGGGCGGGCGTGGCGTGCTCGCCGATGCGGTGGAAGAGGGCGGCGGCCTCGGCGCCCCGGCCCTCGCAGGACTTCGCGTGGGCGAGGAAGTTGAGGTCGATCAGCCGACGGGGATGGTCGTCCTGCTCCCACTCCAGCCACCAGTCGAAGGCCGCCTTCATCACCAGCCGGGCGCGGCGGCCGGCCCAGTGGCCGGAGGCGTTCGGGTCGGCGGACTCGTGCCCGGCGGCGGCCAGGACGCGGTAGCGCTCGGCGTGCGCGACGACCGGGAGGATGGCCAGCGGGGAGTCGGCGGGGGCCTGCTCGGCGGCCCAGTTGGCGAAGTCGTACACCTCGTGCAGCGGGTCGGGACCGCCGCCGCGCTCGGCGAGCCGGGCCACCATCAGCTGATGGGCGTGATGGTGGTCGGGGTGCCGCCCACGCACCTGGTCGAAGACCCGGACGACCTCGTCGTCGGCCCCCAGCGAACGCTCCAGCAGGAGGAGCCCGAGCCAGGGTGTGGGATCGTCCGGGGCGAGTGCGGCGGCGTTCCGGCACGTCTCCCGGACCGGGGCGGGCTTCTCCTTGCCGCGCAGGGCCCGCCGGACCAGGGCGAGGGCGAGCAGTACCGACGCGTCGGCGGACTCGGGTTCGGCGAGCAGCCACTCGCGGGCCCAGGCGGCGCAGTAGGGCTCCTTGGCGAGGACCGTCACCCGGTGCCCGCGGCGGTCCCAGTCGTCACCCGTGTGGACCAGCAGGGAGCGGGCGGACTGCCACCGCCCCTGGGCCAACGCGAGTCGGGCTGTGATGAGTTCGGCGTCGTCGAGGGCGTCGTCGAAGGCCTGGACCGCGCGTTTGCGAGCGCGGCCGAGGGGAGGCGGAGGTGGGGACACCGCGGGAACTTCCTCACGCGACGCGCTAGGTCGTCGTAGCCGGATTGCCATGAACTGATCACGCACAGCAAACCGGCAGCCAACGCTTTCCGTCAAGGCCCGGAGACCCGTTACACGCGTCAACTCACGTGTCAGCGACGGAACTTGCCACGGGCCGTCGCACTCCCCCCACCCCGCCACCCGGATGCGGCGCTCGCCCCGCGGGCCACACCCGTCGCGGCTAGAGTCGGCCCCTACGCACCCGTGACCCGACTGACGATCGAGGTACGCAGCGTGTCGGTTCTGGTTCTGGTTCTCGCCGTGAGCGCCGCGTGCTGTCTGGGCTTCGGTTTCGTCCTCCAGCAGAACGCGGCCCAGCGCGCTCCGCTGGGCGACTTCCTCTCTCCCCGCCTCCTGCTGGACCTCGTGCGGGTGCCGCGCTGGCTGGCCGGCATGGCGCTGATGGTGGCCGGCATGGTGCTGGGCGCCCTCGCGCTGGGCGGCGGCGAGCTCACTCTCGTCGAGCCCCTGCTGGCCACGAACCTCCTCTTCGCCCTGGCCCTCTCCCGCGTGCAGTCCCGGCAGCGGCTCGGTCGCCAGGGCTGGGCCGGTCTCGTGCTGCTCGCGGGCGGGGTCACCGCGTTCATCGTGGCGGGCGAGCCGCGGGGCGGCAGCGCGGTGACCGACCCGGTACGGCACTGGCTGATCGTCGGGGGGATGCTGGGCCTGTCCGTCCTGCTCACGGCGGGCGCCGGGCGTTGCCGGCTGACCTGGGGACCGACGCTGCTGGCCGTGGCCGCCGGGCTGGTGTACGGGGTGCAGGACGCGCTGACCCGGGTCAGCGGCCGGCGCTTCCTGGCGGGCGGCCCGACGGAACTGCTGACCGGCTGGCAGCCGTACGCGGTCGTGGTGCTCGGCGTCACCGGCCTGATCCTGGTCCAGAGCGCTTTCGAGACGGCGCCGTTGCGCAGGTCGCTGCCCGCCCTGACGGCGGCCCAGCCGCTCGCGGGCATCGCCTGCGGGGTCGGCTTCCTCGGCGACCGGCTGCGGACCGACGCCGGGGCACTGGCGTGGGAGGCGGGCGGGCTCGCGGCGGTGGTGGCGGGCATCGTCCTGCTGGGCCTGCATCCGGCGATGCCACAGGGGACGGGAGTGGGCGGGCGTGCGCACGACCTGCAACGGCGCTGAGCGGGCGGCCGCCGCGCGAGCGGAGCGTGCGCACGGCCCGCGACGGCGCTGAGCCGGTGGCCGCCGAGTCAGCGGGCACGCGCGGGACCTGCGGCGGCGGCGAGCGGGCCGCCGCTGCTTGGATGGGCGGATGAGCGCTGCTGACGAGATCCTCGACATCGTCGACGAGAACGACCGCGTCACCGGGCAGGCCCGGCGAGGCGACGCGTACGCCCGGGGGCTGCGCCACCGCTGCGTGTTCGTGTGGGCCCGGGACCCACAGGGACGCGTCTTCGTCCACCGCCGCACGCCGACGAAGCTGGTGTTCCCCTCCTTGTACGACATGTTCGTCGGCGGGGTGGTGGGCGCGGGCGAGTCCTACGACGACGCCGCGCTGCGGGAGGCGGAGGAGGAACTGGGGGCGGCGGGGCTGCCGCGCCCGGAGTACCTCTTCAAGTTCCTGTACGACGACGGCGCCGGGCGGACCTGGTGGTCGGCGGTCTACGAGGTCCGCTGCGAGGGGCCGGTCGCGCCCCAGGTGGAGGAGGTGGCGTGGCACGGGTTCCTCACGGAGGCGGAGCTGGAGCGACGGCTCGGGGAGTGGGAGTGGGTGCCGGACGGGTTGACGGCGTACGCGCGGCTGCGGGCTTGGCGGGGGTGACGTCCCTTTTTCCCACCGGGGCCGCAGGACGCATGCCCCGGGCCGGGGCCGCGGGACGCACGTCCGGTCCCACCCGGGCCGCCGTGGGCATCGCACCCCCGCCCGGTAGGGTCCCCGGGTGATCGAATTCGTACGGAACGCCCGGCTCTGGTTCGCGCCCGGGGAGATCCGGCGGGAGGGCGACACCCCCGACTACCGGTTCTCGCTGGCGAACGAGCGCACCTTCCTGGCCTGGCTGCGCACCGCCCTCGCCCTGATCGGCGGCGGGTTCGCGGTGGACCAGTTCCTGCCCGACCTGCGCTGGGGCTGGCGGGTGGGGCTCGCGCTCGCGCTGCTCGCGGCCGGTGTCCTGTGCTCGCTGCGCGCCGTGAACCACTGGGTGCGCTGCGAGCGGGCCATGCGCCGCGGCGAGGACCTCCCCGTCTCCCGTTTCCCGGCCCTGCTCAGCCTGGTCGTCGCCGTGGTCGCCGTGGCGATGGTCGTCATGGTCCTCGTCGGCTGGGAGGGCTGAGCGTGGGCGCCGACGCACACGCGGGTGAGGACGCGGACGCCGGCCCGCCCGACCGCGACCCCGGACTCCAGCCCGAACGCACCCGGCTCGCCTGGCGCCGCACGACCCTGTCCGGCACCGTCGTCGCCGTACTCGCCGGGAAGACCGCGCTGCACGGCGGCGCGACCCCCGCCACGGTCGTCATCACCGCCCTGTGCTGTGGCCTCTGGCTGGCCTTCCTGGCCCTCGCCCACGACCGCATCCGCACCCTCGCCTCGGCGAACAGGCCCCGCGCCCTGACCCCGCCGTGCGCGACGGCGGCAGCCCTGTGCACGGTGGCGCTGGCGGTGTGCGGCGCGTTCCTCGTCCTCTAGCGTCCTCCAAGACGCGCGGGGCCGGCCCCCGGGCGTGACGGATCGCCTTCATGGTTCCGCCCCTCCGGGGTACCCGGCCACCACACAAGCTGAATGTCCGGATATGCGCCGTTAAGGTGAGCTTCATGACCACTCTCCATCAGGAACACACCGCCCACGACCACGCCCACGGCCCACAGTGCGGCCACGCCGAGGTGCCCCACGGTGACCACCTCGACTACGCGCACGACGGCCACCTGCACCGCGAGCACAGCGGCCACTGGGACGAGTGCGAGCCCTCGGGGCACACCGCGCACGAGAGTCACGACCACCGCCACGGCGAGGGCTGCGGACACGCGCGCGTGCGCCACGGCGACCACGTCGACTACCTCCACGACGGCCACCGGCACGCCGCGCACGAGGGTCACTGGGACGACCACTGACCCCACACACCTCCACACCCCCCACAAGCGCACCCCGCCCCCGCACCTCCTCCGCGCCTCCCCCGAATCCCCTCCCCACGCTTCCCCGCGACAGCTCCCCGCGCTCCGGCGCCGGGAGCTGTCGGTCCGTCGTGGCACGGATCACGTTCCGTCCCCCTACTGGACGGCATACCGACTGGTCGGCATCATGACTCGGGTACTGTCACCTGCCCGTAGGAGCGACGATGAGCCCCGACCACCCGCCCGGACTCGATCTCGACCGGTTGCGCGGCCTGCTCGACCACGAGCGGCCCGGCCTGGTGACCGGCGCGCTGTCCGGCCGGCTGATCGAGGGCGGACGGTCGAACCTCACCTACGCGGTCTCGGACGGCAGCGCCCACTGGGTCGTACGACGCCCCCCGCTCGGCCATGTCCTGGCCACCGCGCACGACATGAAGCGCGAGCACCGCGTCATCAGCGCCCTGCACCCGACGGACGTACCGGTGCCGCGTCCCGTCCTCCTCTGCGAGGACGAGGAGGTCATCGGCTCGCCCTTCTACGTCATGGAGTTCGTCGAGGGCACCCCGTACCGCACCGCCGAACAGCTCGCCCCGCTCGGCCCCGAGCGCACCCGGGCGGCCGTGCTGAACCTGGCCGACACGCTCGTCGAGCTGCACGCGGTGGACCCCGCCGAGGTGGGCCTGGCGGACTTCGGGCGTCCCGAGGGCTTCCTGGACCGGCAGCTGCGGCGCTGGGCCAAACAGCTGGACGCCTCCCGCGACCGCGACCTGGCCGGCATCGACGAGCTGCACTCCACCCTCGGCCGGGAGCTGCCCCGCTCCCCCGCCCCGACCGTCGTGCACGGCGACTACCGCCTCGACAACGTCCTGATCGGCGGCGAACACGACGAGATCAGGGCCGTCCTCGACTGGGAGATGTCCACCCTCGGCGATCCCCTCACCGACCTGGGCCTGCTGGTGATGTACAGCAGCCCGCTCGGCATGCCCGACTCGCCTGTCTCCACCACGGCGCAGGCCCCGGGCCACCCCGCGCCCTCCGAGCTGATCGAGCGGTACGCCGCACGCTCGGGGCGCGACGTGTCCGCCGTCGCCTGGTACACGGCGTTCGCCTGGTTCAAGCTCGCCGTGATCCTGGAGGGCATCCACTACCGCTACACGCTGGGCCAGACGGTCGGCCGCGGCTTCGACCGCATCGGCGACCTCGTCCCCGTCTTCATCGAGCACGGCCTGACCACCCTTCAGGAAGGCTGATCCGCCATGGACTTCGCGTACGACGCACGCACCGAGGAACTCCGCGCCAAGCTGCTCGCCTTCATGGACGAGCACGTCCACCCCGCCGAGCAGGTCGCCCACGAGCAGCGCGCCCGCCTCGCCTCCCCCTGGGACACCCCGCAGGTCGTGGAGGACCTGAAGGCCGAGGCGCGTCGCCAGGGCCTGTGGAACCTCTTCCTGCCCGACGCCGAGCACGGCGCGGGTCTCACCAACCTCCAGTACGCGCCGCTCGCCGAGATCACCGGCCGCAGCCCGCAGCTGGCGCCCACCGCGACGAACTGCGCGGCGCCCGACACCGGGAACATGGAGGTGCTGGCCCAGTTCGCCGACGAGGCGCAGAAGAAGCAGTGGCTCCAGCCGCTGCTCGCCGGTGAGATCCGCTCGGCGTTCGCGATGACCGAGCCGGACGTGGCCTCGTCGGACGCCACGAACATCACCACGCGCATCGAGCGCGACGGCGACGAGTACGTCATCACCGGCCGCAAGTGGTACATCTCGGGGGCGATGAACCCGGACTGCCGGATCTTCATCGTGATGGGCAAGACCGATCCGGACGGCGAGGACATCCGCCGCCAGCAGTCCATGGTGCTGGTCCCCCGCGACACGCCCGGCGTCACCGTCGACCGGGCCATGCAGGTCTTCGGCTACGAGGACCACTACCACGGCGGTCACGCCGAGGTGACCTTCGACCACGCGCGCGTGCCGGTGTCGAACCTGATCGGCGAGGAGGGCGGCGGCTTCGCCATCGCCCAGGCCCGCCTCGGTCCGGGCCGTATCCACCACTGCATGCGGCTGATCGGCATGGCCGAGCGGGCGATCGAGCTGATGTGCCGGCGGGCGGTCTCCCGCGACGCGTTCGGCAAGTCGCTGGCCCAGCAGGGCGTGGTCCACAACTGGATCGCGGACGCACGGGTCACCGTCGAGCAGTTGCGGCTCCTCGTACTCAAGACCGCCTGGCTGATGGACACCGTCGGCAACCGGGGCGCGCACACCGAGATCCAGGCCATCAAGATCGCCACGCCCCGCGCGGTGGTCGACATCATCGACCGGGCGATCCAGCTGCACGGCGCGGGCGGTGTGAGCCAGGACTTCCCGCTGGCCGAGCTCTACGCGGGTGCCCGGACCCTGATGATCGCCGACGGCCCGGACGAGGTCCACCAGCGCTCGCTGGCGCGCCGGGAGCTCAAGAAGTACCTGTAGACCGGAGAAGTACCCGCGCTCGAAGGGCGCCCCCCGGGCCCGGGGGGCGTCTCCTCACGGGCGCAGTGCGCGCAGCAGCAGGTCGGCCAGGTGGTCGGCGACCTCCTGCGGGCTGAGCGGGCCGTTGGGCCGGTACCAGGTGGACAGGTGGTGGATGGAACCGAAGTGGTAGTCCACCACCAGGTCGGCCGGTGTCTCCTTGGTGAAGACGCCGGCCTGCTGGCCCTCCTCGATGAGCGCCCGGAAGCGCTCGTGGTAGCGCCGGCGCTCCGCGCGCACCTGCTTGTTCTTCTCCGGGCTCAGCTGGTGCATGGAGCGGAAGAAGATCGACGCGTCGTCGAGATTGTCGATGGTGGTGACGACGACGTCGGCCGCCGCGTCCCGCACCCGCCTCTCGACCGGCTCGCCGGAGTCCGCGAAGGCGTCCAGGCGTTCCTGCTGGAGGCGCAGCACGCGCGCGTAGACCTCGTGCAGCAGGTCGTCCTTGGAGCCGAAATAGTGGTACAGCGCTCCCTTGGTGACGCCGGCCGCCTCCACGATCTCCTGTACCGAGGTGCGGTCGTAGCCCTGCTCCGCGAAGAGCCGGGTGGCGGCGGCCAGGAGCCGCTGCGGCACCGGAGTGCCGTCCCCGTCCGTGGTCCTGGGCACTGCCGTCACCTGCCTTTCCGTTTTCAGTGTCCGTTCACTGTCCGTCCTGGTGCGTACGGGAACGCAGTTCCCGACGGAGGATCTTCCCACTCGCCGTCTTCGGCAGGTCGGGCAGGATCTCCACCTGGCGCGGGTACTTGTACGCGGCCAGTCTCTCCTCGCAGTACGCGGCGAGTGCGTCCGGGTCCGTCACGGCACCCGGACGGAGGCTGATGTACGCCTTGACGGTCTCTCCGCGGTACCCGTCGGGCACGCCGACGACGGCGGCCTCGCGCACCGCCGGGTGGGTGTAGAGGACGTCCTCGACCTCGCGCGGCCAGACCTTGAACCCGGAGGCGTTGATCATGTCCTTCTTGCGGTCGACGACGTAGAGCCACCCCTGGGCGTCCATGAAGCCGATGTCGCCGGTGCGCAGTTCGCCGCCGGGGAAGGTCTCGGCGGTGGCGTCGGGGCGCCGCCAGTAGCCGGGGACGACCTGCGGGCCGCCGACGACGATCTCGCCCTGTTCCCCGAAGGGCACCTCCGCGCCCTGCTCGTCGACGATCCGGACGACGCTCTCGGGCCCGGGCACGCCGACGGCGAGGGTCCCGGAGACCGGGTCGACGGGCGCCTCCAGGTGCGGCGGGACGGACGCGCAGGGGGCGGTGCACTCGGTGAGTCCGTAGCCGTTGCGGATGTACGGCCCGAAGCCCGCGCGGAACTTCTCCACCAGGGCGGGCGGCAGCGGGGCTCCGCCGGAGGAGATGTTCGCGAAGGAGGCGAAGTGCTCGCGCGTGACGGACGGGTGGGCGGCCAGCGCCATGAAGGCGGTGGCCGGGCCGACGGTGTAGTGGGGCCGGTGCTCGGCGAAGGCGTCGAGCACGACGCCCGTCTCGAAGCGGTACGCCAGGACGAGCGTGCCCACGCTGTTCAGGCAGGCGCCGAGCTCGCAGACCATGCCGGTGATGTGGAACAGCGGCGCCAGCGCGAAGTAGACCGGAGCGTCGGGCAGGCCGAGTCCGGTGCGTTGCCGCTCGGCGTTGTACATGATGTTGCGGTGCGTGTTGGTGGCGCCCTTGGGTGTGCCGCTGGTGCCCGAGGTGTAGCTGATGAGCGCGGTGTCGCCGGGCTCGGGGTCACGGCCGGCCGGGGCCTCGTGTCCGGCGCGGGCCGCTTCCGCGAGGTCGTCGGCGTCGGTGGCCGCGGGCGGCCGCTCGAAGTCCAGTACGCGCGTGTCCTGGCGGGTCTGGAAGTCCAGCTCGCACCCCGTGAGCACGATCCGCACCGGCGAGTGGGCCGCCGTCTCGCGCAGGTACGACTCCCAGGCCCGGTCGGAGCAGATCAGCGCGGCCACCTCGCCGTCCCCGAGGACGTGGCCGACCTCCCCCGACTTGTACATGGGGTTGACGGGGACGACGACCGCGCCCGCCTTCCAGGCGCCGAGGACGGCGAGCACGAAGTGCGGGGAGTTCTGCAACAGGACCGCGACCCGCTCGCCGCGCTCCAGGCCGCGCGCGGCGAGGTGACCGGCGACGGAGTCGCTCAGCTCGTCCACCTCGCGGTAGGTGAGGCGGCCGTCGAAGTAGGCGAGGAAGGCGCGGTCGGGGGCCTCGACGGCGGCCCGGCGCAGGGCGTGCACCAGGGAGGCGTCGGGGTCGAGCGGGGCCTTCTGGGCGTCGGTCAGCAGGTCCAGCCAGGGCTTGGCCGAGTAAGGGGAGCCGGTCACCGGGCGGTCGCCTCCTCCCACTGCCGCTGGAGCCGGTTCATGCCGTGCAGCCAGCGGTCGGGCTCGACGGCACGGGCCTGGTAGTACTCGGCGACCTCGGGGTGCGGAAGGATCAGGAAGCGGTCCTCGTCGATGCCCTTGAAGAGGGCGTCCGCGACGTCCCCCGGCTCGATCGCGGTGGGCCGGAGCACCAGTTCGCCCGCGCTGCCGCTCGCGGTGAGCATGTCGGTGCGCACTCCCTGCGGGCAGATGGCGTGGACCTTGATCCCGCGGTGGCGGTAGGTGAGGGACAGCCACTCGGCGAAGGCGTACGCGCCGTGCTTGGTGACGCTGTAGGGCGCGGCGCCGATCATGGTGAGCAGTCCGGCGGCCGAGACGGTGGAGACGAAGCGGCCGCTGCCGCGCTCCAGCCAGTCGGGGATCAGTTCGTGTGCCGCGCGTACGTGTGCCATGACGTTGACGTCCCAGGCGAGTGCCCAGACGTTCTCGTCGGCGGCCTCCGTGCCCCCGGAGGCGACGCCCGCGTTGGCGCAGTACACGTCGACCGTGCCGCCCAGCGCGTCGCGGGCCTCGGTGATGATCGCGGAGGCGTCGCCCGGGACCGCGATGCCGCCGATCTCGTCGGCGACGGCCCCGGCCCGGCCGGCGTCCAGGTCGTTGACGACGACCCGGGCGCCCTCGGCCGCGAAGCGGCGGGCCAGCGCGGCGCCGATGCCGCCTCCCGCCCCGGTGACGACGACTCCGGCGTTCTGCACGGCTTCCACCATCGGTCTCCTTCGACACACGGCTCGGGCGCTGCTCGCTCCCCGTTGCAGCGCCAGACTAACCAGTCGGTATGTGCGACGGAAGAGGCGAACCGCGGTTCGACTCGTTCCGTGCGGCGGGGGGCGCGGGTTAGCGTGCGTGCGCATGACACCCGCCGCGATCACGGAGGTCACCGCATGACGCTGTCCAGACGGTCCCTGCTCGCCACGACGGCGGCGGTGACGGCCGCCACCGCCGCCGCCACCGCCGCCACGACCGGCACGGCGCAGGCGGCGCCCGGGGGCCACGGCGGCCGCCGGCCGCGCACCGGCTTCGAGAACCTCGCAGACGACGGCTACGCCCTCCTCGACGGGCAGAAGGTCGGCGTCGTCACCAACCCGACCGGCGTCACCCGGGACGTGCGTCACCTCGTCGACGTCATGCACGCCGACGACCGGGTGGACCTGACCGCCGTCTTCGGCCCCGAGCACGGCTTCCGGGGCACCGCGCAGGCGGGCGGCTCCGAGGGCCGCTACGACGACCCCGCCACCGGACTGCCGGTCTACGACACGTACCTGAAGAGCGGGCAGCCGCTCGCGGACATCTTCACGGCGTCCGGTGTGGACACCGTCGTCTTCGACATCCAGGACGTCGGCGCGCGCTTCTACACGTACATCTGGACGCTGTTCGACTGCATGGAGGCGGCCCGGCTCGCGGGCAGGCGGTTCGTGGTCCTGGACCGGCCGAACCCGGTGACCGGGCGGGCGGCCCTCGGCCCGGTCCTGCACAAGGAGTTCGCGACCTTCGTCGGCCGGCAGCCGATCGCGCAGGCGCACGGCATGACGGTCGCCGAGCTGGCGCGGCTGTTCAACGGCGAGTTCCTGACGTCGCCGGTGCCGCTGGAGACCGTGACCATGTCCGGCTGGAAGCGCTCGGAGTTCTTCGACACCTCCGGACTGCCCTGGGTGCCGCCGAGCCCGAACATGCCGACGCCGGAGTGCGCCCTCGTCTACTCGGGCACGTGTCTGTTCGAGGGCACGAACCTGTCGGAGGGGCGCGGCACCACCCGCCCGTTCGAGCTGATCGGAGCCGAGGGCGTCGACGGGAGCTGGGCCGCCGCCGCGAACGGCCTCGGCCTGCCCGGGGTGCGCTTCAGGGAGGCGTACTTCGCGCCCACCTTCTCCAAGTTCCAGGGGAAGACCGTCGGCGGTGTGCAACTCCATGTGCACGACCGGGCCGCGTTCGACCCGGTGCGCACCGGCATCGCCCTCCTGGTGACCGCGAAGCGGACCTGGGACGGTTTCGCCTGGCGGTCGGACCACTGGATCGACAAGCTCACCGGCTCCGCGCGGGTGCGCACGATGATCGACGCGGGTGCGGACACCGACGAGGTGGTGGGCGGCTGGGAGGCGGAACTGGCGGCGTTCCGCAGGACGCGCCGCCAGTACCTCCTCTACAGGTGACCGCGTGACCGGCCGGTCACCGGTGTGACGTGAACTCCACGACCTGCTGGTAGGTCGGCCGGTTCTGCCAGCCGCACGGGGCGCTGCGCCAGATCTGCTGCTCCAGTCCCTGGTCGGCGGGAGCGCCGCCGGCGAAAGGGGTTGGAAGCTGTTGGTCTTCTGACTGCGCATGGGTGTGCTCTGGCGCGTTTGAGTGAGTGCGGGGTGTGGTCGGGGCGAGGTGGTCCTGGGCCCTGTTGTAGCTGGAGGGAACGGGAGTCCATGGGTCGAATGCGTGACCTTTGACGGATGTGCTCGTTGAGTGTGGTGAGCGGGCTTCCAGTGCTTGTCAGTGCTTGACTGCCTGTTGGGGGGTGTGGGGTGGGTGTTCTGCGGGAGCTTGCGGCGCCGTTCGTCGCGCTGGGCCCGTCGGGGGTGGCGGTCCGTACCCGGCTCAAGCAGCTGACCGCCGCTGACGTGGAGGTGCTGCGGCGGGTGGGAGCGCACCTGGGCACGCTGGCCTCCCGTGACCTGAAGGTGCGCTGCCGTAACGGCCTGGGCCACGACGCCGGGGCGTGGGCGGTGCGCAAGCGGGCACTGACACCGCAGTCCTCGGCCCGGTGGGCGGGTGCGGTCACCAAGGCCACGCACGATCAGTGGGCGCTGGCCCGCCGTTGCGCTCTCGCGCACATCCAGTCGTTGGAGGCGGGGGTGCGTACGCTCCGGCAGCGGCTGTCGATGCCGGTGGGCGCGAAGGGCAGCAAGCGGGCGCCGGGTGGATACCGCAGTCGGCGGGAGTGGCATGCCAAGGCCCGCCGACTGCACGTCCTGGAGGACCGGCTGACACGGGAACGCGTCGACTGGAAGACCGGGACCGTGCACGTCGTACGCGGCGGCAAGCACCTGGCCCGCACCCGGCACCACCTGCCCGACGCCCGGCTCACCGAGGACCGGTGGCGGGAGCGGTGGGAGGCGGCGCGCTGGTTTCTGCAGGCGGACGGGGAGAGCGGGAAACGGTTCGGGAACGAGACCATCCGCATCACCCCGGACGGTGAGGTCAGCATCAGACTCCCCGCCCCGCTTAAGCATCTGGCCAATGCGGCGCACGGCCGGTACGTCCTCACCGGCCGGGTCCGGTACGCGCACCGCGGGCAGGAATGGGCCGACCGGGCGGCAGCGAACCGGGCCGTCGCCTACCGCATCCACCACGACACGGCCCGCGACCGCTGGTACGTCACCGCCTCCTGGCAACTCCCCGCGACGCGGACGATTCCGCTGACCTCCGCGCTGGCCGACGGCGTGATCGGGGTCGACATGAACGCCGACCACCTCGCCGCCTGGCGCCTGGACACCCACGGCAACCCCACCGGACACCCCCGACGCTTCTTCTACGACCTCACCGGCACGGCCGAGCACCGGGACGCGCAGGTCCGCCACGCCTTGACCCGCCTCCTGCACTGGGCCCGGTCCTGTGGCGTGAAGGCGATCGCCGTCGAGGACTTGGACTTCACCGCCGAGACCACCCGGGAGAAGCACGGCGGCAGGAAACGGTTCCGGCAGCTGGTCTCCGGCATGCCCACCGGCCGCCTACGCGCCCGCCTGACCTCCATGGCTGACGCAACCGGCATCACCATCGTCGCGGTCGACCCCGCCTACACCTCCCGCTGGGGCGCCCAGCACTGGCAGAAACCACTCACCAGCCAAACTCGTAGGACGACCCGTCACGATGCGGCGAGCATCGCGATCGGGCGACGCGCCCAGGGGTTTCCGGTCCGGCGTCGGACGGCACCGCCCCGCACCCACCAGAGCGATGGATGCGGGCATCGGACCGTCCAGGCCCCACCGGACACCCCAGGGCGTGAGGGATCCCGCCCCCGCGTTCCCGGACCACGGACACGATCCGTGCCACCGGACGCGGAGCGAACGCGGGAGACCAGGACACCCAAAACCGTTCGGGATGTCCGCAGTAGGCAGGAATGGGCCCAAGACTCACTCCTGCTCACTGAATAGGAACGGTCAACTGGCCTCGTCCGACGTGCCGGAAGAGGTCCATGAGCCACAGCCGGTCCTGGGCCGCCGCGTAGCCGGCGCCGAACTCGGTGCCGTAGCGGGTGGTGCCGGTGATGTGCGGCACACCGGTCTTCTTGTCGCGGACGATGGTCACGTCGCCGCGGCCGGCGGGGCGGACGGTGGAGGCGACCTGGCCCTCGGGGACGCCGAAGGAGGCGTCGTTGAAGAAGTCGTCGATCTTGTCGTTGGTCAGGCCCTCATAGCCGGTGGCGAGGTCGGCGTAGGGCCCGAGCTGGTCCTCGGCGTGGGCGGGCCGGGTGCCGAAGGCCTGGTTGAGGAGGATCTGGGCGAGGGTGGCGTTGCCGTTCTGGCCGGGCGGCAGGATGTCGGAACACTGGCCGCCGCAATGGTCGTTCGCCGCCGAAGCGGAGATCTTTTCGGTGATCTTTTCCGTGGTCTTCTCGGTGGCCGCTTCGGCGGTTCTCTCCGAGGTCAAGCCCGTTCCCACGGCCATCGCGGGGGAAAGCGGCGACAGAAGTCCGGCGACGAGGACGCATACGGACGCGCCCTTCAGGAACCCGTGGAAGCCGCGGGGAGTTCTCAGTCTGTCAAGGGCGTTGCGTGGGGTGCGCCGTGGCATGGCAGCTCCTCCCGACTGGGGGTGGGCCGGACGTTACCGCCGGTATCTCCGAGTTGGAAGATGAACATGCGTCACTTTTTTTGGAGCGGGTGGATCGGCTTATGAGGGGCATCGGAAATCGGATGGAGCCGAATCGCGTGTCGATACGTCTATTCGGCGACGTCCGTACGACGACGCCGAAGTGACCGAAGTGCAGGTGCAGGTGTGACGGAGGTGCAGGGCGATGGCCGGTTTCCGGAGTCTGGCGAGACAGGTCCGCGATCCACGGTGCGACCTGGCGCTACGGCGCTATTCGCTGCGCAAGTGCCTTGAGCGGTTCGCCCCTTACGGACACAGGGCGACCTGGGACCATCTGTGTTCCCGGGCCGGGTTCGGCCCCGAGGACCGCTCTCCCGACCCAGCGCGGCTCGTGGCCGCACTGGAGGAGCTGGAGGCGGCGCGCTCGGTGTGGCTGGCCTACGAGGCCGGGTTCGCCGAGCGGCGCAGGAAGGAGAAGCACGACGGGCTGCGCAGGCCGGGCAGCGTGGACGACTGGCACCGGCTGACCTGGGGCGGTTTCGGTGTCGCCTGGTGCGACGACCCCCGGGTCCATCCCGACGGACCGCTGGCGGAGGTGCTGCGCGGCCTGATCTCCGCGCTGGAGCGCGAGCCGGGGTCCGTGTGCCCGGTGTGCGACGGGGAGCGCCTCGTCTGGACGTACGACCTGGACCACGAGCCCTCGACCGGGCCCGTCTGCACGGACTGCGGAATCCTCGTCCCGCGGCCCGTCCTCACCCCCGACGCGCTGGCGGACGCCCGGCGCGGACGGTTGCTGATGTCGGCGTAGCCGGCCGGCGGGTGTGGTCAGTGGCTCCCTGCACCATGGGGGATGGTGCGGGTGTGCGTGAGCGGAGCCCGTGGCGGCACCGACGACAGCCGGTGCCGCTGCCGCTGGCGCACCTGACGGAATGATCCGTGGCCCGGCGGGGTGGCAAGTGACGCGGGGTCAGGTCGAAGGGCCCGTCCGGTTGTCGGGGGCCCGTCCGGTTGCCCGGGGTCAGGGCCGGTTGCCCGGGGTCAGGGCCGGTTGCCCGGGGTCAGGGCCGGTTGCCCGGGGTCAGGGCCGGTTGCCCGGGGTCAGGGCCGGTTGCCCGGGGTA
>NZ_JBIRNE010000011.1:0-78047 GCF_044331465.1 Streptomyces sp. NPDC017225 | reverse complement strand
GGTCAGGGCCGTTGTCCGGGGGTCGGTTCTCGGGCCGGGTCACCGGGCCGTCAGTCGCAGCACTGCGGCTCCGGCTCCGGGTCGCGCGCACGGCTCGCGCGCCCGCGGCGGGTGGTGGGGTCGCGGCGCTCCACCAGCAGGCGGGAACCGGTGAGCCGTTCGCCGAAGACGTCGTCGGGGTTGGACAGCACGCAGGTGTCCAGGGACAGGCAGCCGCAGCCGATGCAGTCGGTGAGATGGTCGCGCAGCCGGTTCAGCTGCTTGATGCGCTCGTCCAGTTCGGAGCGCCAGGACTCGGAGAGCCGGGCCCAGTCGTCCTCGGTGGGCGTGCGCTCCTCCGGCAGCTCGGCGAGGGCCTCGCGGATCGTGGCGAGCGGGATGCCGACGCGCTGCGCGGCGCGCACGAAGGCGACCCGGCGCAGCGCGTCACGGCTGAAGCGGCGCTGGTTGCCCGAGGTGCGGCGGCTGGTGATCAGGCCCTTGGACTCGTAGAAGTGCAGGGCGGATACGGCGGCGCCGCTGCGCGCGGCGAGCTGGCCGACCGTGAGCTCGTGAATCTTCTCGGGAATCTGAGGCACTCCGCGAACCCTACCGACCCTTCACCCTCATGGCCCTCCGGTCCGTTGACACGGGCCCTCCTGGCGACCATGCTAAGCAGTCGCTTAGGTTATGGCGTACAGGTCGGGCGAGTAGGCACAGCGAGCAGGAAGGCCGGGACATGGCAGAGCCGAGGATCTTCACATCCGCCGACGAGGTGAAGGCGGCGGTGGGCGAGCAGCTGGGGTACACCGACTGGCTGGATGTCGACCAGAAGCGGATCGACCTGTTCGCGGAGGCGACCGGCGACCACCAGTGGATCCACGTGGACCCGGAGAAGGCCGCCGCGGGCCCGTTCGGCACCACCATCGCGCACGGCTATCTGACCCTGTCGCTGCTCCCGCTCTTCGGACCGCAGCTGATCAGGGTCGAGGGCGTGAAGATGGGCGTCAACTACGGCACCAACAAGGTCCGCTTCCCCTCCCCCGTCCCGGTCGGCTCGCGGCTGCGCGCCACGGCGGCGATCACGGGCGTCGAGGACGTCAAGGGAGGGATCCAGGTGGCCGTCGCCTTCACCGTGGAGCGCGAGGGCGGCGACAAGCCGGTGTGCGTCGCCGAGTCGGTCTCCCGCTACTACCTCTGAGCGGCGCCGGACGCCTCGGCTCCCACCATCCGCAGGACGAGGTCGGCGTAGAGCGCGCCGACCTCGTCGGGCGTCCGGGGGCCGTTCACGTTGAACCAGCGGGCCACGTCGATGCAGAGCGACAGCACGGCCAGCGTCGTGCCCTTCACGTCCGGCACGTCGAACTCGCCCGACGTCACACCGTCGTCGATGATGCCGCGCACCTCGGCGTCGCACTGCCGGCGCAGCGCGAGGATCTCGTCGCGGGCCCCGGGGCCGAGCGCGTCCAGCTCGTACTGCACCACCCGCGCGGTCGTACGCCGTCCGGCGTGCCACCGTACGAAGGAGCTCACGGCGTCGGCGAGCCGCTCGGTGGCGCTGCCCTCACCGCGGGCCGCCGTCCGCAGGATGGCGACCGCCCGGTCGTGGCCGATCCGGCTGATGCGGTGGAGCAGCTCTTCCTTGGTCTTGTAGTGGATGTAGAGCGCGGCCGGACTCATGCCGGCCCGCCCGGCGATGTCGCGGGTCGTGGTCGCGTGGTAGCCGCGTTCGGCGAAGGCCTCCACGGCGGCGACCAGGAGCCGCCGGGCCGCGTCCGGGGTGACCTCTTCCCACGGCTCGGTGTCGCCGCCCGTAGTCTCGGCCGCCGTACTCATCGCTTGTTCGCCCCTCTCGGTGACAGGAGCACCACCATACCGCCGAAGCTGAGCGGTCGCTTAGGGGCGGCGTCCGCGGCACGTCAGCCCAGCTTCTCGAAAGGGTCGTGCTCGGAGAGGAGCTTGTCCAGGCGGGCCTGGTCGACGCGGCTCACGAGCTGCCCGACCTCCTGACGGTCACGGATGATCTTGGCCAGCGTGAAGGCCGAGGTGACCAGGTACAGGACGGCGACCGCGAGGAAGGCGCGTACCCAGGCGTCGGCCTGGAGGTTGTAGATGCCGACGGCGGTGGCGATCATCGCCACCGCGAACGAGGCCACGGCCTGCCCGTAGAAGGCCGCCGTGCTCTGCTGCTTGACCGGTGTGTCACTCATGGGAACAAGGATCGGCGGATGTGGTCCCCGCCACATCCGCCGGCGTACTCAGTCCCCGTACTCAGACAGCTTCCGGTTCCGGCGGGGTTCAGAAGGCCGAGACCCCGGTCAGCGCGCGCCCGATGACCAGCTTCTGGATCTGGCTGGTGCCCTCGTAGAGGGTCATCACACGGGCGTCGCGCAGCAGTTTTCCGGCCGGGTACTCGTCGATGTAGCCGTAGCCGCCGAAGACCTGGAGGGCGTTGTTGGCGGCGCGGACGGCGGCCTCCGAGGCGAACAGTTTGGCCTTGGAGGACTCGACGGTGAAGGGCTGCCCGCGGTCGATCAGGTCGGCGACCCGCCAGGTGAGCAGCCGGGCCGCGTCCACGTCGAGGGCGATGTCGCTGAGCAGCTCCTGCACCAGCTGGTGGTGGGCGATGGTCCTGCCGAACTGCTCGCGCTCGCCCGCGTACTTCACGGCCGCGTCCAGGGCGGCCTGGGCTATGCCGACACAGCCGGCCGCGACCGACATCCGCCCCTTGGCGAGGGCCGACATGGCGACCGAGAAGCCCTTGCCCTCGGGGGCCAGCATGGCGGAGGCGGGAACGCGGACGTCCTGAAGCGCCAGCTCGGCGGTGGCCTGGCCACGCAGGCCGAGCTTGCCGTGGATGGTGCGTCGGGTCAGCCCGGGCGTGTCGGTGGGCACGAGGAAGGCGGAGACGCCCTTGTGGCCGGGGGCGTCCGTGGAGCGTGCGAAGAGCAGTACGACGTCGGCCCAGGTGCCGTTGGTGATGAACGTCTTGGTGCCGTTGATGACGTAGTCGTCGCCGTCGCGGACCGCGCGGGTGGAGAGGTTCCCGGCGTCCGATCCCGTGCCGGGCTCGGTGAGGCCGAAGCAGCCTACGTACTCGCCGGAGGTGAGGCCCGGCAGCCAGCGCCGCTTCTGCTCCTCGTCGCCCCAGGCGGCGATGGTCTTGGCGACCAGCCCGAGGGAGACGGACACGATGCCGCGCACGGAGCTGTCGCCGCGGCCCAGTTCCTCCGTCACCAGGCAGTACGCGAGGTGGTCGCCGCCACTGCCGCCGTACTCCTCGTCGACGGTGAGGCCGAGGAAGCCGACCTCGCCGAGCTTCTTCACGATCGACCGGTCCACCTCCTCGGCGCGGTCCCAGTCGACGACGTGCGGGGCGATCTCGCGCTTGACGAAGTCCCGCGCGAGCTGCCGTACGGCGCTCTGCTCCTCGCTGAGCTCCAGGTTCATGCCGAGTCACCCCACAGAAAGACAGATCTTGAACGGCGGACATTTAAATTAGCACTGCTAGTTTCCAGCCGCAGCCCTACTATGTGCGCCATGGCCCGACCGCGCAAGCCCCTGCTCAGCACCGACCGGATCGTCGCGACGGCCCGCGCGCTGGTGGACGCGGAGGGCCTCGCGGCCGTCTCCACGCGCCGGCTCGCCGCGGAGCTGGGAGTCAGCGGACCCTCGCTCTACAACCACTTCCGCACCAAGGACGAGATCCTCGAAGCGGTCGCCGACTCGGTGAGCGCGCAGGTCGACCTGTCGATGTTCGAGGACGGCCGGGAGTGGCGGACCGCGCTGCACGACTGGGCCGTCTCCTACCGGGCGGCCCTGCGCGACCACCCCAACATCGTCCCGGTACTGGCCCACGGCCCCGGCCGCCGCCCGGCCGCGCTGCACCTCGCGGACGCCGTCTACGGCGCGATGGTCGCGGCGGGCTGGCCCCCGGCCCAGGCCACGTCCATCGGCGCGCTGATGCGCTACTTCATCATGGGCTCGGCGCTCGGTTCCTTCGCCGGCGGCTTCGTGGACGACGCCGGCGCCTACGATCCCGCCGACTATCCCCACCTCCAGCAGGCCCATCTCCTGGCCGAGCAGCAGGAGAAGATCGACGAGCGGGCCTTCGAGACCGGGCTGACTGCGCTGCTGGACGGGCTGGCACAGCAGTACGCCCAGGTGACACAGGGCGCCTGAGGACACTTCGGCGCCCGCCGAACCGTGCGTGCCGCATCCTGGGACGCATGACCGAGAGGGACGCCGAGGCGCCCGGGCTGGCGCGGCTGGCCGGGCTGATCGCCGACGAGACCAGGGCCGCGTGCCTGCTGGCGCTGCTCGACGGGCGGGCGTGGACCGCCGGTGAGCTGGCCCGGCACGCGGGGGTCGCCGCCTCCACGCTCAGTGAGCACCTGGGCAAGCTCGTCGCGGGTGGAATGCTGGCCGAGGAGCGGCAGGGGCGGCACCGGTACGTGCGACTGGCCGACGAGCGGGTCGCGCAGCTGGTGGAGGACCTGGCCGCGCAGGTCGCGCCCGAGGCCGCGGCACGGCGCCCGCGCACGCTGCGGGCGTCTGGTGCCGGGTCGGCGATGGCCCGGGGCCGCACCTGCTACGACCACCTCGCCGGGCGGCTCGGCATCACGGTCACCGACGCGCTCACCGGGCGCGGGCTGCTGCGCCAGGACACCGGCTTCGCGCTCACCGACGCGGGCCTCGGCTGGTTCGCGTACGCCGGGATCGTCCTGGCGCCCACCGGTCGCCGGCCGCTGGCCCGTGCCTGCCTCGACTGGACCGAACGCCGTCCGCATCTCGCGGGCGTCGCGGGCGCGGCCCTGTGCCGGCACGCCCTGGACACGGGCTGGTGCGTACGCATCGGCTCGGAGCGGGCGGTGAAGGTGACGCCGGCGGGTGAGGAGGCGCTGTCGGAGCTGCTGGGCATCGATCCGGCGTGCCTGCGCTGAGGCACCGGTGTCCACGCGTCCTCGTCCGTAGTCCGCCGGTCCCCGTATCCGTCCTTCCCTGGCCCCAGGAGCATGATGAGCACCACCCCGTCCCGCCGTCCGGACCCGCTCGCGGCGGCCGCCGCCACGGTCACCGTCGTCCTGTGGGCCTCCGCCTTCGTCTCCATCCGCAGTGCGGGCGAGGCCTACTCGCCCGGAGCGCTGGCGCTCGGCCGGCTGCTGTCGGGCGCGCTGACGCTGGGGGTGCTCTGGCTGCTGCGACGCGAAGGGCTGCCGCCGCGGCCGGCCTGGCGGGGCATCGCGGTGTCGGGGCTGCTGTGGTTCGGCTTCTACATGGTCGTCCTGAACTGGGGCGAGCAGCGGGTGGACGCCGGCACGGCCGCCCTCGTGGTGAACGTCGGCCCGATCCTCATCGCGCTGCTCGGCGCCCGGCTGCTCGGGGACGCGCTGCCGCCGCGGCTGCTGGCGGGGATGGCGGTGTCGTTCGCGGGCGCGGTGACCGTGGGCCTGTCGATGTCCGGTGAGGGCGGTGCCTCGCTGTTCGGGGTGGTGCTGTGTCTGCTGGCCGCCGTGGCGTACGCGGGCGGGGTGGTCGCCCAGAAGCCCGCGCTGGGGCACGCGAGCGCGCTCCAGGTGACGACGTTCGGGTGCCTGGTCGGGGCGGTGCTCTGCCTGCCCTTCGCGGGGCAGCTGGTGCGCGAGGCGGCCGTCGCGCCCGTCTCCGCGACGCTCAACATGGTGTACCTGGGCGTGTTCCCGACCGCGCTGGCGTTCACGACATGGGCGTACGCGCTGGCCCGTACGACCGCGGGCCGTATGGGCGCCACGACGTACGCCGTGCCCGCCCTCGTCGTCCTGATGTCGTGGCTGGCGCTCGGCGAGGTGCCGGGGCCGCTCACCCTGGCGGGCGGCGCGCTGTGCCTGGCGGGCGTGGCGGTGTCGCGGTCGAGAAGGCGCGCGGGGGCGGCCCGGGAGCGGGCCGGTACCGCCCCGGGACCGCGCCGCGAGGACGCCGACCGGGCCTGAGGCCGAAGGGCTGTGAGGCCGAACGGCTGTGAGGCCGAAGGGCTGCGAGGCCGAAGGGCTGCGAGGCCGAACGGCTGTGAGGCCGAACGGCTTCTGAGCCTGTTGCGGCCCGGCCGGCCCAGCCAGGCCAGGCCCGTCTAGAACACCACGAGGGCCCGCCCGCCCTTGCCCGCCAGCATGTTCTCGAAGGCCGCCGGGATGCCGTCCAGGGCGATGCGCTCGGTCACCAGGGCGGCGAGGTCCAGGCGTCCGGCGCGGACGTGTTCGGCCAGTACCGGCAGGTCCCGGGCCGGGTCGGCGTTGCCGTAGACGCAGCCGGACAGGGTGCGGCCCCAGTGGAAGATCTCCAGGGCGTTGAAGGTGACCTGCTGGTCCTTGCCGCCGATGCCGACGACCGTGGTGCGGCCGCCGCGCCGGGTGGACTCCCAGGCCGTGCGGATGGTGACGGCCCGGCCGACGCACTCGACGGCGACGTCGACGCCCTGCTTGCCGGTGAGGGCGCGGATCTCGCGGGCGGTGGTGTCGGAGGCGATCAGGTAGTCGGTGGCTCCGGCGGCGCGGGCCAGCTCCTCCTTCTCGGGTGACACGTCGACCGCGACGATCTTCGACGCGCCCGCGATGCGGGCCGCCTGGAGCGCGGCGAGGCCCACTCCCCCGACGCCGAAGACCGCGACCGTCTCGCCTTCGCGCACCTTGGCCGAGTGGTGGACGGCGCCGTAGCCGGTGAGGACGGCGCACCCGAGCAGGGCGGCGTCGGTGAGCGGGATGCCGTCGGGGACGGGCAGGAGGCACCCGGCGTCCACCACCGTCTCCTCCGCGAACGCGGCGACGTTCAGACCGGGGTGCAGGTCGGTGCCGTCGTCGGCGCGGCGGGCGTGCGTGTTCGCCGCGCCGGCCAGGGCGTTCGCGCACAGCCAGACCTCGCCGAGCGAGCAGGCGTGGCAGCCGCCGCAGGACGGGGCCCAGTTGAGGACGACGTCGTCACCGGGGGCGATGTCGGTGACGTTCTCGCCGACGGCGAGGACCGTGCCGGCGCCCTCGTGACCGAGGACGGCGGGGAGCGGCACGCGCATGGTGCCGTTGGACAGGGACAGGTCGGAGTGGCAGACGCCGGCGGCGGCGAGCTTCACCCGGACCTGGCCCGGGCCGGGCTCGGGCAGCTCGATCCCGGTGACCTCCAACGGGGCGCCTACGGCGGGTACGACGGCGGCACGGACAGCGGTACGGACGGCCATGAGGTGGACGACTCCCCTGGTACTAGAACTGGAGGGACTTGGTCTGGAGGTACTCGGACAGGCCGTGCGCGCCCAGTTCGCGGCCCACGCCGGACTGCTTGTAGCCGCCGAAGGGCGCCAGCGGGTTGAACCGGCCGCCGTTGATGTCGACCTGGCCGGTGTCCATCCGGCGGGCGAAGGCGACCGCCTCGGCCTCGTCTCCGGCCCAGACGGCGCCGGCGAGGCCGTAGACCGTGCCGTTGGCGATCCGCAGGGCGTCCTCCTCGTCCTCGTAGCGGAGGATGGACAGGACCGGCCCGAAGATCTCCTCCTGGGCGATGGTCATGTCCCGCGTCACGTCGGCGAAGACGGTCGGGGCGACGAAGTAGCCCTGCTCGCGCGGGGCTTCGGGGCCGCCCGCGACGAGGCGGGCGCCCTCGGCGACGCCCTTCTCGATGTAACCGCGCACGCGTTCCCGGTGCTTGGCGTTGACGACCGGGCCGATCCGGTCGCCGTACTTCGCGGCGGCCTCGGCGGCCAGCTCCACGGCCTCGTCGTACCGGTCGGCGGACACCAGCATGCGGGTCCAGGCGCTGCACGTCTGGCCGGAGTTGGACATGACGTTGGCGACGCCGACGTTCACGGCCCTGGCCAGGTCGGCGCTGGGGAGGATGACGTTGGCGGACTTGCCGCCGAGTTCGAGGGCGACCTTCTTGACGGCGGCGCCGGCGGTCGCGCCGATCCGCCGGCCCACGGCCGTGGAGCCGGTGAAGGAGACCAGGTCCACGCCGGGGTGCTCGGCGAGGGCCTGCCCGGCGACCGGACCGAGACCGGTGACCAGGTTGAAGACACCCGCCGGGACACCGGCCTCGTGCACCGCCTCCGCGAAGAGCTGGGCGGTGAGGGGGGTGTCCTCGGCGGGCTTCAGCACGATCGTGCAGCCGGCCGCGAGCGCCGGGGCGACCTTGGCGACGATCTGGTGGAGGGGGTAGTTCCAGGGGGTGATGGCGGCGACCACGCCGACCGGCTCGTGGTGGACGACGGAGTTGCCGACCTTCTCCTCGAAGGCGTACGTCGCCGCCAGCTCGGCGTACGAGCCGGCGACCGCGATCGGGGCTGCGGCGTGCACGGCCTGGGAGAGCTTCGGCGGCGATCCCAGCTCGGCGGTGACGGTCTCGGCGATCTCGTCCTTGCGGACCACCAGTACGTCCCGCAGGGCGGCCAGACGGGCGGCCCGCTCCGCGGGCAAAGTGGCGGCCCAGCCCGGCAGGGCGGCCCGGGCGGCCCGTACGGCGGCGTCGACGTCCAGGGCGTCGCCCGCGGGGACCCTGCCGATCACCTGCTCGTCGGCCGGGTTGACCACCTCGATCGTGTCCCGGCCGTCGGCGGGCCGCCAGGCTCCGTCGATGTACATGCCGTCGTGTGCCTTCATCGCGTTCCCTCCGGGCGGGCCTCGTCGTCCGACCCCAAACTAGCGCCGATAGTTTTATGGCACCAGGGGCGGCCACCATGGTGGCGCGGCTCACCCTCCCGGCGGGCCTGGTCGCCGACGACGTCACTCCTCCAGGTCGGGCAGCCGTGCCGGGGCGGGACAGATCCGGTCGCCGTGCTGGTCGAAGACGAACAGGTGGGCGAGGTCGACGAGGAGGGGGACCTGCATGCCGTGGCGGAGGTCGATGTCGGGGGTGGTCCGGACGATCAGGTCGCCCGGGAGGCGGCCGTCGGGGGCGGCGACGGCGGGTCCGGCGGCCGGCGCCCCGGCGTCCCCCGGTTCCATGACCGCCACCGGGCCGGCCCGCAGGGCGCCCGCCCGCTCCTTCAGCCGCTCCAGGACCGAGCCGTCGCGGCGGCGGCGCCCGGCAGGGCGGGCGACGGGTCGCGGAGCCTCCAGGTCGGGCACGACGGCGGGCCGCGAACCGGTGTTGAAGTGGACGAGGACCTCGTGGCCCTGGAACTCGACGTGCTCCACCAGGCCGGTGAGCAGTACCTCGCCGGGGCGGGCGGAGGCGGGCTTCGCGATCCGCACGGCCTCCGAACGCAGGCCCACGATCACCTCACGGCCCTGCTGGACGCGGAGCAGCTGATGGTCCAGGGAGAGCGGTTCGGGCAGGCGCAGGAACTGCTTGCCCAGGCTGATGGTCATCGCCCCGTCGAGCGGCGCCCGTACGAGGCCGCGCAGCAGGTTGATCCGCGGGGTGCCGATGAAGGCGGCGACGAAGACGTTGCGCGGCAGGGCGTACACCGCGCGCGGGGTGTCCACCTGCTGGAGCACACCGCCGCGCAGCACGGCGACGCGGTCGCCGAGGGACATGGCCTCGGACTGGTCGTGGGTGACGTAGATCGTGGTGACGCCCAGTTCCCGGGTCAGTTTGGTGATCTCGGCGCGCAGGTGGTTGCGGAGCTTGGCGTCGAGGTTGGACAGCGGCTCGTCCATCAGGAAGGCGGAGGGGTGGCGGGCGATGGCCCGGCCCATGGCGACACGCTGGCGTTCGCCGCCGGAGAGCTGGGCGGGGAAGCGGTCGAGGAGGTCCTCGATGCCCAGCATGCGGGCGGTGGCGTCCACGCGGGGACCGGGGTCGGCCTGCGGTGCCTCGACGCGCAGCGGGAAGCCGATGTTCCCGCGGGTCGTCATGTTCGGGTACAGGGCGAAGTTCTGGAAGACCATCGCCATGCTCCGCTCGGAGGGGAGCAGGTCGTTGCCGTACTCGCCGTCCAGCAGCAGTCGGCCGTCGGTGATCTCCTCCAGGCCGGCGATCATGCGCAGCACGGTGGACTTGCCGCAGCCGGAGGGGCCGAGCAGGACGAGGAACTCGCCGGGCGCGATGTCCAGCGACAGCCGGTCCACCACGCGGACGCCTCGCGCGTAGGTCTTGCTCACGTCGTGCAGGGAGATGGCGCGTGTCATGGGAGGTGCCCCCGGGGGCTCACTGAGCGCTGGTGCTCCGCGGTCGGACGCCCTCGTGCGGGTCGTACGGGGCGTGTGAGTCACGGAAGTTAACGGAATGTGCGCGGCTGGGGGAAGACACTGGACTCAATCAGGGTGCGGGTGTCCATCTGGTGAGAAAGCGGACGGTCGCATTCAGCGGTGAGGTGCCTCGGGACGCGGGCGTATCCGGACGCGGGCGCCTCAGAACACGGGCATCTCAGAGCACGGGCGTGGGAGCGGGGCCGGCGGTACGGTCCGGTGCCGGGGCCCGGCCTGCGCGCTCCCGTCGTACGTCCGGTGGGGCTCCGCGGTGTCCGCGCACGGGCCCCTATCGGACCGTCCGGCGCGGCGTCCGGCGGCGAGGGGTGTCCTCGGGTTCGTCCCCGGCGGACGGCCGGTCCGCGGCCGGTCCGGTGGACGGGGCGCGCAGGGCGATGCCAGAGGACATGAGCAGCAGGGCGCCGAGCATCACGAACGGCGCGGCCACGCCCGCGACGCCGGCGATCAGGCCCGCCGCGGCGGGCGCGGCGACCTGGCCGAGGCGGTTGCCGGTCAGGCGCAGGGCGAGGGCGGTGGAACGGGCGCCGTCGGGGGCCGCCTGGACGACGGTCGTCATGGACAGCGGCTGTCCGACGCCGAGGCAGAAGCCCAGGACGACCAGCATCAGCCCGAGCACCCACACCGGCACCGGCAGCGCGACCCCGGCGCACAGCAGGGCGGCCAGCAGGCAGGTGGCCGTGAGCAGCACGGTGCGGCCGAGCAGCCGCAGCAGGGGTGTCAGCACCAGCCGGCAGGCGATGGTGGCGGCGGCCCGCAGGCTGAGCAGTACGCCGATCACGACCGGGGAGATGCCCCGGTGCTCGCCGACCACCGGCAGGTAGGCGGTGAGGACGTCGGTCGCCGACAGGACGGACAGGCTGATCAGGATGCCCGCGGGCACACCCCGCGCACGCAGGATGCTGCCGACGGGGACGCGCGCGCCCTGCTCCGTACGGAACTTGGCGGCCGTCGGGTGCTCTATGCGCCACAGCGACGTGAACGCGACCGCCGCGCCCGCGCCCGCCACCACCAGGGCCAGGGCGCTGCTGGCCGCCATGTCCCGGCCGCCGATCAGCGCGCCCGCCGCGACGGGCCCGACCAGCTGGCCGAGCGAGGCGCCGATGGTGAAGTGGCCGAAGTTGCGGTCCTGCTCGTGCGGCGCGGACTGGCGGGCGACCAGCGACTGGGCGCCGATGACGAAGCAGAGGTGGCCGAGGCCCATGACGCCGCTCCACAGGGCCATCGCCCACAGGGAGCCCGCGATGCCGCTCAGCGCGCAGCCGCCGGCGATGAGGACCACGCCGACGGGCAGCAGCGGCGCGCAGCGGCCGTGGTCGGTACGGCGGCCGAGCGGGACGGCGGCGAACAGCGGCAGCAGCGCGTACACGCCGGCGATGACGCCGACCGCCTGTTCGTCCGCGCCCAGCGCGAGGGCCCGGTAGGAGACGGCGGGCCGGGCCATCGACACCGCCCCCTGCGCGAAGCCGAAGGCGATGACGAGGCGGAGCAGCCAGCCGCGGTTCCCACCGGGCGCCATGTTCGTGTCCTTCCCGCGCGTCCGGCTCCCCCTTACGGTCGGCGGGGGCCGGACGGATGATCAGATGATGCCGAACAGGATGCCCGCCGCGAGGATCACCAGGCTCGTCAGGACCGCCCACTTCACCACGAACCGCGTGTGGTCGCCGAACTCGACCTTGGCCATGCCGACCAGGACGTAGACGGCCGGGACGAGCGGGCTGGACATGTGCAGCGGCTGGCCGACGATCGAGGCGCGGGCGATCTCCAGCGTCGACACACCGTGCGCCTGACCGGCCTCGGCGAGCACCGGCAGGACACCGAAGTAGAAGCCGTCGTTCGACATGAAGTAGGTGAGCGGCAGGCTCAGCAGGCCGGTGACGAGGCCCATCTGCGGGCCCATGCCGTCGGGGATGGTGTCCACGAGCCAGTTGGCCATGTGGTCGACCATGCCGGTGCCGGTGAGGACGCCGGTGAAGACCGCGGCGGCGAAGACCATGCCGGAGACGTTGAGGACGTTGTCGGCGTGCGCCGCGATGCGGGCCTTCTGGTCCGGGATGTGCGGGAAGTTGACGGTGAGCGCGAGCGCGGCGCCGAGCAGGAAGAGCACCGGGATCGGCAGCAGTTCCGTGATCATGGCGGTGAGCAGCGCGACCGTGAGCAGCGCGTTGAACCAGTACAGCTTGGGGCGCAGGGTGGGCCGGTTCGGGTCGAGGCCCTGGAAGTCGTCGTCGGACCCGCCGTCCTCGGCGGCGGCGTCCTGGGCCCCGCCGGAGCCCGCGGAGCCCTTCCCCGAAGCCGAACCGGCACCCGAGCCCGAACCAGCACCAGCACCAGCACCAGCACGGGCACCGGACTCGGACCCGGAGGCCGAGCCCGCACCCGCACCCGCACCCACCAGTGCCGTCTCGCTCTCCGGCTCCCGCACGAGCGCCTCGTCCAGCGTCAGCGTGCCCAGCCGCCTGCGCTCGCGCAGACCGAGGACGTACGACAGGACGATGACCGCGAGCAGACCGACGGCCAGGGCCGGGATCATCGGGACGAAGATGTCGGTGGCGTCGACCTTCAGCGCGGTGGCGGCGCGGGCGGTGGGGCCGCCCCAGGGCAGGGTGTTCATCACGCCGTTGGCCATCGCGGCGACGCCGGTCATCACGACCAGGCTCATCTTCAGGCGCTTGTACAGCGGGTACATCGCCGAGACCGTGATCATGAAGGTGGTGGAGCCGTCGCCGTCCAGCGAGACGATGGCGGCGAGCAGGGCCGTACCGACGACGATCCGCATCGGGTCGGCCTTGCAGAACCTCAGGATGGCCCGGACGATCGGGTCGAAGAGCCCGACGTCGATCATCACCCCGAAGTAGACGATCGCGAACATGAGCATGGCCGCGGTGGGCGCGAGGGTGGACACGCCGTCGATGACGTAGTCGCCGAGTTCGGCGCCCTTGCCGACGAACACGCAGAACAGCGCGGGGATCAGCACGAGCGCCGCGATCGGCGACATCTTCTTCATCATGATCAGGACCAGGAAGGTCGCGATCATGGCGAAGCCGAGGATGGTCAGCATGAGTGAGTACCTAACGTTCGCCCTTGAACATCCCACCGGGGCAGGCGGTGCGAGCGACGTTAGGTGCCGTGAAGCCGCGTTAACAAGACGTTGACATGCGAGCAATAAGCGCAAAACTCCAGGTCACAGCTGTGCGTCGGTCAGCGGCACCAGTTCGACGGGTACGCCGTTGAGGACGGCGTTGCCCGAGAGCGGGTCGAGCATGCTGCCGTCGAGGAGCTGGTTGACGTTGACGCCGGGGTCGGTGGCGGCGTGGGTCAGGCGGGTGCCGGGACGGTCGTGCCCCCAGCCGTGCGGGAGGCTGACGACGCCCGGCCGGACGGCGTCGGTGACCTCGGCGGGGGCGGTCACCTCTCCCCCGGCGCCCTTGACCCGCACGGGCTGCCCGGCGCGCACGCCGAGCCGTTCGGCGTCGTCGGGGTGGAGGTGCAGGGTGCAGCGGTTGGAGCCGCCGGTGAGGGCCGGGATGTTGTGCATCCAGCTGTTGTTGGAGCGCAGGTGACGGCGGCCGACGAGAACGAGCCCGGCGGGGCGCTCGGCCAGGGCCTGCCGCAGGCGCGGCAGGTCTTCGGCGATCGGACCCGGCAGCAGCTCCACCTTGCCGCTGCGCGTCTTCAGCGGCCGCGGCAGGCGCGGGCGCAGCGGGCCGAGGTCGATGCCGTGCGGGTGGGCGAGCAGCCGTTCGAGGGTCAGCCCGTCCGCTCGGGCGCCGAAGCCGTCGCCGTAGGGGCCCAGGCGCAGCATCAGGTCGAGCCGTCGCTCGGGACCGTCGTCCCCGGTGAGCCGTGCGGTCAGTTCGCCCGGGTCGCGTCCGTGCACGGGTGAGTGCGGGTCCCGTACCGCCTTGCCCAGGGTCTGCTCGATCACCGTGGCGTCGACGGCGGCCGGGTCGGTGCCGTGCGTGCCGGTGACGGCGAGGGTGAGCCGGGCCAGGATCTCGGTCTCGGCCATGCGGCCGGGTTCCAGGGGGACGGCGGGGCGGGTGTAACGGACCTGGTTGCGCACGGCGAGGGTGTTGAGGGCGAAGTCGTGGTGAGGACTCTGGGCCGGCGGGGGCGGCGGCAGGACGACGTGGGCGTGGCGAGAGGTCTCGTTGAGGTAGGGGTCGACGCTCACCGTGAAGTCGAGCGAGTCCAGCGCCTTGTCGAGCCGGTCGCCGTCGGGTGCGGAGAGCACGGGGTTGGCGGCGATGGTGAGCAGCGCGCGGACCGGTTCGCCGGTGCCGGTGGCGGTGTCGATCTCCTCGGCGAGGGCGGACAGGGGCAGTTCGCCCTTCGCCTCGGGGTGCCCGCTCACCCGCGAGTGCCAGCGGCCGAGCGCGAACCCGCGGCCGGGTCCGGCGGGGCGCGGGGTCCGGTCGGTGGCGGCCTGCGGGAAGAGGGCGCCGCCGGGCCGGTCGAGGTTGCCGGTGAGGATGTTGAGGACGTCCACGAGCCAGCTGGCGAGGGTGCCGTGGGGGACGGTGCAGCTGCCGATGCGGCCGTACACGGCGGCGGTGGGGGCGGCGGCGAGTTCGCGGGCGAGGGCGCGCGTCACGTCGGCGTCCACGTCGCAGGCGGCGGCGACGGACTCGGGGGTGAAGTCGCTCAGGGCGTCGCGTACCTCGCTCGCCCCTTCGACGTGCGGGGCCAGTGCGCCCAGGTCGACCAGGTCCTCTTCGTACAGTACGTGGGCCATGGCGGCCAGCAGCAGCGCGTCGGTGCCGGGGCGGATCGCCACGTGCCGGTCGGCGAGCCTGGCGGTGCGGGTACGGCGCGGGTCGATGACGGTGAGGGTGCCGCCGCGGGCCCTGAGCGCCTTGAGCCGGCCGGGGAAGTCGGGGGCGGTGCACAGACTGCCGTTGGACTCCAGCGGGTTGGCGCCGATCAGGAGCAGGTGGTCGGTGCGGTCGAGGTCGGGCACCGGGATGGCGTTCGCGTCGCCGAAGAGCAGCCCGCTGGAGACGTGCTTGGGCATCTGGTCGAGCGTGGAGGCGGTGAACAGGCTGCGGGTGCCGAGGGCGCCGCGCAGCACGGCCGGGTAGAGGGCGCCGGCCATGGTGTGCACGTTGGGGTTGCCTAGGACGATGCCGACGGAGTGCGGCCCGTACCGCTCGACGACGGGCCGGACACCGGCGGCGACCGCGTCGAACGCCTCCTCCCAGGTGGCCTCGCGCAGCTCGCCGTCCCTGCGCACCAGGGGGGTGCGCAGCCGGTCGGGGTCGGCGTCGGCGGCTCCGAAGGAGGCGCCCTTGGGGCAGACGAAGCCGCGGCTGAAGACATCGTCGCGGTCGCCGCGGGCGGCGGTGACCGTGGTGCCGTCGATGGTGAGGGCCAGGCCGCAGGTGGCCTCGCACAGGGGGCAGATACGCAGGGCGGTGCGGGACACGGGTCCTCCCGGAGGCGGCGGTGACGCACGGACGTGGAACCTCGCGGCGAGCATACCGACCGGTAGGCATGTTGGGGAGACCTCGCGGGTTCCGCGTCGACGGCCGCCCGGGACCGGACCGTCAGTCGAGCACGCGCCCCAGATAGGCCCGCAGCAGCTCCCGGGCCTCCTTGATGATCTTCTCGTCCCCCTCCGGCGCGGCCCGGAAGGCGAGTTGCACGAGGGCGTCGGCGGTCTCCACGGCGACGAGGAAGGTGCGGCGCAGGTCGTCGTCGGGGCGGCGGCCCAGGTAGCCGGCGAGCAGTTCGGTGAGCCGGTCGGCGACGCGGTGGTTGGGCACGGTGTGGCGGCCGCCGACCGGTATCTGGTTGCCGAAGTCGATCAGGGAGAAGCCGGGCGCGGTCCGCTTCATCGCCAGGTACTCGTCGAGCACCGCGTCCAGCGCCCCGCGCCAGCCGCCGTCACCCGCCCCGGTGAGGCGTTCGGTCACCCGCTCCGCGTAGTGCTCCAGGTTGCGCTGGGCCAGCGCGTCGGCCATCTGCCGCTTGTTGCCGAAGAAGCGGTACACCGAGCCGATGGGGACCTCCGCGCGCAGCGCCACGGCCCGGGTGCTCAGGGCGTCGTAGCCGACCTCGTCGAGGAGGTCGGCGCAGGCGTCGAGGATCCGGGTCAGCCGTTCGGCGCTGCGCCGCTGCACGGGGGCACGGCGGAGCGAGGTCGCGTGGGACACGGTCTTCATGATGCCCTTTCGCCGCGGTCCGGTGAACTGTGACCTTCGGTACGGCTCCGGCCACCGGCTTCACTCACCGGGCCGCCGTGCGCGCGGGCAGCGCCCGGTCCTCGATCTTCTCCGGCTGGGTCGCCTCCGTCGGCTCCGCGTCCGACGCCGTGATGTCCGCCGTGCTCTCGACGGGCTCGCCGTCGACGGCCCAGACGGTGCCGTCGTCGGCGTACAGGCGGACCGTGAGCTGGTGGGTGCCGCGCGGTACGAGGCCGGCGGCGAGGCGGTACTCCGGGCCGCGCAGACGGACGAGGAGGTCGCCGTCGAGGAAGAGGTGGGCGACGCCGCGGCCGGCCACCGCCTTCGCCTCCGTCCCGGCCGGCGAGAACCGGAAGTCGCGGACGGTCAGGCGTACGTCCCAGCTGTCGTCGGTGTCGGGCTGCACCTCGACACCGACCTCGGGCGCGTGCTCCTCGTCCACCTCCCGATAGCGCCGGCCCTCCTCGTCGGTGGCGTCGAGCAGCCTGCCCACCGGCGTGGCCGAGTCCCTGGCCTCCGGTTCGCCCGTACCGCCCGTATCACTGGAGCCGCAGCCCGCGGATCCGGTCAGCAACAGGACACAGACCGCGAGCACGGCGAGCACTCTCCGCATCCACGACATGACGGGAGACTAGAACACCGGTCCGACAGTCCGAATCCCCCGGGGGTCTGGTTCCGGCCATCCTCCCCCGGGACGACCCCACGCGGACCCGGACCCCGTGCCGACCTCTTGCGCGCGGGAAACCGCAATCCTACGGTGTCCCATAGGAATCGGGTGGGAATCGGATTGCGAGGGAGCGATCAATGAGCGGGGACGCGCGGAAGACCGCGGAGGGACTGGCCTATCTGTCCGGTTTCGGCAACGAGCACAGCTCGCAGGCCGTTCCGGGAGCGCTGCCCGAAGGCCGGAACTCGCCGCAGCGGGCGCCCCTGGGGCTGTACGCGGAGCAGCTGAGCGGCACGGCGTTCACCGAGCCGAGAGCGGACAACCGGCGTTCCTGGCTGTACCGGATCCGCCCGTCGGCCGCGCACCCGGCGTTCACCCGCACGGGCAACGGCGCGCTCCGCACGGCGCCCTTCAGCCAGACCGTGCCGGACCCGAACCGGCTGCGGTGGGACCCGCTGCCCGAGCCGGAGGCGGGGACCGACTTCCTGGCGGGCCTGTGGACGCTGGGCGGCAACGGCGACGTCACCCAGCGCACCGGTATGGCCGTGCACCTGTACCACGCCACCGCCTCCATGGAGCGCGTCTTCAGCGACGCCGACGGCGAGTTGCTGATCGTCCCGGAGCGCGGCGGCCTGCTGCTGCGCACGGAGTTCGGACTGCTGCACGCCGAGCCCGGCCACGTGGCGCTGATCCCGCGCGGGGTCCGCTTCCGGGTGGAACTCCTGGACGAGGACGCCCGCGGCTACGTCTGCGAGAACTACGGCGCCCCCTTCCGCCTCCCCGACCTGGGCCCGATCGGCGCCAACGGCCTGGCGAACGTACGGGACTTCATGGCGCCGGTCGCCGCCTACGAGGACGTCGAGGGCCCGGTGGAGGTGGTCAACAAGTTCTGCGGAAACCTCTGGACCGCGACCTACGACCATTCCCCGCTCGACGTGGTCGCCTGGCACGGCAACCATGTCCCGTACGTCTACGACCTGCGCCGTTTCAACGTCATCGGCACCATCTCGTACGACCACCCGGACCCGTCGATCTTCACGGTGCTGACCTCCCCGTCGGACACCCCCGGTCTCGCGGGCGTCGACTTCGTGGTCTTCGCGCCGCGCTGGCTGGTGGGCGAGGACACCTTCCGGCCGCCGTACTTCCACCGGAACGTGATGAGCGAGTACATGGGCCTGGTCGAGGGTGCCTACGACGCCAAGGCGGAGGGCTTCGTGCCGGGTGGCGGCTCGCTGCACAACATGATGTCGGCACACGGTCCGGACCGGGAGACCTTCGACCGGGCGAGCGCGGCCGAGCTGAAGCCGCAGCGGATCGACGACGGGCTGGCGTTCATGTTCGAGACGCGGTGGCCGGTGACCCTCACGCCCCAGGCGGCGCGCGCCGAGCACCTGCAACCGCGCTACGACGACGTCTGGCGGGGCATGGAGCGTCACTTCCGCCCCTTGCACTGAGGATTCCCTACCGGTACGGATGGCAAGTGACCTCCTTCGCCCCGGACTCCATCGTCCTGAACCGCAAGCTGCCGCTCTGGTACCAGGTGTCGCAGTCGCTGCGCGCCTCGATACTCGGCCGCTCACCCCGGGACCCGCTGCGCCTGCCCACGGAGGAGCAGCTGGCCGGTCACTACGGGGTGAGTGTGCTGACCATGCGGCAGGCGCTGAAGGAGCTGGAGGACGAGGGACTGATCACCCGGCACCGCCGGCGCGGCACGTTCATCGAGCCCGACGCCCGGCGGGGGGCGCCGGTGCGGCTGCTGGGTTCGGTGGACGCGATCGTGGCGCAGCAGTCCGGCATGAAGGCCGAGCTGCTGGGCCACGGCACCGGCTCCGTGCCGCCCGAACTCGCCGAGTACTTCCCTGACCTGGCCGAGACGGCGACGTACCACCGGCTGCGCTGCGACGAGCAGACGGGCGAGCCCACCAACCACGCCCGCAACTACGTCCGTCCCGAGGTCGCCGCCCGCATCGACGTGGACGACCTGGCCCGCTGGCCGATGACCAAGGTGCTGCGGGACGTGGTGGGCCTGGACATCAGCCGGATCACGGACACCGTCGAGGCCCGGCTCGCGGACCCGGAGACGGCGCGGCTGCTGGAAGTCCCGCTGCTCAGCCCGATCCTGCACTACACGGGCATCACCTACGACACGGCGGGCCGGGTGCTGGACGTGGCGGTCATCCACTACCGGGGGGACCGCTTCTCCTTCACGGTCACCCTGGATGCCACGTGAGGCCGCGGTGCCCCGTCGTACGATGCCCGGCGTGACGCACGACGACGCTCCGCCGCTGGCGGACCTCATGCCGTGGTCCGTCGCACCGCCGCGGCTCGGCCGGGCGTGGCCGGCGGCCCCCGACGCGGCGTCGCTGAAGGCCCGCTGGGACGCCCTGCTGAAGGCCGGGGGACCCGACCGCGAGGCCCTGTTCGAGCCGACGCGCTCGCGTACGCCGCACACGGCGGTCGGACGGCTGCCGGGCGGCTTCGGCGGCACCGGGAGGCTGGCGCGGGCCTCGGGGCCGTGTCCGGAGCCGGTGCGCGTGCTGCGGGCGCCCTTCGACGAGCAGTGGCTGATTCCCGACCACCGGCTGATCGACGCGGCCCGTCCGGAGCTGTGGCGGGTGACGGACGAGCGGCAGGTCTTCGTGGTGGAGGCGCCGTCCCCCGCCGGTCCTCCCCTGCTCCTCGCGACCTCGCGGCTGCCGCTGCTCGGCGGCGCCCGGGTACGCCCGCTGTACCGCCGTCCCGGCGGGACGGAGCCGAACCTGGCCCCCGGTCTCCTCGGCCACCTGGCCGCGCGGCTGGGCCGGCGTCCAGACCCGGTGGACGTGCTGGCCTGGGCGATGGCGACCGTGCGGGCGGGCTCCCGGGTGCCGCTCACCGCGGACCCCGCGCTGTGGGAGCACGGTGTCGGCCTGGGCCGGCGCGTCCTGTGGCTGATGCGCCGCGACGGCGAGCGCCCCAGGCTGCCGGGGGGCCGTCGCCCGTACGTCCGCGCCCCACTGCCCGCGCGCCCGGTGGCCGTCCGCTACGACCGGGACGAGGAGGCGCTGTACCTGGACGAGGGCCGGGTCTCCCCCGTGCCGCCGGGTGCCTGGGACTTCGAGGCGGGCGGGGCGCGGGTGCTGGAGCAGTGGTTCGCGGCCCGCACCGCCGAGGGCGGGCCGGGCACGCTGGCGGCGATCCGCCCGGCCATCTGGCCGCAGAGCTGGACGTCGGAGCTGCTGGAGCTGATCACGGTCCTCGCCCTGCTCGCCGAAGTGCGGCCGCGGTGCCTGGAGCTGGCGGTGACGGAGGAGATCACGGCGACCGAGCTGCGCGAGGCGGGCGTGCTGCCGGCGCCTGCGAAGGCCCGTCGGCCGGCCTCCGTGCTGGACACCCTCGAGGAGGGGCCGGAGGGGCAGCTGACGCTGCTGTGAGCCCGCGCGCACTCCGTGCTCCGGTGGGCCGGGCGGCGGTGCCGCCCGGGCAGGCGGTCGCCGACGTGCTCGTCACCGCCGCCGGGATGCTGCCCTTCCTGCTGGTCGGGCTCGCGGTGGGCCGGCGGGTGGAGGGCAGCGCGCTCGGCGCGGCGGGTGCCGTGGGGCTGTTGCGGCTGTTCCGGTTCGCCACGACGTGGGTCGGGATCCACCTGGGGCTGCTCACCCGGAACGAGAAGGCCGCCGGTCAACTGGGCGGCGCGACGTTCGTCCTGCCGCTGCTGTCCAACGCGTACATCCCGACCGAGGGGCTGCCGGGCCGGCTGCGCACGGTCGCCGAGTGGAATCCGATCAGCGTCCGGTGACCACGGCGCTGCGGACCTCTTCGGCAACGCGCCGGTGCCACAGGGGGCCGCCTGGGCCGGTGGCGCATCCCGTCGCCGGGTCGCCGGCCTGGTGCGCGGCGCTGCTGGTGGTGTTCGTCCCGCTCGCCGTACGCCGGTACGCGCGCGGGGAGGGCTGAGCGAGCCCGTGAGCGTCACCGCCGGGTGGGAGACGGCGGGACGAGGACATGAGAGCACATGCGGGGTGTACGGGACGTCCGGGGCGTGCGTACGGACGACCCGTGCGGCGAACACGGGGACGGACTACGGGGGATCACCCGCGCTCGGGAACACACCGAGGCGCCGCTGCGTGCCGTGGGGATGACGGACGAGTGTGCGGCGGCGCCGCGCCGGGACGGTGTGACCGCCGGCGCGCGGGCCTCAGTTGCTGCCGAACAGCGAGCGACGCAGTCGGCGCAGTGGCGCGAACAGCGAGACCCGGCGCACCCGGGCGCCCCTGCTGCTGCGCTTGTGCGCGGGCTCACGCGCGGTCAGCTCGCGCATCAGCGACGTCGCCTCGACTGTCTCCCGTTGCGGGAGGGCAGGCCCTCCGAGCACCGCGAGATGGCGGTCGAGACGCGAGCTGGTCGCGCTGCTTCCGCACGTGATCGCAGGGACCCTTGCCCTGCTGCGCACTGTTATCTGTTCCATGTCACTCCCCACCCGTACGAGTCCACCCGGCCCGGGCAGAGTAACCCTATCGCCCCGGTACGGCATGCGTGCATCGCGGTCACGGGATTCACCTTCCCCGTAAGGGGGTTGACGACTACTCCCCGAATCCGGCAGATTCCAGGGCGAGTTGGACAACCGGCCTGCTCGTCGGGCGGGCCGAGCCCCCTGCGGGTTCGACCGTCACGGCCAGTGAGGTGGCGGACCGGCTCAGACCGGAGGCGTACAGGGGCACGCCCGCGTCGAAGAGCCCCAGGGAGCGCGGCCCGGCGCCCGGGCGCATGAGCCACAGTTGGCGCACGCGGTCGCCGGACGGCTCGCCGTAACCGCTCAGGGCGACGACCGCGCGCCCCTCGGAAGCGGAAGCGACCGCGGTGACACCGTGCCCCTGTCCGTCCTCGCCCCTCGCCGCGCGGGCGTCCGGAGCGGCGAGAACGTGGGCGATCTCACGTGCCCGGTCCCGCGCGGAGTCCAGCTCGCCCTGCGTCCGGTCCGCCTGGACGGCGAAGAGCGAGGCCACCACGAGCGCCGCGGCGGCCGTCACGGTGCCGAAGGGCACGAGCAGGGGGCGCGGCCGGGCCGTGCGGGAGCGCTCCGGCGGCGGCTGGACGCCCCACACGTGCGGCGGCAGCCGGCGCGCGGGTCCACGCGCCGGCCCGCGTCCGGGCGCGGGCTCCCGTGCGGTGGCGCGTACGGTCCCGCGTCCGGGCGCGGGCTCCTGCGCGGTGGTGCGTACGGCGGCCAGGACGCGGCCTCGCAGGGCGGCCGGGGCCGGGGCGGCTGTGGACCGGGGCGGCTGTGGACCGGGCCAGCCGGACGGTGTCCTCGGACAGCGCCCGCGCCTCGGCGGCGCAGCGCCCGCACCCGTCCAGGTGCCGTCGGAAGCGGACCCGTTCGGCGCCTTCGAGGGCGTCGAGGGCGTAGGGGGCGGCGAGTGAGTGGAGGTCGCCGCGGTGCGGGAGCCGGCCGAAGAGGCTCATGCGGCGTCTTCCAGGCAGTCGCGGAGGCGGCCGAGTCCGTCCCTCATTCTCGTCTTCACCGTGCCGAGCGGGAGGGAGAGGCGCCCGGCCACCTCCCGGTAGGTGTAGCCGTCGTAGTACGCGAGGGTGACCGACTGGCGCCGCAGGGCGGTCAGGCGGTCCAGGCAGCGGCGCACCCACTCGCGTTCGAGCCCCGCCTCGGCCTCCTCCGAGACCTGGTCGAAGGCGGGGCGGCGGGCGCGCCTGGCCTCGCGCCGCTCGCGTTCACCGGCCGCGCGGGCGCTGCGCACCCGGTCGACGGCGCGGCGGTGGGCGACGGTGAGGATCCAGGACAGGGCGCTTCCCCGGCGCGGGTCGAAGCGTGGGGCGCGACGCCGGAGTTCGAGCAGCGCCTCCCGCGCCACCTCCTCCGACTGCGCGGGGTCGCGCACCACACGTCGTACGAGTCCGAACACCGGTCCGGAGACCAGCCCGTACAGCTCCTCGAAGGCCCTCTGGTCGCCGTCCGCCACGAGCAGCAGCAGCTCGTCCGCCTCCATCCGGTCCTCCTCCTCCACGGGCCGCGCCCGGGCGGAAAACGCGGGCCGGCGGGCACGTGGTGGCCGCGGAACCGGATTCCGGGCTCTTTCCAGCGGGTCGCGTCCGCCCTCGGCCGAGCAGGCCACGTCGAACCCGTTGGCGTTCTCCATGACCGGTGGGGCGGGGACGGAGACGGAGAGGGAGACCCCGACGGGCGGGGCCCCCTCTCCTCTTCCTCTCCTTCCGCTTATGGTCAGGCGGCGCTTTCGAGGACCGGCAGGTAGCCGCCGGACTGGCCGGCCGCGGTCGGGTGGTACGACTCGCCGATGTTCAGCCAGTTCACGCTGTGCAGCCAGGAACTGCCGGAGCAGATCTCATGGCCGGTGAAGGGGGCTCGTACGTCGCCGAAGGTGAAGCCGTGGTCGGCGGCGCGCTTGGCGATGGCGGTGTTGAGGTGGTCGGCGGCGTCGTTGATCGCCTTCCGCTTGGCCTCGGAGAGGCCGACGCAGGAGGTCCCGAGCTGGTAGAAGCGCGGGTAGCCGATGACGACGACGTGGGCGCTGGGCGCCTTGCCGCGGATCGCCGAGTAGACGTTGTCGAGGTTGCCGGGCAGCGTCGAGTCGACGTACGCCCTCGCGGTGGCGATCCGTGACAGGCAGGAGCTCTCGGACTGGAGCACACACGTCATCATGACGTCGGCGAAGCCGGCGTCGTTGCCGCCGACACTGACCGAGACCAGGCCGGTGGCGGAGCTGAGCGGGCCGAGCTGTCCGGCGAGAACATCACCCGTACGAGCGCCGGCGCAGGCGGTGAAGTCGAACGTCGAGGGTGAATGGGCCGCCGCCCACAGGTACGGGTGGGACTTGGTGCTGCGCTTGCAGTCGCCGCTGGAGCTGATGTAGCCACCCGCTCCGACTCCGGAGGAGTAGGAGTCACCGAGCGCCACATAGCCCTCGGCCGCGGGGAGTTGGGCCGCCTGAGCGGTCGCGGCCCCGGTGAGGGCGGCGCCGGCGGCGAGAAGGACTGAACTCAGGAAGCCGACAAGTCGAGAACATCTCATGGAACCTCCCTTAGCAGGATCTGTGCCACAACCGTGGTAGCAGCTACGCGCGTTGACTGGAAGTGTCCATGCCAATGATTGGCTGACAGTCATTCAATATCGGACGAAAGTCAGCGGGAAGGCCGGTGCGGTCTTGACGCTCTCCGGCGAGCTGCGTCACATTGAGGCCCGGCATCTTGGGCTTCGGGGGGCAAAGCGGAACGGTCCGGGGGACCCACACCGCGCGACAACGCCCCACAAGAAGAACGGATGACGGCAAACCAACAAAAACGTGAGACCTGGTTCCAGGTCTTGCCATACGGGTTCAATCGTCAATACCGTCATACATCTCCCGCATCGGTACGTCGGCAAGCGGCTCAGGGGAGGGCTCGAGGCCGCGGCGGACCGGGGCGGGACGCGCGGTAGGGGGGTGCCGTGCTCGGTGACCGCACCGGTGACCGGGCCGTGCCGCGCAGTCGGCTGCCGTTTCTTTCCGGCGCCGGCAGGCTTCGCCTGCTCACCTGGCACGCACGGAGACGCATGCCGTCGCGCCGTGGGTGAGAACCCCCCTTTCGAACCGGACACAGAGCCGGACCGCCCCTGGGGCGGGCGGTCCGCCGGACGAGAGGGACCAGACTCATGAGCTCAGTCCTGCAGCCGGCGTCGACGGGCAACGAGCCGTCGCGCGAGCCGTCTTCCGATCCGTCACCCGCCGGTAAGTACCGGCCCGTCTCCTCTCACCTGGCGATAGCGCCGCCGGTGAGCGTGGTGATACCCGCCATGAACGAGGCGGAGAACCTTCCCTACGTCTTCAAGACACTGCCCGACTGGGTCCACGAGGTGGTCCTGGTGGACGGCAACTCCACCGACGACACCGTCGAGGTCGCCCGGGAGCTGTGGCCGGACGTCAAGGTCGTCGAGCAGCGCGGCAAGGGCAAGGGTGACGCGCTGATCACCGGCTTCAAGGCGTGCACCGGGGACATCATCGTGATGGTCGACGCCGACGGCTCGGCCGACGGCCAGGAGATCGTGTCGTACGTCTCCGCCCTCGTCTCGGGCGCGGACTTCGCCAAGGGCTCGCGTTTCGCCAACGGCGGCGGCACCGACGACATGACCTTCATCCGCAAGCTCGGCAACCACGCCCTGTGCGCGGTGGTCAACCGGAAGTTCGGCGCCCGCTACACCGACCTGTGCTACGGCTACAACGCCTTCTGGCGGCACTGCCTGGACAAGATCGACCTGGACTGCACCGGCTTCGAGGTCGAGACCCTGATGAACATCCGGGTCGTCAAGGCCGGCCTGAAGGTCCAGGAGATACCCAGTCACGAGTACCTGCGCATCCACGGCGTCAGCAACCTGCGCGCCGTGCGGGACGGGCTGCGGGTGCTCAGAGTGATCCTCGAGGAGCGTTCCAACCGGCGTGCGCTGCGCAGCCGTACGCACGCCCCGACGCTGGCCTCGGTCGGCCCCGCGGGCCCGGTCGGTTCGGCGGGCCCGGTCGTCCCGGCCGTCCCGGTCCGGAGGAAGGCGTCTTGAGCGGTTCCGACGCCTCGCTCACGATCTCCGTCGTGATCTGCGTCTACACCGAGGACCGCTGGGAGGACATCCTCGCGGCGGTCTCCTCGGTACGGGCGCAGTCCCACCCGGCCCGGGAGACCCTGCTGGTCGTCGACCACAACCAGGCGCTGAGGGACCGGCTGCTGAAGGAGTACAAGGAGACGCGGGAGGTGCGGGTGCTCGCCAACGCGGGCCCCCGCGGCCTGTCCGCCGGCCGCAACACCGGTATCGCCGCCTCACGCGGGGAGGTGATCGCCTTCCTCGACGACGACGCCGTGGCCGAGCGCGACTGGCTGCGGCACTTCGCCGAGGGGTACGCCGACCCGGCGGTGGTCGCCGTCGGCGGGCGCACGGTGCCGGTCTGGGCGTCCGGGCGCCGGCCCGACTGGTTCCCGGAGGAGTTCGACTGGGTGGTGGGCTGCACGTACCGGGGCCTGCCGCCCGGCCGGGTCCGGGTGCGCAACGTGCTGGGCGGCAACGCGTCCTTCCGGCGCGAGGCGTTCGACGCGGCGGGCGGTTTCGCCACCGGTATCGGGCGCGACGGCGACAAGCGTCCGCTGGGCTGCGAGGAGACCGAGCTGTGCATCCGGCTCACCCGCGCCCGGCCCGGCGCCGTACTGCTGATCGACGACCGGGCGGTGATCCACCACCGGGTGCCCGAGGCGCGCGAGCACTTCGGCTACTTCCGTACCCGCACCTACGCCGAGGGACTGTCCAAGGCCCTGGTGGCGCGCAGCGTCGGCGCGGACAAGGGCCTGGAGTCCGAACGCCGCTACGCCACCCGTGTCCTGCCGGCCGGCGTGGTGCGCGGGCTGCGCGACGCCGTGCTGGCCCGGCCGGGAGGCGCGGGCCGGGCGGGCGCGATCGTCGCCGGGGTGCTCACGGCGGCGGGTGGCTACGCGGTGGGGAGCCTGCGGGCGCGGCGGGGCGGGGCCGCCTTCTCCGTGGCGCCCATCGAGGGAGGCGCGCGTGGCTGAGGCGGACGAGGCCGACGCGCGCGTGCCGGCCCTCATGTACCACGCGGTCGCGGCCGAACCCGAGGAGGCGACCCGCGACCTGTCGGTGACGCCGGAGGCGTTCGCCGAGCAGATGGCGGCGATCGCCGACCGGGGCCTCACCCCGATCGGCACGGCGGAGCTGGCCGCCGCCTGGCGCTCCGGACGCCCGCTGCCGAGGCGGCCCGTCCTCATCACCTTCGACGACGGCTACGAGGGCGTGCACCGGCACGCCCTGCCCGCCCTCGCGCGGCACGGCTTTGCGGCCACCCTGTTCGTCTCGACCGGCTGGCTGCGCGGCCCGTACGACACCGGGGGCGCCCTGGACACCATGCTCGACTGGGACCAGGTCCGCGAACTGGCCGCCGCCGGCGTGGAGATCGGCGGGCACAGCCACACCCATCCGCAGCTCGACCAGCTCGCCGAGGAGCGGCTGCGGTACGAGCTGATCCACTGCAAGGAGATCGTCGCCGACCAGGTGGGCGCCGTACCGTCCTCGTTCGCCTACCCCTACGGGTACTCCGACCGCCGGGTGCGGCGGGCGGTGCGCGAGACGGGGTACGCGCAGGCGCTCGCCGTCGGCAACGGCCTGGCTCGCCGCGTCCAGGGGCCGTACGCGCTGCGGCGGGTCACCGTGCGCCGCGGCACGGGGCCCGACGAGTTCGCCCGGCTCGTCGAGGGCCGCGCGATCGCCCGTACCTTCGCCCGGGACCGGGCCCTCACCAAGGGGTACGCCGTACTGCGCAGGGCCCGGCAGGTGCGGAGGCGGATGCCGGGGAGCGGTGCCTGAACCGCCCGCCACCGGACGCCCCGTGCCCGGTGCGCGGGGTGGGCCGGGCAGGCCGGGTGGCCCGCCCGGGCCCGGGAAACCGGGTGCACGCGGCGGCCCGGTGGCGGATCATGGCGGCATGTCCGTGAACCCGCACGACACCCTGCCGATCCGGCTCAACGTCGACGACAGCGACTCCCCGTCCGATGTCGTCGACGCGCTGTTCCTCGGCCGTTTCGCGACGGGCGAGCAGCCCTTCGCGCACGCGGCGAACATCGACCGTGTGCGGTCCGGGGCGACACTGCTGCCGCCCGGCGCCCGCGTGCTGCGGCTCGCCCGCGACGACGACCGCAGCGCGACGCTGGCGGAGGGCGACGGCTGGACGCTGCTGGTCTCGCGCTGGAACCGGGGCGCCGACGTCACGGTGACGGCGACCAGCGCCGACCTGGCCGAGAAGGTGCTCGCCGACGCGACGGACGGCGCGGCGGACGAGCCCGAGCCGCAGCCGGAGAACGTCACGATGGGCTTCTGGTACGTCTCCCCGCGCCGGGGCCCGCACCGCACCACCCGGCAGATCTCGGCGGGCACCTGGGACGAGGTCCGGGCCAACTACACGGCGCCGGTCGCGGACGCGATGGACGGCCTGATGAAGACGACCCCCGAGGACATCGCGGGCCGGCTGCTGCTCCTGCACGGGCCGCCCGGCACCGGCAAGACGTCGGCGCTGCGCACTCTCGCCCGGTCCTGGCGGGACTGGTGCCAGGTGGACTGCGTACTGGACCCGGAGCGGCTCTTCTCCGACGTCGGCTACCTGATGGACATCGCCATCGGCGAGGAGGACTCGACGGGCAAGGGCCGCTGGCGGCTGCTGTTGCTGGAGGACTGCGACGAACTGATCCGCGGCGAGGCCAAGCACACCGCCGGCCAGGCGCTCTCGCGGCTGCTGAACCTGACCGACGGGCTGCTCGGCCAGGGCCGCAACGTGCTGGTGGGGGTGACCACCAACGAGGACCTGGAGCGCCTCCACCCCGCCGTCGTCCGTCCCGGCCGCTGCCTGGCCCGCATCGAGGTCGGCCCGCTGACCCGCCGGGAGGCGGTGGACTGGCTGGGCACCGAGGAGGGAGTGGGCCGGGAGGGCGCGACGCTGGCGGAGCTGTACGCGCTGCGCCGGGGCACCTCACCCACCGCGCTGCCGGAGCCGCGGGCCGGGGCGGAGGCCGGGCTCTACCTGTAGCGGGGGCGGCCGGGTGTTCTGATGGGGGTATGACCCTTTTCGTCGGCACGTCGGGCTGGCAGTACCGGGACTGGCGGGACGTCCTGTACCCGCCCGGTCTGCCCGTGCGGCTGTGGCTGGAGCGGTACGCGGCCGGTTTCGCGACGGTCGAGATCAACAACGCGTTCTACCGGCTGCCCGCGCGGGAGACGTTCGAGGCTTGGCGCGAGCGGGTGCCGGCGGACTTCGTGGTCGCGGTCAAGGCCAGCCGCTATCTCACCCACATCAAGCGCCTGCGGGACCCCGAGGAGCCGGTCGACCGCCTGATGACCCGTGCGGCGGGCCTGGGCGACCGCCTCGGCCCGGTCCTGCTGCAACTGCCGCCGACGCTGCGGGGCGACGCGGGCCTCCTGGACGCCTGCCTCGCCCGCTTCCCGCCCGGCTCCCGGGTCGCGGTGGAACCCCGGCACGCGTCCTGGTGGACGCCCGAGGTGCGGGAGGTCCTCACCTCGCGGGGCGCGGCCCTGTGCTGGGCCGACGTCCGGGCCCGCCCGGTCGCCCCGCTGTGGCGCACCACGGACTGGGGCTACGTCCGCTTCCACCAGGGGCGTGCCACGCCGTGGCCGCACTACGGGCGCCGGTCGCTGACGACGTGGATCGACCGCATCGCGTCGACCTGGCCGGACGACCACGACGTCTTCGCGTACTTCAACAACGACCCGAACGCGGCGGCGGTCCGGGACGCGACGACGTTCGCCGGGCTGGCGCAGGCGGCGCGACTGACGGTCACCCGCACGCCCGAAGGGGCACGGGGCTGAGACCCGGGGCGGCTCCGCCGCGCGGGCCCCCGGCGAAACGGCGCTCAATCCCCGTAAGCCGCCCGCAGCGCATCCCGCACCGCGCCCAGCGCGTCCGGCTCCGTGACCCCGAGCCGCCGCGCCCGCGAGGCGTACTCCTGCGCCGCGGACGCCAACTCCCGCTCCGCCGCCGAGCCCGCGGCGGCGACGAACGTTCCGTTGCGCCCCCGCGTCTCGATCACCCCGTCGCCCTCCAGCGCCCGGTACGCCTTGGCGACCGTGTTCGCGGCGAGCCCCAGGGACTCGGCCAGCCCGCGCACGGTCGGCAGCCGGTACCCGACCGGCAGCGCCCCCGACCGCGCCTGTTCGGAGATCTGCGCGCGCACCTGCTCGTAGGGCGGGGCACCGTCGTCGATACGGATCTTCAAGGTCACGCGGCGATTGTCCCGCATCCCCCGGAAAAAATGAGAGGCATCCGACCGGCCGCCCGCCGTAGCGTGCGCCCACATGACCGTTCTTGTGCGCGATCTGCGTCCCGACGACCCGGCCGACGTCGCGGCCTTCGCCCATGCCCGCCACGCCGCCCTGCCGTTCATCCTGTGGACGCCCGAGGCCGTCGTCCACCGCCTCGTCCACACCCACCCGGACGCCCGGAGCCGGTCCCTCGTCGCGGAGGAGGACGGGGAGACGATCGGCACGGCACAGATCGGACTGGTCCACGACAGCCCCGAACCCGGCCAGGCGTTCCTCAACATCTACGTCCGCCCGGACAGGCTCCGGCGCGGTGCCGGCGGGCTGCTGGTGCGTACGGCCGAGGAGTACCTGACCACCGAGGGGGCGACGAAGCTGTTCGCCTGGGCGCTCGACGGCCCCGGCGACCTGGCCTTCGCCGAGCGGCACGGCTACGAGCGGCGGCGCTCCGCCCACTTCCTCCGCCTCGACCTGGCGAATGGCACGCTCCCGCCCCCGCCGTCCCCTCCCCCGGGCGTCGAACTGCGCACCGCCGCCGACTTCGCGGACGATCCCCGCCCGATGTTCGAGCTGGACGCGGAGACCCTGGCGGACGAACCGAGCGACGTCGACGTCGAGTTCACCGACTACGAGGCCTGGCTCGCGGAGACCTGGCGGCACCCGCTGCTCAACCGTGAGCTGACCTCGGTCGCGGTCGTCGACGGCCGCCCCGTCGCCTTCAGCGTCGCCTACACGGACGGCGGCACGCGCTACGCCAGCGCGATGACCGGCACCGTCCGCGCCCACCGCGGCCGGGGTCTCGCCAAGCTCACCAAGACCGACTCCCTGCACCGGGCCCGCGCCGCCGGATTCACGGAGGCGCTCACCGGCAACGACACCGACAACGGTCCGATGCTCGCCGTCAACAAGTGGCTCGGGTACGAGGTCTGCGCCACGGAGGTGCGTCATGTCCGCCAACTCGGCTGAGACGACGGGCGGGGCGGACGTCGTGGACATCGTCCTGGTCAAGGCGGGCCGTACGAAGATCCGGTACGCGAGCGAACTGCTGCACGACGACGGCACCCGCCTCGCCGTCCGCGCCCCCTGGGCCGGTGCCGGCGTCCGCGACTTCGGCTTCGTCCGGTTCGAGGCGGGCGACGTCTTCACCGAGTACTACTGGCGCGACAGGTGGTACGCCGTGAAGGAGGTACGCACCGGCACGGGCGTGCTGAAGGGCTGGTACTGCGACATCACCCGCCCCGCGGTGCTGACCGGCACGGACCTGGTCGTGGAGGATCTCGACCTGGACCTGTGGCGCTCCGCGGACGGCACGGACGTACGGCGGCTGGACGAGGACGAGTTCGCCGAGAGCGGTCTGGCCGAGCGGGATCCCGGGGCCGCTGCCGCCGCCGTGGCCGCGTTGGACGAACTGGAACGGCTGGCCCGCGGGAACGGCTTCACGGACCTGTGGGGATGACGGGGGGAAACGCGCGCCCGGCTCAACCGGGCGTCGCGACCACCGCGTACCTCTCGTCCGCCACCTTCCTCCCCCACAGCGACGGGTCGTCCGACAGCCGCTCCACGCGCACCTGCCCGGCGAGCGGGGCCAGGAAGTCGACGAGCCGGCCGGCGGGTACACCGGCCGGCTCCGAGGTCCCCCACGCTCCCTCGACCAGGACCAGCCGCCCACCGGGGCGCGGCAACCCGCTCCAGTGCCGCGGGACCCGGCCGGGGTCGGGCAGCGTCCACAGCACATGCCGGACCAGCACGGCGTCGAAGCGCCGCTCACCCACCGGAGGTGCCACGGCGTCACCGGTGAGAAACACCGCGTCACGGCCGGCGAGTTTGGCCCTGGCCCCCTCCACCATGGCAAGGGAGCGGTCGACGCCGGTGACGCGGTGTCCCTGCTCGACCGCGAGGGGTGACAGGCTGCCGGTGCCGCAGCCCAGGCCGAGGACGTCGCCGGCCCGCGGGGGCAGCCAGGATGCCGTTCGCCATGCCGCCAAGAGTGACACCCGCCACTGACAACGGGGCCGGGACGCCGGATCGTGACAACCGCCACTGACAGCGACGCATCGATGAGTAAGTCTCGGGGAATGGGTCTACCTCCGTGAGAACGCGGAACCCGGTGGATCCGTAAGGAGGCAGCCATGCGCCGTCTGACCGTGCAGAAGCCCCTGAAGAAGACCGACGCCCGCCGAGTCCGCGAGGAGACCGACGAGCGTCCCGCGGGGCGCCCGGAGGTCCGCAAGGACATCGCGCGCACGTGGTGGCCGGACAACTGAGGGGTCCGGTCGTCTCATGAGACGCCTCTGAGCAGCCGCTTGCGGTAGTGGACGCGGTCGTAGGGCCCGTCCACCCGGCGTTCCACGACCTCATACCCGTACCGCGGATAGAGGTCCTGGTTCTCCCCCATCATCGCGTTGGTGCAGAGCCTCACCTCGGGCAGGCCCAGCGCACGCGCGGCCGCCCCACGCCCCTGCCGTGCGCGTCGGGGTGGACGGCGACGCTGTCGGGGAAGAGATGGTCCGCGAAGGCCTCCAGGACCACGAGGCCCACCACGCCCCGGCCGGGCTCGCCCGTGACGCCCCGGACGCCTGCGACCCCCGTGACGAAGACCTTCCCCGCGGCCACGTTCGCCGCGTGATCCGCCTCCATGGGCCGCGGCACCACCCCGATGCGCTCGGCGTAGGGGCGGTAGGCGGCGTCGGTGACGGCCCTCACCGCGGACAGGTCGGCGGTGACCGCCTGCCGGATCCGCACTTCTCGCATCGGTGCCATGCCGCGAACGGTAGCTACCTCAGCGCAGCCTGAGCACTCCCTTAACGCGACCATAAGGATCTCCATCACCCCTCGCGGACAGGCGATTTCGCGGTTCTCGGGGGCTAGCTTGCTGATCACCCCCACGGGTTCCGGGCCCGAGCCCGCCCAAGCCCCACGTTCCCAGTGACCGTTCGAGGAGTTCCCCATGCCCGCACCGTCCGCGTCCCGCAAGGCCGTCGCCGTCGCCGTCGCCGGCCTCGCCCCGCTCGCCCTGACCACACTGGCCGCCGCCCCCGCGTCCGCCCACGGTTCGATGGGCGACCCGGTCAGCCGGGTGTCGCAGTGCCACGCCGAGGGCCCCGAGAGCCCGAAGTCCGACGCGTGCAAGGCGGCGGTCGCGGCCGGCGGCACCCAGGCGCTCTACGACTGGAACGGCATCCGCATCGGCAACGCCGCCGGCAAGCACCAGGAGCTGATCCCGGACGGCAAGCTGTGCAGCGCCAACGACCCGGCCTTCAAGGGCATGGACCTGGCCCGCGCCGACTGGCCCGCGACCAGCGTGAGCAGCGGCTCGTACACCTTCAAGTACCGCGTGACGGCCCCGCACAAGGGCACCTTCAAGGTCTACATCACCAAGCCGGGTTACGACCCGGCGGGGCCGCTGGGCTGGGGCGACCTGGACCTGTCCGCTCCGGTGGCGACGGTCACCGACCCGGCCGCCTCGGGCGGCTTCTACACCCTCTCCGGCACGCTTCCCGAGCGCTCCGGCAAGCACCTGCTGTACGCGGTGTGGCAGCGCTCGGACAGCCCGGAGGCGTTCTACTCCTGTTCCGACATCTCCTTCGGCGGCGCCGACGGCGGTACGACGGGCGGGGACACGGCGAGCGGAGACACGACGGGCGGGGACACGGCGAGCGAGGACACCGCGGGCGGTGCCGCCCCGGCCCCCGAGGCCTCCGCCCCGACCGAGGAGCAGATCGCGGCCGCGGCCGACAAGTCGACGATCGAGCACCACGGCCACGGCGACCAGGACGCCGAGACGACGACGGACCCGACGGACCCGGCCGCCCCCGAGGAGGCGCCGGACGCGGCCGCGGACACCGCCGCCGAGGCCGCCGGGTCCGGCGAGCCCAACCAGGTCAAGGCCGCCGGCTCGGGCACCGAGAACCTCGCCGAGACCGGCGGGGACAGCACCACGCCCTACATCGCCGTCGGTGGCGCCGCCGCCCTGGCGGTCGGTGCGGCCGTCCTGTTCTCGTCGGTGCGCCGTCGGGCGACGACCGGCGGCCGGCACAGCGGCTGATCCACGACGCGGGGGAAGGCGGGGTCTGTCCGGCGGCTCAGGCCGGGCAGGCCCCGTTCGCGCGCCCGTACGCCCTGCCGGTCGAGGCTCCCGGGGGACGGGCGTTCACCAGGTGGGCCGTATCGGTCCGTCGGGTGCCACACGCGGCAGGAGGTCGCGCAGCGCGCGGACCCCGCCCTCACCCAGCACGTCGGCCCAGGCGCGCACGGCCTCCGCCGCCGCCTCCTCCGCGGCCCGCGTGCAGGCCCGCCCCGACTCGGTCAGGACGACCAGCCGGGCCCGCGCGTCGGCGGGGTGCGGCCGGCGCTCGGCGTACCCCCGGCAGACCAGCTCGTCGACGAGCTGACTGGCGGCCTGCTTGGTCATTCCGAGATGCGCGGCGAGGTCGGTGACCGTCGCACCGTCCGGGACCATCCGGGCGAAGGCGAAGCCGTGCGCGGGCCGCAGCCCTTCGAAGCCGCGGGCGACGACACCCTCGTGGATGCGCTGCGTGAGCCCGCCGGCGGCGGCGAGCAGGGCGGCGGACAGGGCCATGGCGTCGGAGTTCTGCACGGGGGCATTGAAACACCCTTGACGTATTGGTCAAGCAGCTTGACCATAAGGACCGACAGGTTAGTCAAGCTGCTTGACCAATGCACCGGCAGGAGTCCGCCATGCCCGTCGTCCGCTCGTCCGAGGCCGTCACCCACGAGATCCACGGCGCCCGTTTCGTCTCGTACGCCACTCCCCGCACCGGCAGCAGGGAGCTGTGCGCCTGGCGGAGCGAGATCCCCGCGGGCACGAAGGCGCCCGCGCACAGCGTCGACCGGGAGGAGATCTTCCACCTGCTCACCGGCGAACTGCTGATCACCCTCGACGGCCGCACCGAGCGCGTCACCGCGGGCGACACGGTGATCATCAACCCGGGGGCGACCCTCGCCGTCGAGAACCCGACCGACCGGACCGCGACCTCCTGGGTCACCACGTCCATCGGCCTCCGGGCCGAGCTGGCCGACGGCACCCGGCTCGCTCCGCCGTGGGCCAACTGACCCGCGGGGGCGTCACGCCGCCAGCGACCCCGGCATCACCGCCCTCGGCCCGAACTTCGCCCGCGCGCGGTCCGCGACCTCCTCGATCCGGCGGACCTTCTCGTCCACGGGGTCGAAGGTGAGCTGGTGGGAGGCCTGCTCGGCGGGGGCGAGACCCTCGGCCCGCAGAGCGACCGAGCGGACCCGGGCGCGCTGGAGGCCGAGCGCCTCGTACATGTCGTACGCGGTCCGGGTCAGCGCCGCCGAGTGCGCGGTCGGCTCCTTCAGGGTGCGGCCGCGGGTGGTCGCGGAGCGGTCGGCGTAGCGCACGGTGAGGGTGAGGGTGCGGCAGACCTTGTCGACGGCGCGCAGCCGGGAGCCCAGTTCCCCGGCGGCCGAGAGCAGGGCGCGGCGGTGCCGGCCGGGGTCGAGTTCGTCGCGGGCGAAGGGGCGTTCCGCGGCCAGGGACCGCGAGACGCCGTTGGGTACGACCCGGCCGCGGTCGACGCCCCCCGCCTTCTCGCGCAGCTCGCGGCCCGCCTTGGCGCCGACCAGCCGCTGGAGCGTGGACAGGGGCGCGGCGGCGACCCGGCCGAGGGTGTCGAGGCCGTACTCGCACAGGGTCCGGGCGGTCGCGGTGCCGACGCCGGGCAGCGCGGCGACGGGCTTCTCGGCGAGGAACTCCCGCTCCTGGCCCTCGGGTACCGCGCGGGTCAGCCCCGGCCGGGCGTCCCGCAGGGCCATGCGGGCCAGCATCGGGCCCGCTCCGGCGCCGGTCACGCAGTCGACGCCGTACAGCGCGAGGGAGCGGACGCGGATCACCGAGGCCAGTTCCACGGCGTCGCGCCCGAAGTACCGCTCGGCGCCGCGCAGGTCGGCCAGCGCCCCGTCCGGCGGCAACGCCTCGACGACCGGCGTGAACTCCTCCAGCAGCCCCAGCAGCCGGGGCAGGGCCGCCTCGTACATCGGCGGCAGCTGGAAACGTACGCAGAGGATGGTCATCCCGCACTCCCCGGACTCTGGTGCCACAACTTCCTTCCCACCGCGGGCCCTTCGCCCGCGGGGCGCAGGTCGGCCCATGGGTGCATCTCGTACCCCGTGGACATGCGGATGCGCCGCTGTTCCATCGGGTCCTGGGCCGCGGACCCCGTCGGTGCCGGCCGCCCGTCCGAACCGGCGAGGCGGCGGCGCGCCGGGCCGTCGCCGGGGCCGTCGCCCGGGGGCCCGCCCGTTTCGGCCGTTCCGGCCAGCCGGGCCGCGACGCCCTCCAGTCCCTCCTCCCGGCGCACCTCCAGCAGGTCCGCGAGGTTCCAGACGGCGGAGCCGACCACGCTGTGGCTGCGCGGGCCGCGCCGCTGCACCACCCCGCGTACCAGCAGCAGCCAGGAGTGGAAGACGGTGTGCGCGCAGGCGTCGTGGGAGTCGTCGAAGAAGGCGAGGTCGACCAGGCCGGTGCCGTCGTCCAGGGTGGAGAAGATGACCCGGCGGCCGGAGCGGATCGGCGGTGTCTGGGTGGCCGCCTTGGCGCCCGCGACCAGCACCGTCTCCCCGTGCCGGGCGTCGCGCAGCCGCTTGGCCGACATGACGCCCAGCTCGTTCAGGAAGGTGCGGTGGTCGTCCATCAGGTTGCGCGAGGCGTCCATGGAGAGCACGCCCAGCTCGGCGCTGAGTTTCTCCGCCGAGGTGAGGTCGGGCAGCCCGGCCGGGGCGGTCTTGCGTCCACCGGACAGGGGGAGCTGGTCGCCGCGTCCGGCGCGGGCGCCGCGGTGCAGCTCGGTCAGGTGCAGTTGCAGGTCGCGGCGGTTGGCGCCGAACGCGTCCAGCGCGCCGACCTGCGCGAGCCGCCCGGCCAGCGGCCTGCTGGGACGGGCCCGTTCCCAGAAGTCGAGCAGGGAGGCGTACGGCTGCCCCTCGGCGATCCGCTCCGCCTCGGCCTCGCTGATGCCGTGCACGTCGCGGAGGGCCAACCGGAGCCCCCACTCCCGCGATTCAGACACCAGTTCGATCCTGTGTGCGACCCCCGACTTGTTCACGTCCAACGGGAGGATCGGCACCCCGCGCCGCCGCGCGTCCGCCAGCAGCAGCCGCTTGGGGTACATGCCGGGGTCGTGGGTGAGCAGGCCCGCGTAGAAGGCGGCCGGGTGGTGCGCCTTCAGCCACGCCGACTGGTACGTCGGCACGGCGAAGGCGACGGCGTGCGCCTTGCAGAAGCCGTACGAGCCGAAGGCCTCGATGATCTCCCAGGTCCGCTGAATCGTTTCCGCGTCGTATCCGTTCGCCGTCGCGTGCTGCGCGAACCACACCTTGATCCGCCCCTGCGACTCCGGGTCGGACAGCCCGCGCCGCACCCGGTCCGCCTCGCCGCGCCCGCAGCCGGTCATGATGTCCACGATGTCGATGATCTGCTCGTGGAAGACGACGACTCCGTACGTGCCTTTCAGGGGCTCCGACAGGTCCTCGTGCGGATAGCGCACCGGTGCCCGCCCGTGCCGGGCCTCGATGAACGGCCGCACCATGTCGGCGGCGACCGGACCGGGCCGGAAGAGCGAGATGTCGACGACGAGGTCGTGGAAAGTGGCCGGCTGGAGCCTGCCGACCAGGTCCCGCTGCCCCGGCGACTCGATCTGGAAGCACCCCAGCGTCTCGGCGGAGCGGATCAGCCGGTACGTCGCCGGATCGCCGTCCGGCACCGCGTCCAGGTCGACCTCGGCGCCCGTCGCCCGCTTCACCTCGGTGACCGCGTGCGCCATCGCCGACTGCATCCGCACGCCGAGCACGTCCAGCTTGAGCAGCCCGAGGTCCTCGACGTCGTCCTTGTCGAACTGCGCCATGGGGAAGCCCTCGCCGCTGGTCGGCACGACCGGCGTACGGGAGAGCAGGGAGGCGTCGGAGAGGAGCACTCCGCAGGGGTGCATGGCGACGCCGCGCGGGAGGGCGTCGAGGCCCTCCACCAGCTCCCACAGCTTCCCGTACTTCTCCTTCTCCCCCGCCAGCTCCCTCAGCTCGGGCAGCTCCTCGAGAGCCGCGCGGGCGTCGCGGGCGCGGATGTGCGGGAAGGACTTGGCGACGCGGTCGATCTCGGCCGGGTCCATGGACAGGGCGGCGCCGACGTCGCGGATGGCGTGGCGCACCCGGTACGTCTCCGGCATCGCGACCGTGGCCACCCGCTCGGTGCCGAAGCGGCCGATGATCGCCCGGTAGACCTCCAGGCGGCGCGCGGACTCCACGTCGATGTCGATGTCGGGCAGCACGACCCGCTCCCTGGACAGGAAGCGTTCCATCAGCAGCCCGTGCTCGACCGGGTCGGCGTGCGCGATACCGAGGAGGTGGTTGACGAGCGAGCCCGCGCCGGAGCCGCGCGCGGCGACCCGGATGCCCATGCCCCGTACGTCGTCCACCACTTGGGCGACGGTGAGGAAGTACGAGGCGAAGCCGTGGTGGGCGATGATGTCCAGCTCGTGGTGCATCCGCTCCCAGTAGTGCCGCGCACCGGGTGAACGGTCGTAGCCGCGTCGCACCATGCCCGCCGCCGCCCGGGAGGCGAGCGCGCGCTGGGCGGTGCGGCGGCCGGCTCCCACGAGGTGCGGTTCGGGGAAGTGGACGGCGCCCATGCCGAGGTCGTCCTCGGGGTCGACCAGGCACTCGGCGGCCGTCGCCCGGGTCTGCTCCAGCAGGCGGTGGGCCACCTCCCGCCGGAAGCCCGCGGCCTCCACGACGCGCTCGGCGGCGTGCCGCATGGCGTCCGCGTCCTTGAGCCAGGCCTCACCGGAGTCCAGCTCCTTGGTGGCGTCGATGGGGACGAGGCGGCGGGCGGCGTCCAGTACGTCGGCGACCTGGCCCTGGCCGGGGTCGGCGTAGCGGACGGCGTTGGCGAGCACCGGCCGGACGCCCTGCTCGGCGGCGAAGCCGACGGTACGGGCGGCCAGGCGCAGGGAGCCGGGGCCGGTCCCTTCGCGGCCGTGCCAGACGGCCTCCAGACGCAGGGCGTCGCCGTAGACCTCCCGCCAGGGGGCGAGGAGCCGGGCCGCGCGGTCGGGGCGGCCGGCGGCGAGGGCGCGGCCGACGTCGGAGCCGGGTCCGAGCAGGACGGTCAGGCCGTCGGCGTGGTTGTCGGCCCAGGACAGCAGGGGGGTGTCCGTCGCGGTGTGGGCGGCGGAGACGAGGCGGCACAGATCGGCCCAGCCGCGGGCGCCGTCCCGGGCGAGGAAGGTCACCCGGGGAGCCGACTCGTCGACGAAGGCGCCGCCGCGCACGGGGGCGCGGCGCCGGTCCCGGCGTACGGAGGTCTCCGTGCGGTCCGCTTCGGGCTCGGGGGCGGCCACCGCCAGCTCGGCGCCGAACAGCGGACGGATGCCGGCCTTCGCGCAGGCCTTGGCGAAGCGGACCGTGCCCGCGAGGGTGTCGCGGTCGGTGAGGGCGAGGGCGTCCATGCCCCGCTCGGCGGCGCGCTCGGCCAGCCGCTCCGGGTGGGAGGCCCCGTAGCGGGCGGAGAACCCGGAGACGGTGCGCAGATGCGTGAAACCCGGCACACGCACCTCCCGAACTCATGAACCGACGCCTTATCGAACGTCTGTTCCCAACTACCTCACCCCCACCATAGACCAATTTTCGAATGCGTGTGCGACATCCGTTCGGCCCCGCCCCACCTGCGCAAACACCCGTCTGCCCGGACCGTGGGGACATGTCGCACACCCCAGGCACCGGCACCCGGAGCGGCTCCTTCCGTGACGAGGTGAAGGACGCCGTCACCCCGCGGGCCACCCTGCTCGTGCTCGGCGTGATCGCGCTCCAGCTGCTGTTCATCGCCTCCTACGTGGGGGCTCTGCACGACCCGAAGCCGAAGGACGTGCCCTTCGGGGTGGTCGCGCCCCCGGCGGCGGCCGAGCAGACGATGGCCGGGCTGGAGCGGCTGCCCGGGTCGCCACTGGATCCGCGCACGGTGGCCGACGCGGCGAGCGCCCGGCAGCAGATCGAGGACCGGGAGATCGACGGCGCCCTGGTCGTCGACCCCTCCGGCCCCACTGACACCCTGCTGGTCGCCTCCGGCGGCGGCACCGTCCTCGCCACCACCTTGAAGAGCCTCGTCACCCAGGTGGAGCGGGCCGAGGGCCGCACGCTGCGGACCGTCGACGTGGCCCCGGCCTCCGCCCACGACTTCGACGGGCTGTCGTCGTTCTACCTGGTCGTGGGCTGGTGCGTCGGCGGCTATCTGTGCGCCTCGATCCTGGCGATCAGCACCGGCGCCCGGCCGGCCAACCCGCACCGCGCGGCGATCCGGCTGATCGCGATGGCCCTGGTGTCGATCGTCGGCGGACTCGGCGGCGCGGTGATCGTCGGGCCGATCCTCGGCGCGCTGCCCGGCAGCGTGGTGGACCTGTGGGGGCTCGGCGCACTGATCACCTTCGCGGTGGGCGCCGCCACGCTCGCCCTCCAGGGCGTCTTCGGAATCGTCGGCATCGGGCTCGCGATCCTGCTGGTGGTGGTCGCGGGCAACCCGAGCGCGGGCGGCGCCTTCCCGCTGCCGATGCTGCCGCCGTTCTGGAAGGACATCGGTCCGTGGCTGCCGCCGGGCGCGGGCACCTGGGCGGCCCGCTCGATCGCCTACTTCAAGGGCAACGACACGACCGTCTCCCTGCTGGTGCTGTGGGCGTGGGCGGTCGCGGGGACGGTGATCACCGTACTGGCGTCCGTGCTGCGCCTCGGACGGCAGGAGGCGGAACTGCCCACCCAGGCCGGCTGACCCGGCGTACGCACACGGGAGCGCCACGCCGCGCCCGCCCCGAAGCCCCGCGCCCCGCGGCAGCCCTCCGCGCTCCCCACACATACGGGCGCGCCATACGCACGCGGAAGTCCCGCCCCTCGCGCGCGGGACGGGACTTCTGCCTGCGGTGTGTGCGCTCAGCCGATCTGCGTACCGGTGGCCGACAGGGCCTCCGTCACCGGCTGGAAGAAGGTCTCGCCGCCCGAGGTGCAGTCGCCGCTGCCGCCGGAGGTGAGGCCGACCGCCTGGTCGCCCGAGAAGAGCGAGCCGCCGCTGTCGCCGGGCTCGGCGCAGACGTCGGTCTGGATCAGGCCGTTGACGATGTCGCCGTTGCCGTAGTTCACGGTGGCGTCCAGGCCGGTGACCGTGCCGGAGTGCACCTGGGTGGTGGAGCCGCTGCGGGTCACCTCCATGCCGACGGTGGCGTCGGTGGCACCCGAGATGGCCTGCGAGGAGCCGTCGTACAGGTTGACCTCGCTCGGGTGGTCCACCTCGGCGGTGTACTTGACCAGGCCGTAGTCGTCGTCCGGGAAGCTGGACACCTCGTTCTCGCCGATCACGCTCCCGGAGGAGTCCGACCAGCTCGTGATGGATTCGGTGCAGTGCCCGGCGGTGATGAAGTACGGCTCGCCGCCCTTGGTCACGTTGAAGCCGAGGGAGCAGCGCCCGCCGTTTCCGGTGATGGCGTCGCCGCCCGCGACGAAGGGCTTGTACTCACCCTTGGTCCGCTTGAGCTCGGCCTTGGCGCCCAGCCCGTCGACCACCTTGGCCAGCTTGGCCCACTCGGTCTCGGAGACCGTGCGGTCGGCGGTGACGACGACCCTGTTGGTGGTCGGGTCGGTCGCCCAGGAGGTGCCCGGAATGGTGGCGTCCTCGGTGAGGGTGGTGCGCGCGCTCTTCAGCTCGGCGAGCGAGTGCTCGACGACTCTCGCCTTGGCGCCGGCCTCCTCGACGGTCTGCGCGGCGTCCTCGTCGAGCACGTTGACCACGAGACTCTTCGCCTGCGCGTCGTAGTACGTGCCCGCCGCGTCGGCGCCGAGGTCGCCGAGCAGCGTGGAGGCGAGCTTTCCGGCCGCCGTGACCGAGAGGGTCTCGGGCGCGGTGGTCTGCGGGGCCTCGCTGGCGTTCGCAGTCTGGAAGGTGACTCCCGCGGCGACCAGTGCGGTGATCCCCGCACCTACTACCGCGGCACGCCGCCTGGGTATGCGTCGGTGCTTCAACTCACGTCCTCCTGTGGGGGGTCGGCCCGGGAGGTTGTGGGGACCTCATGGGCCGGAAGGCTGGTTGACGAGCGCTTACTCTTCCAAGCCCACAGGGGGCACACAAGGTCGACTTCAGGACGTGCGCACGACAACTTCAGTGCGCACACACGTCCTTCACCATTCATGTCCCTTCCAGCAGGATTCGCGGAGCGAACACTCCAGCAAACGCTACGGGCGAGTAACCATGAACCGGACGACAGGCCTTGCCTTGTCTCAAACTCGCTCTTTCGTCCCGACCTTTGGATGTGCTTCTACACGCGGTGGCGACGCTCCGGGCCAGACAAGGGGGAGCCCCCGCACACCGGCTGGCGTGCGGGGGCTCGTCGTACTGCCGGCTGCGTTCCGGGGTGGTTCAGGTGACGTTGACGCCGTAGGCGTTCAAGGCCTCCGTGACCGGCTGGAAGAACGTCGTACCGCCGGACCTGCAGTTGCCGCTGCCGCCGGAGGTCAGGCCGTACGCGGTGCCGTTGCTGCCGTAGAGCGGGCCGCCGGAGTCGCCGGGCTCGGCGCAGACCGTGGTCTGGATCAGCCCGCCGACGACGTCGCCGCCGCCGTAGTTGACGGTGGCGTTCAGGGCGGTGACCCGGCCACTGTGGGTGCCGGTGGTGGAACCGTCACGGATGACGGTGGTGCCCACGCTCGGAGTGGCCGCGCGCGTGATGTTCACGCCGTTCGCGGTACCGGGCTTACTGATGGAGCTGTTGGTGTACCGGACGATGCCGTAGTCGTTGCCCGGGAAGCTGGACCCGGCGGTCGAACCGAGGACGGTGGTGCGCGCGGAGTTGGCGTACCAGGTCCCGGCCCCGGCGGTGCAGTGCCCGGCGGTCAGGAAGTAGTCGACGCCGCTGCCGCTGCGGACGTTGAAGCCCAGTGAGCAGCGCCCGCTGTTCGAGTAGATGGCGTCGCCGCCCTGGATGAGCTTGTTGAACGTGCCGGGGGTGCGCTTGATCGAGAGGGCACCGGCCTTGTCGCCGGCCTGCTCCTTGATCTTCGCGATCTCGGCCTGGGAGACCGTGCTGTCGACCGTGAGAAGCACCCGGCCGGACTTGCTGTCGACGGCCCAGGCGGTGCCCGGGACGTCGGCCCTGAGTACCGCGCCGCTGGCGCTGCCCAGCTCGGCGGCGCTGAAGGTGGCCGGGGTGGGTGCGGCGTTCGCGCTGGGGATCGCGATCGCGGCCGCGGCCACGAGGCCGGAGGAAACGGCGATCAGCCGGGTCCGTCTCGTGATGCCGCTGCGGGGGGTGGTGCGCTTGATCCTCACTTTTCGTTCCTCCACAAAGGAAGTAGGGGGCCCTCTTGTGGGGTGGGGGCCCGTGAGGCGCAGCCAGGGATGGACGTCCGGGTTCCGGATGCGTCGTGACCCTGACAAGCGCTGAGGTTGGAGTATTCGGCCGAACGACCGGTCGGCGCAAGAGTGCCTTTCGGCCGTCAACCTTTGTACGACTTCCGCCGACCCCCGGCGGACCTCAGCGCAGTTCGCGCTCCCCCGCCTCGATCCGGGCGTCCAGGGTGTTCCCCGGCGGCGGGAAGGGGCAGACGAAGTGGTCGGCGAACGCGCACGGCGGCAGCAGCGCGCGGTTGAAGTCGACCGCCGTACGTCCCTCGGCGTCCGGCGCGGCGGGGCGCAGGAACCGGAAGCGGTAACTGGTGCTGCCACTGGTGGCGTCGGCGAAGACGGCCCACAGCGAGCCGTCCGCCTCGACGCCCACCTGGAGCGTGCGGCGTTGCCCGGCCAGGGTGAAGGCCAGCTCACCGCCGAGACCGAGCCCGCGCTCCCGCCCGTCCGCGTTGGGCACCGGCACGCTGCGCGGCCCGGTGTCGTACGGCGTGAAGCGCCCCGGCACCGACCAGCGCGGATCGTAGGGCGTGGCGGCGATGCCCCGGAACGTCCGGCGTGCCCCGGCGGCCGGGTCGAAGTCGCGCACGCCCCAGGCGCCCTCGCGCAGCAGGACGACGATCCGCCGCTCGCCACAGGCCACCCGGGCCGCGCTCGCCGGTCCCGGGTCGGCCGTGAGCCGCACCTCGCCGTCCAGGGGCCGCCCGTCCACGGTGAGCCGGTCCGCCCCGGTGGCCGTCAGCAGCACCGCGCCGCCGTCCGCCGTCCAGCTCCCGGGGATGTCCGGAAGTTGCCCGTCCGGATAGTCCTCCAGCCAGTACGTGCCGGTCAGGGCGAGCGGCCCGTAGGGCGCCGACACCGCCGCGACGCGCTGCTCGTGCCACTGCTTCCATTCGCCGGATGCGTCCGTCGCCATGGGGGCAACCCTATGGTGTCGGCCCACGCATACCGGGCACCTCAGCAGCTGCAGTCGCAGCCGCACCCGTCGCAGCAGCCGTCCTCGCCCCCACAGTTGCCGCAGCACTCGCAGCAACTGCAGCAGTCGCCGCACCCGCCGCAGTCGCAGTTGGCGCACGTCCCTTCCTTGCGCTCCCCGCTCCAGGGGTCGTGGTAGGTGCCGCAGCACATCTGGCACGTACAGGCCAGCCCCAGCCACACGGCGCACCCCGCGAGCAGCCCGCGCCGGTCGCGACGGGGTGGCTCCGGAGGCACCGGCGCGCCGGGACCGCCCGGAGCGCCCGGGGTGCCGGGCGGGGCGTAGGGGTGACTGCCGTGGGCGCAGGAGGCGGTGCCGAACGCGCGGTCGACGGAGGTGCCCAGTTCGTGCACGAGCAGCCGGTGCACCAGCCGGCCGTCCTCGAACTCGGCCTCGCGCAGGGCGAGCCGCACCCCGCGCACCGCGTCGTCGGCCAGCCGCCGGGCCTCGGTGAGCGAGGTCCCCGTGGCGGTGAGCGGGTTCCAGGCGCCCGACGCGGCGTCAGCCTCCTTGTCCTCCACGGCGTCGAGGAGGTGGGCGAGCCGGCCGAAGAGGCGCCCGGCCTCGGCGAGCGGCTCGGCGTTCTCCGGCCGCCCGGCGAGACGCGCGGTGTGCGCGAACGCGGCGGCGGTCGCGGTCTCGGTCGGCTCGGTGACGGTGAGCAGGGGCGTGCCGGGCCCGGCGAGCGCCTCGATGCCGCCCTGCCGGTCCACGGCGTCGACCAGTACGGCGGTGTCGAACCCGACGGCGCCACCGCCGCGGGCACCTGCGGCGTCCCAGCCCGTGGCGATCCGGCGGGCGGCGAGGGCCACCGGCCGCCGGGCCAGCAGCCCGTCCCCGTCGGCGACGTGGTCGCGCACCTTGGCCGAGGCCAGCACCAGGGAGACGGCCGCCGCGAGCCTGGCGCCCTCGCCGTCCGCGACGGACGCGGTGCGCATTGCGCGCAGGGGGCACGGCCCGGCCTTGCGCCGCCCGGCGCCCGTGCCGGCGCGGCCGGCCTGAGCCTCCGTCAAAACCGATATGAGCAGCCCGTCATAGTTCGTCACGATTCGCGCGAACTGCCCGTGATCCTTACGCAGTGCGAGGCACAACCCGCACAAATGCGCCATCCACTGGCTCGTGAGGCTCTCTCCGAGCCGATGCCTGCAAGGCCTGACGATTCCGAACACGACTTTCCCCCGTGTCTCGTACGACGCTGAGCTGCGGCATCGTACCGACCGTCGCGTTCACCCGTACGCACCCTCCCTCACCCGTCCGCCGGGAAGAATCATATTTCACTCACAGTCAGCATCCGTTTGGGAAACAACCCTTGGGACACAAGGACTCTCGACGTATCCGCTGTGCACCAGTACCGTCACAAACCCCCCGGGCGGCGTCCATCCACTTGGCGCGACGTCCGCATCATGGATGACCATAGGGATGCGGAAGAACGAAAGACCGCTGTGAGAGGAGGCGTCCATGGGATCGGTACGCAAGGCGAGTGCGTGGCTCGGCCTCGTCGACGACAACGATGACGAGCGCTACTACGACGACGACTACACCGAGGGCCCCGAGTCCCAGTCCCAGGACGCCTGGGTCACGGACCCGCGGGTGAAGGTGGCCACGGACGTGGCCGAGGAGAAGGGCCGCCGCATCGCCACGGTCACCCCGGACAGCTTCCGGGACGCACGTGCCATCGGCGAGCTGTTCCGGGACGGCGTCCCGGTCATCGTGAACCTGACGGCCATGGAGGGCACCGACGCCAAGCGCGTGGTCGACTTCGCGGCCGGCCTGATCTTCGGCCTGCGCGGCTCGATCGAGCGGGTGTCCACCCGGGTGTTCCTGCTGAGCCCGGCCGACACCCAGGTCATCAGCGGCGAGCCGGCCGCGCACCGTTCGGACGGTTTCTTCAACCAGAGCTGAGGCGGGGCCGCACACCACGGCCCCGCCCCCCGCCGGCCCACCGGGTCCGCCGCCGGAGTCCTACCGGAAGGCGTCGAGTCCGGTGAGGGCCTTGCCCAGCACCAGCTGGTGCATCTCGACGGTGCCCTCGTAGGTGAGCACCGATTCCAGGTTCGTCGCGTGCCGCATCACGGGGTATTCGAGGGAGATCCCGTTGGCGCCGAGGATCGTACGGGCCGTACGGCAGATGTCGATGGCCTCGCGCACGTTGTTGAGCTTGCCGAAGCTGACCTGCTCGGGACGCAGGCGGCCGGCGTCCATGCGCCGCCCGAGGTGGTGGGCGAGCAGAATCCCCTTGTGCAGTTCGACCGCCATGTCGGCGAGCTTGGCCTGGGTGAGCTGGAAGGCGCCGATGGGCCGCCCGAACTGCTCCCGCGTCTTCGCGTACCGAACGGCCGACTCGAAGGAGCTGCGGGCCGCGCCCATCGCGCCCCAGACGATGCCGTAGCGGGCGTGGGAGAGGCAGCTGAGCGGTCCGCGCAGACCCGTGACCTCGGGCAGTACGGCGTCGGCGGGCAGCCGTACGTCGTCGAGGACGAGCTCGCTGGTGACGCTGGCCCGCAGCGACCACTTGTGCTTGATCTCGGGCGCGGAGAAACCGGCGCTGTCGGTCGGGACGACGAATCCGCGGATGCCGTCCTCGGTCTGCGCCCAGACGACGGCGACACCGGCCACCGACCCGTTGGTGATCCACATCTTGCGCCCGTTGAGCACCCAGTCGCCGCCTTCGCGCCTGGCGTGGGTGCGCATGTTGGCGGGGTCGGAGCCGTGGTCGGGCTCGGTCAGCCCGAAGCAGCCGATGACCTCGCCGGCGGCCATGCGCGGCAGCCAGGTCCGCTTCTGCTCCTCGCTGCCGAAGCGGTGGATGGCGTACATGGCGAGGGAGCCCTGCACGGAGACCAGGGAGCGGATGCCGGAGTCGGCCGCCTCCAGCTCCAGGCAGGCCAGTCCGTACTGCACCGCGCTCGCGCCGGCGCAGCCGTGGCCCTGGAGCGGCATGCCCAGCGCGCCGATGCCGCCGAGCTCGCGGGCCAGCTCCCGGATACCGGGCAGCTCGCCCTTCTCGTACCAGTCCGCCACGTACGGCAGCACGCGGTCCGCGGCCCAGTCCCGCACGGTGTCCCGGATCGCGAGGTCCTCCGGCTCCAGGAGGTCGTCGATGCCGAGGGGGTCGGCGGGGTCGAACGCGGGCGGCTTGGGGGACGAGGCCATGGGAACACCCTCCGGGACTGGGAAAACTAGCACTGCTAGTTGCGGTTCTCCTGCCGACGTTACGGTGCACCGTGGCGGACGTCCACCACGCGTCTCCCGCCCACGCACCACCCGTTCACCACCAACCCGGAGGTGAACGTCGCCCGTGAGGGGTGGCGCCATCGGCGGCCGCGGACGGTCCCCACCGCCACCACGCCTCCGCCCGCGACGGTGCGCGGACGCGGTCACACCGACACGCGTGACTCCACGGCGTCCCGCGGCGCCGGCAACGCGACGGCCTCGCACTGCATCCCCCGCGGCAACCGCAACGCCATCACCGCCCCCAGCAGCAACAGCCCCGCACTCACCACGAGCGTCATATGCAGCCCGTGCACGAACGCGTCGGCCGCGGCCCGCCGCAGAGCGGCCCCCGCGGGTCCCCCGAGCTGCCCGGCGACCTGGTACGCCTCCCCCAGCGAATGCCCCGCCGCCGCCGACGCCGACGCCGGCACCCCGGGCACGCCCCCCGCCAGCCCGGGCGCGTACGCCGCGTTCATCACGCTGCCCAGCAGGGCGATCCCGATCCCGGCGCCCAGCTGGTACGAGGTCTCCCCGATCGCCGCCGCCCCGCCGGCCTGCTCCTGCGGCGCCTCGCTCAGCATCGACTCGTACGCCCCGAAGAGCGTCGTCTCCAGCCCGAAGCCGAGCAGCACGAAACCGGACACCAGCAGCGCGCTGTTGTCCGCCCGGCCCATCGCCGTCAGCAGCAGCACCGCCACGGCCGTCAGGCAGAATCCGGCGCACACCATCCGGCGCGGCCCGAACCGCCGCAGCATCCGCGCGCCCGCCAGCCCCGCCGCCATCGCCGCGAAGGTCAGCGGCAGCAGCCGCAGCCCGGTCTGGAGCGGCGACAGCCCGAGCACCAGTTGCAGGTACTGCGCCGCGACCAGCTCCAGACCCACCAGTGCCAGCATCGCCAGCACGATGCACCCCACCGACGTACTGAACGCCGGCCGCCGGAACATCTCCAGGTCCACCAGCGGATGCGTACGCCGCCGCTGCCGTCGTACGAAGGCGGCCAGCAGGGCCGCGCCCACGACCAGCGGCAGCACGGTCGGCAGGCTCGCCACCGGCTCGCCGCCACCCAGCCGCTTCACCCCCAGGACGACCCCGAACAGGCCGCCCGCCGCCATCAGCGCGCCGACCACGTCCCAGGGCCCGCGGCCGTCGCCCTTCGACTCGGGCAGCAGCAGCCGCCCCACCGGCAGGCTGACCAGCATCAGCGGGATGTTGACGAGGAAGACCGAGCCCCACCAGAAGTGCTCCAGCAGGAAGCCGCCGAGCAGCGGCCCGACCGCCGCGCCGACCGCGGCCACGGCGCTCCAGACGCCGATGGCCAGCGCCCGCTCCCGCCGGTCGGGGAAGACCTGGCGCAGGATCGACAGCGTCGCCGGCATGATCATCGCGCCGCCGACGCCGAGCAGCGCGCGGGCCATGATCAGGACCTGGGCGCTGTCGGCGAGGGCCGCCAGCGCGGAGGCGACGCCGAAGAGCGCGTAGCCGAGCAGCAGGATCCGTCTGCGGCCCACCCGGTCGCCCAGCGTGCCGAAAAGGATCAGCAGTGAGGCGCAGACGAGCGGGTAGACGTCGACGATCCAGAGCAGTTCGATCGCGCCGGGCCGCAGGTCCTCGGTGACGGCGGGGACCGCCACGTGCAGGACGGTCGCGTCGACGGCGACCAGCAGCAGGCTGACGCAGAGGACGAACAGGACCACCCAGCGGTTGGCACCGGCCCCGGCCGCCCGGCGGCGCAGCGCGGCGGCAGCGGCCGTGGTCGTCCCGGACATGTACGTACCTCCAAGGAAGTTCCCTCGCGTCCGGCGGGCCACGCGGAGTGGGGACTCCCCTGCGGCCGGCCGGAGAGGAGCGGGGTCTCCGGGCCGTGCGACGGGACGCGAGTGGCTCGCCAGAGTACGCGAGACCTCCTCTGGCGGACGTGGTGGGCCTCACACATCCCGCGTCACCTGTGTGGCATGCGCCACCACGACCGCGGCCCCGCCCGCCCCGGACCGTCGGTCACCGCCGCCCCCGGCGGATAATCGAGCCCGTGACCGATCTTGAAACGCGCACGGCGGGCCGCTCCGGCGCCCTGCGCCGGGCCGCCCCGGCGCTCCTCGGCTACGCGGCCGTACGCGCCCTGGGCCTGCTCGCCCTGGCCCTGTGGAGCGCCGCGCGCGACAAGAGCGCGTACACGCTGCTGACGGCCCGCTGGGACTCCCTCTGGTACACCAGGGTCGCCGAACTGGGCTACGGCTACGAGGTGCGCCTGCCGAACGGCGACGTCCACTCCAACCTGGCCTTCTTCCCGCTGCTGCCCTGGCTGGAGCGGCTCGGCGCGGCGACGGGGCTGTCGTACGCCGACGCCGGGTTCGTCGTGAGTCTGCTCGCCTCGCTCGCCGCGGCCTGGGGGATCTTCGCGGTGGCCGAGCACCTGTACGGCCGGAATGAGGAAGGCGCGCAGCGCGGCCTTGGAAGGGTGGTGGCGGGAGACGGGCGGGCCGGGGTGTGCGCGGTGCTGCTGTGGGCCGTGCTGCCGGTCGGGATCGTGCAGTCGATGGCGTACAGCGAGTCCCTGTTCACGGCGCTCGCCGCCTGGTCGCTGTACGCGGTGCTGACCGGGCGCTGGGTGACGGCGGGGGTGCTGGCCGCGCTGGCCGGGCTGACCCGTCCGGTGGGGCTGGCGGTGGCGGCGGCGGTGTGGGTGGCCGCGATCGTGGCATTCGTGCGAATCCGGGGCGACGCCGTCGCGGACGGCGCCCACGCCTCGCCGCGCGCCCCCGGTGAGGGCGCGCGGCGCCTTTTCGGCGTGCTCCTCGCGCCCCTGGGCGCCGCCGGGTACGTGCTCTGGGTCGGTCACCGCACCGGCGAGGGGCCTCTCGGCTACCTCGACGTCCAGGCCGGCTGGCGCAACGGCTTCGACGGCGGCGCGGCCTTCGCCCGTTTCGTCGCCGACAAGTTCACCTCGCTTCCGTCGGCGCCGGCGGGCGTCGGGCTGGTCGCCGGGGTCGCCCTGCTCGTGTGGCTGTACGTCGTCTGCGTACGGCAGCGCCAGCCGCTCGCGCTGCTGGTGTACTCGGGGACCGTCGCCGTCCTCGCCCTGTGCGCGTCGAGCTACTTCGGTTCGAAGCCTCGGCTGCTGATGCCCGCCTTCCCGCTGCTGCTGCCCCTCGCCCTGGCCCTGGCCCGGCTGCGGACCTCCAGGTCGGCGCCGGTCGTCGGCGGTGTCGCGGTGGCGTCGGCGGTGTACGGGGCGTTCTGGCTCAACGGCTCCGGCCCGCCCTGACCGGTCCGGGGCGCCCGATGGCCACCGGGAGAATTCCGTACCAGCATTTGGTGAACGAATTCATAAGCACGATAAACCGCCGACCGGACCGATCAAAGGAATTGAAGTCCACAGCAGGACCGGATTATGGATTCCTCGGAAATAAACCACCGCCTGAGAGGAATCCCACATCACATCGTCATCACAAAGCCGTTGATTCGTCCGGGATCACTCCTCACTCGCTGTAACGTCGATTGTGTGCGTACCGAACGGAACCTCACCCGTCTGGACCGGGTGTTCGCGAGGCTGGACCGGGAGCCGGAACGACCGGCCCACCTAGATGTGCCGGAGATGAGCCGGCACAGGATTGCGCTGTTCTCGGGAACCCTGGCGTTCTACGTCGCGATCGTGTGGGCCGTGGTGATCACCTCATGGCTGGTCCGGCTCGACTGGCAGGTCATGTTCTTCCGGCCCTACCAGCAGTGGCCGGAGCTCCACGCGTTCGTCGACTACTACGTGGTGCTCGGCCAGCGCGGCCCCACCGCGGTGATGGTCGCGGCCTGGCTCGGCTGGCGCTCCTGGCGGCAGCACACGCTGCGGCCCCTGCTCGCGCTCGGCGTCTCCCTGCTCCTGCTGAACGTCACGGTCGGTGCCGCCAAGTACGGCATGGGCCGGCTGGGGCCGCACTACGCGACCACGATCGGCGCGAACGAGATGTGGCTCGGCGGCGATATATTTCCGAGCGGTCACACCGCGAACGCCGTCGTGACCTGGGGCATCCTGGCCTATCTGGCCTCGACGCCCAGGGCGCGACGCTGGCTGTCGGCACTGTCGGCGGTCACCTCGCTCGGCGTGGGCCTGTCCACCGTCTACATCGGTACGCACTGGCTCAGCGACGTGCTCCTCGGCTGGACGGCGGGGCTGCTGATCCTGCTGGCACTGCCGTGGTTCGAGCCGCTGATCACCCGGGCCGAGGCCTGGATCCTCGGCCTGCGCGACCGCTGGTTCGCCCGCCGCGGACGTACGACGGCGGTGAAGCAGCCGGTCAGCACGCCCGTGGTCCTCACTCCGCCCGACTCCGACCGGGAGGAGACCCCGGTCCGCGAGCCGGTCGCCGCGCCGCGCACCCGCGCCCCGGCGTACCTGACCCCGGGCCCGCACACGGCCCGCTCGGACCGTACGCCCGTGACCCCGGCCGGCAGCCGCCGGCCGCCGCACGCCGACCGTCACCCACGGGGCGCGGCCCCGGCCGCACGCCCCCTGTCGGGCGGCTGACCGTTCACCTCACGACGCGGGGGGCCGGTACGCACAGCCTCTCCCCCCGCGGGTCAGCCCTTCCAGGCCCGGATCACGCGGCCGTCCTTCACCTCGAAGTTGAGGCGGCCCACGCGGTACTCCATGGTGATGACCGTCCCCGGCGCCAGTGACCGCACCGTCGGCCATCCCCGCTCCCGCGCGAGCCGTTCGGCCGCGTCGGACGCGAGGCCGACGTACGTGTCCGGGCTGTCCTGGGGCTCGGCCGGGGGTGTCGGAATCGGTGCCATGCCGCCACGCTATGCCCTGCTCCACGGCCGGGGAAGTCCAGGCCGGTAACACGGGCGACCGAGGCACCTACGGTCACACTTCTGTCACAGCATCACGGTCCGTGTTTCGGTCGAACTCCGTCACACGGACGGACGGATTCGTACGCCTTACGCGGTCCCGGGTGGTGAATTGCCCGCGTGTCGCGTCACCCCGTCGAATAAGCGGACGGAAAAGGCTTCGAAGCGCTTCGGGAGCTCTCCGCATTCCGCGTCCGAACATTTTGGGACATCACCGAACGGACGTACGGGCGACTTGCGGAGACCGGACATCCGCACAGGAAACACACCCTCCGCTCACAGGTTCGCCCCCGGCGTTCCGGGTCGCTCGGTCCGGGACAGGGAGCGGGTGAGGCGGTCGCGTGCCGTCCGGATCGCCTCCGTCAGCCCGTCCGGCTCCAGCACCTCGAAGTCGAAGCCCAGCATCATCAGGTGCACCACCATGACGTCCAGGCTCCCGGCCCCGGTGCGCAGGAGGCAGCTGTCCGGGCCCTCCGCCTCCAGTACCCCGGCGGTGGGCGAGATCCGCTCGGCGGCCTCCTGAAGGGGCGCCGGCAGCCGGACGACCGCGTGGGTGGCGTACGCGCGCGTGGAGACGCCCTCGGAGACGTAGGCGGCCAAATCCTCGGCGGGCGGTCGGCGCGCGACGAAGCGCGGGCCGTGCGGCGGCTTGGGCGTGACGCGGTCCACCCGGAACGTGCGCCAGTCCGCTCGGTCGAGGTCGAAGGCGACCAGGTACCAGCGGCGCTCGGAGCACACCAGCCGGTACGGCTCGACGGTGCGGCGGCTGTCGGTCCCGTCGTGGCCCCGGTACGCGAAGCGCAGCCGCTCCCCGTCGCGGCACAGGTTGGCCAGCTCGGTCAGGACCCCCGGGTCCACGGCCGAGGACTGGGGGCCGCGCAGCATCGGCACGGTGAAGGCGTTGAGGGCGCCCACGCGGCGCCGCAGCCGGCTCGGCAGCACCTGCTCCAGCTTGGCGAGGGCGCGTACGGAGGTCTCGCCGATGCCTTCGATGCCCTGCCCCGCGGCCGTGCGCAGCCCCACGGCGACGGCGACCGCCTCCTCGTCGTCGAGCAGCAGCGGCGGCAGCTCGGCGCCCGCGCCCAGCTGGTATCCGCCGCCTGTGCCGGGGCTGGCGTTGACCGGGTAGCCCAGCTCGCGCAGCCGGTCCACGTCCCGGCGCACGGTGCGCGGGGAGACGCCGAGGCGGTCGGCGAGGTCCGGGCCGGACCACTCCCGGTGGGCCTGGAGGAGGGAGAGCAGGCGCAGCAGTCGTGCCGAGGTCTCGAGCATGGCGCCGAGTCTGCCAGCGGTCGCGGACAGGGGGTGTCCGCGATCCGCGGTCGCTCCCGGCCCGGCGGCCGTCAGGGCCCCGCGGCCGTCAGGGTCCCGCGGCCGTCAGGGTCCCGCGGCCGTCAGGGTCCCGCGCCCGCGGCCGTCACAGCTCCAGCGGCGTGACCGAGAGCGACAGGTCGTTGTCCCGGGTGAAGTACGGCCCCGCCTCCACGGGACCGTGCGGCGTGCGCACACGCGCGCGTGGACAGGTGAGGAGCGGGTGCTTGTCGGCCACGTCGTCCAGCAGCCGCGCCAGACGCACGGCCGGCCCGTGCTCACCGGCGGGCCGCAGCCACAGGTCCCATTCGCCCGGCGTCAGGGTGTCGTAGGGCACGGTGAAGCCGAACTCCGCCCGGTCCGCCGCGACGTCCAGCAGGCGTACGCCGCCCTCCGGGGCGCCGGCCCGGGCCCGCAGCTCGGCGTGGGCGGCGGGGGCCGGCCTCGTGCCGTACACCCGTCCGCGTACGGTCAGCCCGCCCTCCGCGAGGCGGAGCTCCCCGGCCTCCGCGTGCGGGGCGCGCAGCCAGCTGCGGACGGTGAGGTTGCCCTGCCGGGTGGCGTACGGGATGCGGACGGCGACGTGGCCGAGCAGTCCGCCCGGGGCGCGGTCGGCGAGGGAGCGCAGGTCGGTGACGCCGGGCACCAGACGCCGCGGCTCGCCGTCGGACACGCGCGCGTAGGCGTCCCAGCGGCCCTCGGGCAGGGCCACACTGCTGGGCAGCGCGGCGCGCAGCCGGCCCTCGGCGGCCGGGGCGAGCGGCAGGCTGACCGTGTCGTCGGCGGCATCGGTGTCGCGGCGGCGCAGGATGAGGAGGGCCGCCCCGGTGTTCTCGGGCGCGGCGACGTCGAAGGTCAGACCTCCCGCGGAGTCGCCGATGCAGTCGGCGCGCAGCGGGGCGGCCGGTGGGGCCGGAGGCGTCATGCGGTGCGAATCCTCCTTGGGCTTTCTCGTCGTCCGGTGAGACCCGGAACCCCGCCTTCTGGTTGTCCGTGTCCGGTTGCGATGTGGTCACGACCGGAAGGCGGCGGGTCGACACGCCGGTTGGAGGTGGAGGAATCCAGCCGTTACCTCGGGTATCAGCCATTTCCGGACACCCACTTCATTCCCTGATTTCCTGATTTGTCGACCAGGCGGCGCGGCGATCCGTGACCCACTCGAGTGCCTCAACGGCCTTGCGCCCTCGCCGAGTTGACGTCCGGCGAGCGATGCGGGCCGACGGATGACCGCGCACGCCGGATGGTTCGATTCGGTTGGCCATGGGGCGTGACTCCCGCCACGGATCGCCCGTTGTCTTCTGCATGAGCCGGGGACCCGCCCGGACCACGGCCCGGGAGCCACCCGGTCCGGTCACGCACCGCATCCCGAGGGAGCCACCCGTGCCGCGCATGCTCGACGTCAGCGACGACGTACGCGCCGAGATCGGCGACGAAGAAGCCGACCGCCTGCTCGCCGGGGAGTCCGCCCCGGGCAGCTACGACTGCACGTCCTGTCGCACCCCGGGCGACTGCGCGCAGGAGCGCACCAGCACCGTTCTGTTCATCGGGGACGAGACCGCGGTGCTCGCCTTCGCCCACGCCGGATGTCTGCCCTCGCAGGTCGTCAAGGTCACCGAGGAACAGCTCCAGGGAGCCGTGAAGTCGATCAACTCGGACAACGCCCACTCCGGGCCCGGGCAGGCCGCGTCCGAGCAGGCTCCGTCCGAGGAGCTCGCACCCGAGCAGGCCGTGCTCGGCGTCACCAGCGGACTGATCCTGATCGCCGGAGAGCTCCACCCGGCCCTCGTGGTGGAGCCGACCGCCCCCATCGCCCGGCCCGGCACGGCCGGCGCCGGCGACGACTTCCTCCCGCTGCTCATCGAACAGGGCTTCATGCCGGTCACCGAGCTGACCACCGCGCCGGCCGTGCTGCACGGCTGGTCGGTGCTGCTCGCGATGGGCCAGCTGCACGCGGTGCTCCAGCCGGGGACGAGCGGCGGCCGGCCGGTGGCCTGGTGGCAGGCGCACCAGCCCCTCCAGGTCACCGAGGGCTGGCGCACGGCGGCCAACAAGCACCAGCAGGTGCTGCTGTTCGCGGCGCCCGTCGGGTCGATCGGACGGCAGCCGCGCGAGGACCTGCTGCGGGACGCGCTGGACAAGGCCGCGGCCAACGGGCAGCTGGTCGCCGCGGCGCTGCCGCTGGCCGGAACCTGAGCACCGTCAAAGCGGCTGCCGGACGGCCACCGCCTGGACCGCATCTCTTCCAGCGCGGTGTCGTTTGGACATACGTGTACGCATACGACGCCTTCCACCGCCAGGGCGGCCCCTCGGCCACGCCGATCTACGACGCGCTCTACGCCGAGTACGTCAGGTCCTTCCGATCGCTGCCGGGCGATCGCAGCGGCGAGGAGGAGCTGGGATTCACGGCCTTCCGGAGCATCCCGCGCAGCAGAGGCGCCTACAGCGCCTACAGCGCGGGGGCCCACAGCGCCCGCGTCGGCCAGCAGACGGTGTGGCAGCGCGTCGGCACGCACCATGTTCCGGCCGCACTGCCACCGGCCCCGCGCAGAGGCGCCTGACAGCGGCGACGTGAGTGACGAGGGAGGGCGACCCCGGCCGGGGTCGCCCTCCCTCGTCACTCACGTCGCTCTTGTCGCCGTGCCGACTACTTCTTCTTCGCGCCGCGCTTCTCACGCACCCGCACCGAGATGTGGATCGGCGTCCCGTCGAAGCTGAACTCCTCACGCAGCCGGCGCTCGATGAAGCGCCGGTAGCCCGCCTCGATGAAGCCGGAGGCGAAGAGCACGAACCGCGGGGGCTTGGTACCCGCCTGCGTACCGAACAGGATGCGGGGCTGCTTGCCGCCCCGCACCGGGTGCGGGTGGGCGGCGACCAGCTCGCCGAGGAAGGCGTTCAGCCGGCCCGTCGGGACGCGGGTCTCCCAGCCGGCCAGGGCCGTCTCGATCGCCGGGACCAGCTTCTCCATGTGCCGGCCGGTCTGCGCCGAGACGTTGACCCGCGGCGCCCACGCCACCTGGCCGAGCTCGGTCTCGATCTCCCGCTCCAGGTAGTAGCGGCGCTCCTCGTCGAGGGTGTCCCACTTGTTGTAGGCGACGACGATGGCGCGGCCCGCCTCGACGGCCATGGTGACGATCCGCTGGTCCTGGACCGAGATCGACTCGGAGGCGTCGATGAGGACGACGGCGACCTCGGCCTTCTCGACGGCGGCGGCGGTGCGCAGCGAGGCGTAGTAGTCGGCGCCCTGCTGGAGGTGGACGCGCTTGCGGATGCCCGCCGTGTCGACGAACTTCCAGGTCACGCCGCCCAGCTCGATCAGCTCGTCGACCGGGTCGCGGGTGGTGCCGGCCATCTCGTTGACGACGACCCGGTCCTCGCCCGCCACCTTGTTCAGCAGCGAGGACTTGCCGACGTTGGGACGGCCGATCAGCGCGATGCGGCGGGGGCCGCCGACGCCGGTGCCGAAGGTCTGGGCCGGGGCCTCGGGCAGGGCCTCCAGGACCCGGTCCAGCATGTCGCCGGTGCCGCGGCCGTGCAGCGCGGAGACCGGGGAGGGCTCGCCCAGCCCCAGCGACCACAGGTAGGCGGCGTCCGCCTCGCCGCTCTGGCCGTCCACCTTGTTGGCGCACAGCACGACGGGCTTGCCGGCCTTGCGCAGCAGCCGTACGACCGCCTCGTCGGTGTCGGTGGCGCCGACCTTGGCGTCCACGACGAAGACGACCGCGTCGGCGGCCTCGATCGCGTACTCGGCCTGCGCGGCCACGGAGGCGTCGATGCCGAGGACGTCCTGCTCCCAGCCGCCGGTGTCGACGACCTTGAAGCGGCGGCCGGCCCACTCCGCCTCGTAGGTGACGCGGTCGCGGGTGACGCCGGGCTTGTCCTCGACGACGGCCTCGCGGCGGCCGATGATCCGGTTCACCAGGGTCGACTTGCCGACGTTGGGACGGCCGACGACGGCGAGGACGGGCAGCGGGCCGTGCCCGGCCTCCTCGATCGCGCCCTCGACCTCCTCGGCGTCGAAGCCCTCTTCCGCGGCGAGCTCCATGAACGCCTCGAATTCGGCGTCGCCAAGCGCCCCGTGGTCGTGCTCCTCGCCCGAGCCCTCGGAGTGGATGTGGTCGTTCATGAAGTCCGTACCTCGTTCATCGTGGTGATCGTGGCGCGCCCTGTTTCGCCGGGTGGGCCACTACTCAGTGTCGCCTAGCGCCCGGTGAGGCGCCTGGCGTTTTCCAGGTGCGCGGTGAGCTGCTTCTGGATGCGTTCGGTCGCCTCGTCCAGTGCCTTGCGGGTCCGCCGTCCGCTGCCGTCGCCCGCGTCGAAGGGATCGCCGAAGACGACGTCGACGCGCGAGCGCAGCGGGGGCAGCGCCTTTATCAACCGTCCGGGCCGGTCGGAACTTCCCAGCACCGCGACCGGGACGATCGGGGCACCGCCGCGGACCGCGAAGTACGCGAGCCCCGCGCGCAGCGCGGCGAAGTCGCCCTCGCCCCGGGTGCCCTCCGGGAAGATGCCCAGCACGCCGCCGTTCTCCAGGACGCCCAGCGCCTGGGTGATGGCGGTGCGGTCGGAGGTCGAGCGGTCCACCTTCAGCTGGCCGATGCCGAGCAGGAAGGGGTCCAGCGGCCCGATGAACGCCTCCTTCTTGATCAGGAAGTGCGTCGGCCGGGGCGCCACGCCCATGACCATCGGGCCGTCGACGTTGTGCGAGTGGTTGACGGCGTAGATCACCGGGCCGGTCGCGGGCACCCGCCAGGCGCCCAGCACACGCGGCCGGAACAGCCCGTACATCAGGCCGACGCCGATGCGCCGCCCGATCTCGGCCCCTCTCTCGGAGGGCACGGAGGGTGCGGTCACTTCCCCGCCCGCTTCTCCTCGACGAGGGTGACGACACACTCGATGACCTGCTGGAGCGTGAGGTCGGTGGTGTCCACCTCGACCGCGTCGTCCGCCTTGGCCAGCGGGGAGGTCTTGCGGCTGGAGTCGGCCGCGTCCCGCTTGATCAGGGCCTCGCGGGTGACGTTGACGTCGGCGCCCTTGAGCTCTCCGCTGCGCCGGGCGGCGCGCGCCTCGGCCGAGGCGGTGAGGAAGATCTTCAGGTCGGCGTCCGGCAGCACGGTCGTACCGATGTCGCGGCCCTCGACGACGATGCCGAGCCGCGCGGCGGCGGCGATGGTGCGCTGCAACTCGGTGATCCGGGTGCGGATCTCCGGTACGGCGCTGACCGCGCTGACCTTGGAGGTGACCTCCTGGGTGCGGATCGGGCCGGCCACGTCCACGCCGTCGACCGTGATGGTCGGGCCCGCCGGGTCGGTGCCGGAGAGGATCTCGGGCTTGCCGGCCGCGGCGGCGATCGCGTGCGGGTCCTCGGTGTCGATGCCGTTGTTGACCATCCACCACGTGATCGCCCGGTACTGGGCGCCGGTGTCCAGGTAGCTGAGGCCGAGCTGCTCGGCGACGGCCTTCGACGTGCTCGACTTGCCCGTGCCGGAGGGGCCGTCGATGGCGACAATCACGGCCGGGGCGGTCGGGGCGGCGCCGTTTTCCACGAGGAGACACCTTCCTGGTGCGGTGCGGTGAGTGGTGTGCGGGACGCGAACGCGTCCCGCACAAGGTTACTGGCTCTCCGGGACCCGTCCGACAGCCGCCCGGAACCGGGGATCGGCGGCGGGACCCGGGGACCGCCCCGGGGCCCCCGGGACCACCCGCAGGACCCGGGGATCACTGCCGGATCGCCCAGCCCCGCTCCTTGAGGGCGGCCGTCAGCACGGAAGCGGCCTTCGGCTCGACCATCAGCTGCACCAGACCGGCCTGCTGACCGGTCGCGTGCTCGATCCGTACGTCCTCGATGTTGACCCCGGCCCGTCCCGCGTCGGCGAAGATGCGGGCCAGCTGGCCGGGCTGGTCGTCGATGAGGACGGCCACGGTCTCGTAGACGCGGGGCGCGCTGCCGTGCTTGCCGGGGACCCGCACCTGCCCGGCGTTGCCGCGCCGCAGCACCTCCGCGATGCCGGTGCCGCCCGCCCGGCGCTTGTCCTCGTCGGCGGACTGCAGGGCGCGCAGGGCCCCGACCGTCTCCTCCAGGTCGGCGGCGACGTCGGTGAGCAGGTCGGCGACCGGTCCGGGGTTGGCGGAGAGGATGTCGATCCACATCCGGGGGTCGGAGGCGGCGATCCGGGTGACGTCGCGGATGCCCTGTCCGCACAGCCGTACGGCGGCCTCCTCGGCGTGCTCCAGGCGGGCGGCGACCATGCTGGAGACCAGGTGGGGCATGTGGGAGACGAGGGCCACGGCGCGGTCGTGGGCGTCCGCGTCCATCACCACCGGCACCGCACGGCAGTGCGAGACCAGCTCCAGGGCGAGGTTCAGCACCTCGGTGTCGGTGTCCCGCATCGGGGTCAGCACCCACGGGCGGCCCTCGAAGAGGTCGCCGGTGGCGGCCAGCGGGCCGGACTTCTCCCGGCCGGACATGGGGTGGGTGCCGATGTACGCGGTCAGGTCGAGCCCCCGTGCCTCCAGCTCACGCCGGGGACCGCCCTTGACGCTGGCCACGTCGATGTACCCGCGGGCGGCGCCCCGCCCCATGGCGTCGGCGAGCACGTCGGCCACCAGGGCCGGCGGGGCGGCGACGATCGCGAGGTCGACCGGACCGTCCGGGGCCCGCTCGGTGCCGGCGCCCAGCGCGGCGGCCGTACGGGCCTGCTCGGGGTCGTGGTCGGCGAGGTGGACGGTGACGCCCCGCTGGGTCAGCGCGAGGGCGGCGGAGGTGCCGATGAGGCCGGTGCCGATGACGAGTGCGGTTCTCACTGGGCGATGTCCTTGCGCAGGGCCGCGGCGGCGCCGAGGTAGACGTGGGCGATCTCGGCACGGGGCCGGTCGGACTCGATGTGGGCGAGGATCCGGACGACGCGGGGCATGGCGCCCTCGATGTCCAGCTCCTGGGCGCAGATCAGCGGGACGTCGGTGATGCCGAGCTTGCGTGCCGCGGCGGCCGGGAAGTCGCTGTGCAGGTCGGGCGTGGCCGTGAACCAGATGCTGATGAGGTCGTCGCCGGTCAGGTCGTTGCGCTCCAGGAGGGCGGTCAGCAGCGCCGCGACCCGCTCGTCCATGTGCCCGGCTTCGTCCCGCTCCAGTTGGACGGCGCCCCGGACCGCTCGTACCGCCACGGCGATGCTCCTTGCTGACGTGCGTATCGGTTCTTGGTCCGTCCAGCGTAGTCAGCCCGCCGCGTGCCGGTCCGGGGCGCCCGTCTCCTGAGACGCTGGCACCGGCCGCGATCCCTCCCCTCCCCCGCGCCCCGGAGTGACGACATGCCCCACAGCCCGACACGCCGTACGGTCCTCCTCTCGACGGGCGCGGCGGCACTCGCCGTGGGCTGCGGCGGGGGAGGCGACGACGGCGACGCCTCGGCCGCGTCCCCCGGTCAGGAGCTGGCACCGACGAGTGACATCCCGGTCGGCGGCGGCAAGGTCTTCGCGGACGAGAAGATCGTGGTGACCCAGCCGGAGCAGGGTGAGTTCAAGGCCTTCTCGGCGGTCTGCACGCACCAGAACTGCCTCGTGTCGGACGTGCGGGACGGCTCCATCGACTGCGCCTGCCACGGCAGCAGGTTCAGCATCACCGACGGCGCGGTGGAGCAGGGCCCGGCGACCAGGCCGCTGCCCGAGGAGCGGATCGCGGTTCAGGGGAATTCGGTCCGCCTGGCGTGAGCCGCCCGCGTACGCTCCGGGCATGGACCCCGGGACCCTGGTACGCGACCACACGATCTACGCCTGTGTCATGGGTTCGCGCGCCTTCGGTCTGGCGACGGAGGACAGCGACACCGACCGCCGGGGCGTGTTCCTCGCGCCCACTCCCCTGTTCTGGCGCTTCGAGAAGCCGCCGACGCACGTGGAGGGCCCGGCCGAGGAGCAGTTCGGCTGGGAGTTGGAGCGCTTCTGCGAACTGGCCCTGCGCGCCAACCCGAACATCCTGGAGTGTCTGCACTCGCCGCTCGTGGAGTACGCCGACGACACGGGCCGCGAACTGCTCGCCCTGCGCGACGCGTTCCTCTCCCGCCGGGTCCACACGACGTTCACCAGGTACGCGCACGGTCAGCGTCGCAAGCTGGACGCCGACGTCCGCGCGCACGGCGCTCCGCGCTGGAAGCACGCGATGCACCTGCTGCGGCTGCTGATGTCCGCCCGCGACCTGCTGCGCACGGGCACGCTCACCATCGACGTCGGCGACCGGCGCGAGTCACTGCTCGCCGTGAAGCGCGGCGAGGTGCCCTGGCCGGAGGTCGAGTCCCGGATGACCCGCCTGGCCGAGGAGGGCGAACAGGCCGCCCGGAGCGGTCCACTGCCCGAGGAGCCGGACCGGCGCCGCGTCGAGGACTTCCTCGTCCGCACGCGCAGCGCCTCAGCCCTCCGCGCCCTCCAGACGGATCCGTACGACGAAGTCGTGCAGGGCGTCGTACGCGGTGGGGGCATCGGGCAGCACTGACGCCGCCTGCGCCTCGTCCAGTACACCGTGCAACCGCTCCACGTCGGCGCGCACCCGCGCGTGGTCGACGCCTGCGGCCCCGTGCTCACGCTCGGCCTTGGCGGCGATCAGCTCCGGCAGGTGGGCCGGGGCGGCGTCGACCTCTTCGAGGAGCGTGGGCAGATGGGGCCGCACCTCGCCGGCGCGCATCAGGTGGATGCCGGTGAGCAGCACCCGGAAGGTGTACAGCAGCGGCTTGAGCTCGCCGCTCTTCTCGAACAGCCGCCACTGCGTCTGCGCGAACCCCCGGTAGTGGTGGGCGTGGTGGCTGGTGAGGACGCCCGGCGCGAGGGCGGCCAGCTCGCGGTGCGCCTCGGTGGTGTGCACGACCAGCGGGGACAGCAGCTGCTCCAGCACATAGCCGTTGCGCCGCAGCATCAGCCGTACGAACTTGCGCAGGTCGTGTGTGACCAGGTCCATCTCGACGCCGTCCCGGTCCCACATCCGCGACCTGGTCTCCTCCGGCTCGCGCAGCCCGACCAGGTCGGCGGCGGGCAGCAGGTGGACGCCGCGCAGGTCGACGTCCGAGTCGCGGGAGGGGAAGCCGTAGAGGTGGGCGCCGGAGACGGTGGCGAACAGCACCGGGAAGGGCTGCTCGGCCACCACCGGGGCCAGGTCGATGTCCAGGGCGTCGATCACGCGCTCAAGCGTCCCAGAGCGCTCCGAGGGCGAGCAGGTCGCCCCGGTACTCGATGCGGTCGGCCCACTCGGCCGGCCAGGCGTCGGTGCCCAGGTGCGCGCCGGCGAAGGCGCCCGCGAGGCAGGCGATGGAGTCGGAGTCGCCCGAGGTGCAGGCGCCCCGGCGCAGGGCGGTCAGCGGCTCGTCGACGAAGAGCAGGAAGCAGAGCAGTCCGGCCGCCATCGCCTCCTCGGCGATCCAGCCCTCGCCGACCACCAGACAGGGGTCGGTCTCCGGCGAGACGGTGCGCACCGCGTGCTGGAGGCGGTCGAGTATCGCCAGGCACTCGTCCCAGCCGCGGGCGATGAAGTGCTCGGGCGTGGGGTCCTGGGCGCGGGTCCACAGGCCGCCGAGCCAGCGCTCGTGGTAGCGGGTGCGGTTGTCGTAGGCGTACGACCGCAGCAGCCCGACCAGCCCGGTCGGCTCGGCGCCCTCGGCGAGCAGCCGGACGGCGTGCGCGGTGAGGTCAGAGGCGGCGAGCGCGGTGGGGTGTCCGTGGGTGAGCGCGGACTGCAGCTGGGCGGCTCCCGCCCGCTGTTCGTCGCTCAGGCCGGGGACGAGTCCGACCGGCGCGACGCGCATGTTGGCGCCGCAGCCCTTGGAGTGGACCTGGCTGGCGTCCTGCCAGGGGCGGTCAGGGCGCTCCAGGAGGCCGCAGGCCGTGAGGCAGGTGTTGCCCGGGGCCCGGTTGTTCTCCGGCGACCGGTTCCAGGCGACGAACTCCTGCCGTACGGGCTCGGCCATCGCCTCGGGCGCGAGGACGCCGCGGTCCATGGCCGTCCGCAGCCCCTTCCCGAGCGCCAGCGTCATCTGGGTGTCGTCGGTCACGATCGCGGGCCGGGGCAGTTCCATCTCCCGCCAGGGGCCGCACTTGGCGAGGATCGCCGGGACGTCGTTGAACTCGGTCGGGAAACCCAGCGCGTCCCCGAGGGCGAGGCCGGTGAGCGCCCCGGTGGCGGCGCGCTTGGTGACGGTGGTCGTGGTCATGCGGGGCGTCCTTCCCGAGGGGTGCGGAGCAGGGGCGGGTACAGGGTGGTGGCCGGCCCCGCGCGGTACAGCGCGGCCGGTTTGCCACGGCCGCCGGTGAGGCGGGCGGCGCCCGGGACGGGTTCGACGAAGCCCGGGGTGGCGAGTACCTTGCGGCGGAAGTTGGGCCGGTCCAGGGCCGTGCCCCACACCGTCTCGTAGACCTGCCGCAGCTCGCCGAGCGTGAACTCGGCGGGGCAGAAGGCGGTGGCCAGGCAGCTGTACTCCAGCTTGGCGCCGACGCGTTCCCGGGCGTCGGCCAGGATCCGGTCGTGGTCGAAGGCGAGGTCGCGGGCCTTGTCGTACGGCGCCCAGCGGGCCTCCGCCGCGTCGCCGCCGCCGCGCGGTTCGGGAGCGTCGGGCAGCAGGGCGGCGAACGCGACCGACACGACCCGCATCCGGGGGTCGCGGCCGGGCTCGCTGTAGGTCCGCAGCTGCTCCAGGTGCAGTCCGCTCACGTCGGACAGGCCGGTCTCCTCGGCCAGCTCCCGGCGGGCCGCCGTCTCCGCCGACTCGGACGGCAGCAGAAAGCCGCCGGGCAGTGCCCAGCGGCCGGCGTACGGCTCCTGCCCCCGCTCGACGAGCAGTACGTGCAGCGCGTCCGCGCGGAGCGTGAGGACGGCGAGATCGACGGTGACGGCGAAGGGTTCGAAGGCGTACTTGTCGTAGCCGTGCACAGCCACCCACCCCCTTAATAGTCACTCAGACTATAAAGGGGGTGGGTGGCCCGTCACAACCCTCGGAGGGAACCGGCGGCCTAGAGCTCGACCTCCTGCATCAGCATCCCGACCTCCGTGTTGGACAGCCGGCGCAGCCAGCCCGACTTCTGGTCGCCCAGGGTGATCGGGCCGAAGGCGGTGCGCACCAGCTTGTCGACGGGGAAGCCCGCCTCCGCCAGCATCCGGCGGACGATGTGCTTGCGGCCCTCGTGGAGGGTGACCTCGACCAGGTAGTTCTTGCCGGTCTGCTCCACGACCCGGAAGTGGTCCGCGCGCGCGTACCCGTCCTCCAGCTGGATGCCGTCCTTGAGGCGCTTGCCGAGGTCGCGCGGGATCGGGCCCACGATGTGCGCGAGGTAGGTCTTCTTCACGCCGTACCGGGGGTGGGTCAGGCGGTGGGCCAGGTCACCGTGGTTGGTGAGCAGGATGACGCCCTCGGTCTCGGTGTCGAGCCGGCCGACGTGGAAGAGCCGGGTCTCGCGGTTGGTGACGTAGTCACCGAGGCACTGCCGGCCGTCCGGGTCCTCCATGGTGGAGACGACACCGGCGGGCTTGTTGAGCGAGAAGAACTGGTACGACTGCGTCGCGACGGTCAGACCGTCGACCTTGACCTCGTCCTTCTCCGGGTCGACCCGCTTGCCCTGCTCGAGGACGATCTCGCCGTTGACCTCGACCCGGGCCTGCTCGATCAGCTCCTCGCAGGAACGCCGGGAGCCGTAGCCCGCGCGGGCGAGGACCTTCTGCAGCCGCTCGCCCTCCTGCTCCGCGCCCGGGAAGGTCTTGGGCGGCTTGACGTCCTTCTTGCCCGCGTACCGCTCCCGGTTGCGCTCCTCGGCCCGCGCCTCGTACTCGCGGGACGTGGCAGGGACCGAGCGCCCCCGCTGCAGGGGCTTCTTCGGCCCGCCCTTGGCGCCGCCGCGGGCCGCCGGGCCGCGGCCCGACTTCGGGCCCTCGTGGGTGGCGCCGGGACCCACGTCGTAGCGCCGCTCCTCGGGGCGCGGGTTCTTCGGACGGCCGCCCTGCCTGTCGTCGCGGTCGCCACCGGCGCCGCGGGGGTTGCCGCGGCCTCCGCTGCTCTGGCCGCGGGGGTTACCGCGGCCACCGCTGCTCCCGCCGCGGCCGCCGCTGTTGCCACCACGGCTCCCGCCGTTGTTTCCGCTGCTGTTCCTGCCGCTGCTGCTTCGCATCAAAGTTCCGTATTGTCGTCTGCGTCCTCGGAATCCGGGGCGTCCGGATCGAACGACGGGACCCCTTCCAGTGTCTCGGCCTCGATCGCCGCCGCCTCCGGGAGGAAGGGCGCGAGCTCCGGGAGCTCGTCCAGGCCGCGCAGGCCCATCCGCTCCAGGAAGTAGTTCGTCGTCTCGTACAGGATCGCACCTGTTTCGGGTTCCGTGCCCGCCTCCTCCACCAGACCCCGTTGCAGGAGGGTGCGCATCACGCCGTCGCAGTTCACTCCGCGCACCGCGGAGACGCGGCCGCGGCTGACCGGCTGGCGGTAGGCGACCACCGCGAGGGTCTCCAGCGCGGCCTGGGTGAGGCGGGCGTTCCGGCCGTCCAGGACGAAGCCCTCGACGGCCGCGGCGTACTCGGGACGGCTGTAGAAGCGCCAGCCGCCCGCGATCAGGCGCAGCTCGAAGCCACGGCCCTGGACGGTGTACTCGTCGGCCAGCTCGCGCAGCGCGTCGGCGATCTGCCGCCGGGGCCGCTGGAGTATCCGGGCCAGGTGCTCCTCGGTCGCGGGCTCGTCGACGACCATGAGGACTGCTTCGAGGGCGGGCCCCAGTTCGAGGCCGGCGACGGCCTCCGGCCCGCCCATGGTCTCCGCGGTCTCCTCACTCACGCCTTCCGCTCCTCCTCGGTCTTCTCCGGCGGCCGGTCGAACTCGTCGGTCACCACGGGCTCGGTGTCCCCGTTCCCGCCCGTCCAGCGCACCAGCAGGTCGCCGAGCGCGGTCTCCTGGTCCAGCTCGACGGCCTTCTCCCGGTACAGCTCCAGCAGGGCGAGGAAGCGGGCGACGACGGTCAGCGTGTCCTCGGTGTCCTCGACCAGGAGGCGGAAACTGGCCTGTCCCAGCTCCTTCAGGCGGGCGACGACGATCCCGGCCTGCTCCCGCACGCTGACCAGGGGCGCGTGGATGTGTTCGACGTAGACCTGCGGCTTGGGCTTGGGCTGCATCGCCTTCACGGCGAGCTTGGCGAAGCCCTCCGGCCCGATGCTGATGACGACCTCGGGCAGCAGCTCGGCGTGGTGGGCTTCCAGGCCGACGGTACGGGGGTAGCGGCGGGCCTCGGCCTCGAGCCGCTCGTTGAAGATCTCCGCGATCTGTTTGTACGCGCGGTACTGAAGCAGCCGCGCGAAGAGCAGGTCGCGGGCCTCCAGCAGCGCCAGGTCGGCCTCGTCCTCCACCTCGGCGGCGGGCAGCAGCCGGGCCGCCTTGAGGTCGAGCAGGGTGGCCGCGACCACCAGGAACTCGGTCGTCTCGTCGAGGTCCCAGTCCGGTCCCCTCGCCCGGATGTGCGCCATGAACTCGTCGGTCACCTTGGACAGGGCGACCTCGGTGACGTCCATCTTGTGCTTGGAGATCAACTGGAGAAGCAGGTCGAAGGGCCCCTCGAAGTTGGCGAGCCGCACCTTGAAGACACCGTCGCCGCCGTCGTCGGGCACACCCTCAAGGAGCGCTCCGGGCGCCTCGGGCGGGCGCTCGCCCCCGGCTCCTCCTCCCGGCGGGCCCGGCGCCGCTCCGACGGCCTGGGACGCCACGGCGGGCATCTGCGACGCGGGCTCCGGCCCGGGTGCCGTGCGCGAGGTCTCCGCGGGGGCCGCCTCGTCCCACGACGAGGGCGCCCGAACCGTGGTTTCCGACGGCCTCCCGGATGCCGTCCCCACGACCGCGGGTCCGGAGGGCTCGTCGGCGGACGGATCCGCCTCGGGAGCCCGGGGCGCCTCGGGGCGCTGCGGAACCGGCGGAGCCACCCGCTCCCCCGGTCCTCTTCCCAGCGCACGCCGACGGCCGGCGCGGGCGCCGGGGCGGGGGGTGTCGTTCGAGGTCATGGCCCCCGCAGGCTACCGCTACCGTCCGCGCAGCCGTCGTACGAGGATGCTGGCGTCCCCGCGGGTCTCCAGGTCGGCCAGGACCACGGCGACCGCCTCGCGGACGATGCGGCCGCGGTCGACGGCCAGTCCGTGCTCGCCCCGGAGCACCAGGCGGGCGTGCTCCAGGTCCATGAGTTCCTCGGCGGAGACGTACACGGTGATCTTCTCGTCGTGGCGCTCACGGCCGCTGGGGCGGCGCGAGGGGGAACGTCCTCGCTTGCGCGGCTGGGCGGTGGCAGAACCTTCCTGCGCGCCCGCACCCGGCCCGGAGCCCCGCGCGGAGCGCTCCGCGCCCCGGCTGCGCGACTCGCCCGCCGAGCCCGGTTCCGCGTCCGCCGCGGCGTGCTCCGTGCCCTCGCCGTCGCCGCCCTGCGCGGGCACCGACTGCGGCGCGTCCTCGGCGGCGGCCTGGTCGCTCTCCCCCGCCGGCGCCGGCACCCGGGCTTCGCCGCCCGCCGGTCGCCGCGGGGAGGACGCCTGGAGCGCCATTCCCCCTGTCGTACGGAAGAGTTCGTCGGCCCCCGGCAGACTCACTCGGCGTGACACCGGGCGAGCACCTCCCTGGCGAGCTGGCGGTAGGCGGCGGCACCGACGGAGTTGGAGGCGTACGTGGTGATCGGCTCACCGGCGACCGTGGTCTCCGGGAAGCGGACCGTGCGCCCGATGACCGTGTGGTAGACGTGGTCGTCGAACGCCTCGACGACACGCGCGAGCACCTCACGGCTGTGCACCGTGCGCGAGTCGTACATCGTGGCGAGGATGCCGTCGAGCTCCAGGTCGGGGTTGAGCCGCTCCTGGACCTTCTCGATCGTCTCGGTCAGCAGCGCCACACCGCGCAGCGCGAAGAACTCGCACTCCAGCGGCACGATCACCTTGTGAGCGGCCGTCAGCGCGTTGACCGTGAGCAGGCCGAGCGAGGGCTGGCAGTCGATCACGATGTAGTCGTAGTCGTCCATCAGCGGCTTCAGCGCCCGCTGCAGCGTGGACTCGCGCGCGACCTCGCTCACCAGCTGGACCTCGGCCGCCGACAGGTCGATGTTGCTGGGCAGCAGGTCCATGTTGGGGACCGCGGTCTTCAGCAGCACCTCGTCGGCCGCCATGCCCCGCTCCATGAGCAGGTTGTAGACGGTGAGGTCGAGCTCCATCGGGTTGACGCCGAGACCGACCGACAGCGCGCCCTGCGGGTCGAAGTCGACGAGCAGCACCCGGCGTCCGTACTCGGCGAGCGCGGCACCCAGGTTGATGGTCGACGTGGTCTTGCCGACGCCGCCCTTCTGGTTGCACATCGCGATGATCTTCGCGGGGCCGTGATCGGTCAGCGGGCCCGGGATCGGGAAGTAGGGCAGCGGACGCCCGGTCGGACCGACGCGCTCACGGCGCTGACGGGCCGCGTCGGGCGCGAGCGTGGCGGCGTACTCGGGATCGGGTTCGTACTCCGCGTCCGGGTCGTAGAAGTGCCCCTCGGGCAGTTCGTCGTAGTCGGCGAAGTGGTTGCGGGACGCGCCACTTCCGTTGCCGGCCATGGCGTTCACGTGTTGGCCATCCATACTCATGTGTGCTGTCTGAGTTGCCTGCGGACTCTGGTGGGCTGCGAAGGTGCGTACAGCGACGGAGCCGACAGCCTCGAGACGCCCCGGGCTGTGGACCCGCGCAGGCATTCCTGGTTGACCACCCCCGGGAGTAAATGTCGACTCATTCACAAGTCGTCTTACCTCCTTGGTGACCAGGAAACTTCTAGACAGGTCAGCGTGGCACCATGCCGACGTTCGGCGACTCTATGGCGTGTCGGCCGTCCGCAGCAACACAATCCGCCGGACCCGGCCTGATGTGTCGGCGCTGAAACAACCCTCTGTCAAGGGCGTAGGACCGTCGCACAGCAGGTTTCACCGGTGCGCGAATCGGTTGAAGCGTTACGTTCGAGGCGAGTTGGCCGAGAATCGCAAAGTGACCATACACACACCCGGCCGGACCTTGTCGGGCAAGGTCCGGCCGGGTGTGCGCGGTTGACGGCGACAGTTGACGTATCGCCTTTTCCGGTTGATGACTTAGCCGACTTGCCGTCCGTCGACGAGGGCCGGCGACAACGGCCGACGGCCGACGGCGGCTGGTGCAGGTCTCAGGCGAGCAGGGAGGCCAACTCCACGTGCTCCAGGCCGTGCGCCTGGGCGACCTCCTTGTGAACGACCTTGCCGTCATGGGTGTTGAGGCCCTTGGCCAGCGCGGGGTCGCGGCGCAGCGCCTCGGCCCAGCCGCGGTCCGCCAGTTCCACGATGTACGGCAGCGTGGCGTTGGTCAGCGCGTAGGTGGAGGTGTTCGGCACCGCGCCGGGCATGTTGGCGACGCAGTAGAAGACCGAGTCGTGGACCGGGAAGGTCGGCTCGGCGTGCGTGGTCGGGTGGGAGTCCTCGAAGCAGCCGCCCTGGTCGATCGCGATGTCGACAAGAACACTCCCGGGCTTCATCCGGGACACCAGCTCGTTGGTGACCAGCTTCGGGGCCTTGGCGCCCGGGATCAGCACGGCACCGATCACCAGGTCGGCCTCCAGGCAGGCCTTCTCCAGCTCGAAGGCGTTGGAGACGACGGTCTGGATCTTCGTGCCGAAGATCTTGTCGGCTTCCTTGAGCTTGTTGATGTCCTTGTCGAGCAGGGTCACGTGGAAGCCCATGCCGATGGCGATCTGCGCCGCGTTCCAGCCGGAGACACCGCCGCCGATGACGACGGCCTTGCCGGCCAGCACGCCGGGGACGCCGCCGGGCAGCACACCGCGGCCGCCGTTGGCTGCCATCAGGTGATAGGCGCCGACCTGGGGGGCCAGCCGGCCCGCGACCTCGGACATCGGGGCCAGCAGCGGCAGCGCGCGGCTGGGCAGCTCGACCGTCTCGTAGGCGATCGCGGTGGTGCCGGACTCGACGAGCGCGTCCGTGCACTCCTTGGAGGCGGCCAGGTGCAGGTAGGTGAAGAGCGTCTGGTCCTTGCGGAGGCGGTGGTACTCCTCCGCGACCGGCTCCTTGACCTTCAGCACCAGGTCGGCGGTGGCCCAGACCTCGTCGGCGGTGTCGAGTATCCGCGCGCCGGCGGCGACGTACTCGGCGTCCGGGATCGAGGAGCCGACGCCGGCCTCACGCTCGATGACGACCTGGTGACCGTGGCGCACCAGCTCGTGCACGCCGGCGGGGGTGATGGCCACCCGGAACTCGTTGTTCTTGACCTCGCGGGGGATACCGACCTTCACGTCGATCACGGTCCTTGGCTCAGAGGATGGGGCTATTCATACACATACCCGCGCACGCGTGGGCACAACGGGAGACACCGCGAGAACGTGCGGCAGAGCCAGTCTAATGAAGGTGTTCTCTCTGTCTAGCCTTTCAAAGCGTCAATCTTCAGACGATGCGCTGCGGATTTCGCAGGCTTCGGCGGGATCTTCCTTCAACATGTGGTCCGCCGTGTTCCGGTGCAGGCCGGCCGCCGTGTGATCGCCGAGGCGGTCGAGCGTGTCGGCGAGCCGCAGGTGCAGCGCGGCCTGGAGCCGGACGTCGTCGGCCCGGCGGGCCCGGTCGACGGCCTCCTGGCAGGTGCGCAGCGACTCCTCGGGGCGCCCGGCGTACTCCTGGACGCGGGCCAGTTCGCTCAACGCCCGCGCGTGCGCGGCCCCGTCGCCCGCCCTGCGGTATCCGGCGACCGCTGCGCGCCAGCACCGCAGCGCCTCGCCGTAGCGGCCCGCGTAGGTGTGGGCGGTGGCGATGCGGCCGTAGACCCGGGCGGCGTCGGCCCGCTCGTCGCGGGCGAGCCGCTGGGCCAGGGCCCGGCCGAACCAGTCGGCGGCCCGGTCGTAGTCGCCGAGCTCCAGATGGGCGCCGCCCACGGATTCCATCGCGCGGCCGGTCGCGTACGGGTCGTTCGCCTCGCGTCCGGCGTCCAGCGCGGCGCGGTAGCGCACCAGGGCCTCGGCGGTGCGGCCGGTGCGGGCGTCCAGGTCGGCCAGGTTCAGCAGCGCCGCCGCCTTCTCCCGGGGCAGCTCGCGGCGCTCGGTCACGTCCAGGACGAGGCGGTGGACCCCGTACAGGTCGGGTGCCGCCGCCTGGGTGCCGAAGTGCGCGACCATGGCCCGCACCAGCTGGGACAGCAGTCTCCGGGCGAGGGTGTCCAGCTCCCCGTCGGCGACCGCGAGCCGGGCCGCCGCCAGCAGCGCCGGCCGGCGGACCCGCAGCCAGTCGGCGGCGGCCCTCGGGGTCGGAAAACGCAGGGCGCGCGGCATGTCGAGGAGCTTCTCGCGGGCCTGCGGGCTGTCGGTCTCGGTGACCGCCCGGCAGGACTGGAGCAGCCGTACCGTCCGCTCCAGCATGCGGGCGCGGGCGAGCTGGAGCTCGGCGGGCCGGTCGTGGGTCTCGGCGAGGGCCGCGAGCCGGCCGTGCAGGCACCCGGGCACCTGGTACTCGGGCAGCGGGGAGTCGACCGCGCGCAGTATGCCGAGGGCGACGAAGTCGTCCAGGGTGGTGCGGGCGCCGTTCACGGAGCAGCCGGCCAGCGCGGAGGCGGTGTGCGGGTCGACCAGGCCGGCGGGGGCGAGGGAGAGCAGCCGCAGCATCCGGGCGGCGGTGCTGGGCAGCGAGGCGTAGGTGAGGCGGAAGACGCGGCTGAGCGGGGTGCCCTCGTCGCCCTCCGTGTGCACGTGCTTGGCGAGGTCGGCGACGGCCGCCTGGGGGCGGGCGGCGAGCCAGCCGCCGGCCAGGGTCAGCGCGGCGGGCTGGGCCTGGCAGACCTCGACCAGCTGCTCGGCGGCCCGGGGGTCGACGGTGATGCGGACCGAGCCGGTGTGCCGGGACAGCAGCTCCACGGCCGACTTGGTGTCCAGGCCCCCCAGCGTGCAGGGGCGGACGTCGGCGATGCCGGTCAGCGGGCCCTGGGCGACGGCGACGGCCAGGCAGTCCGGGGCGTCCGGCAACAGGGCGTCGACCTGCTCGGCGTCGGCCGCGTCGTCGAGCAGGAGCAGGACCTTGCGGTCGGCGAGGGCGGCGCGCAGGGCCTCGGTGAGGTCGTCCTCGCCGGCGCCGGGCGGGGCCGGGGCGTTCAGCTCGGTGAGCAGTTCCCGGGCGAGCCGCCCGACGGGCACGCGTGTGCCGTCCGGTTCGCTCAGCCGGGCGCGCAGCACACCATCGGGGTAACCGTCCGCGACCTGCGCGACCAGCTCCTCGGCGAGCGCGGTGCGGCCGGAGCCGGGCCGGCCCGCGATGAGCAGCACGCGTGCGCGGGGGGCCTTGCGGCCGGAGAGGGTGTCCAGGCCCGCGCGCTCGATGTCGGCGCGCAGCTCCTTCAACTCCCGGGTGCGGCCCAGGAACCGATTCTCCTCAGCAGAGTCCTCCGACAGCCGTACGCCGTCCGTGTCCACCGCCTGATCCGTCACGGGCCACACTCCCGATCCCACCGCACGCCGGCGCCCGCCGGAACCCCGGTTCGGGCGTTTCCAGAGCCTAGTTCACGCTCTGCTACGTTCCCGGCGGAGCGCGGCGGGCACATCCCCCGATCGGATCAACCGATGGTCACACCGTGCCGGACGCGGAGTGGGTCAGGCCTCGAACGGACGCGCCGGCCACGGGGCCTGGGCGGGGCGGAGGGCGTCGAGCCCGTCGCCCTGCTCCGCCGCCACCAGTGACAGCACGCCCACGACCAGGCAGTTGTTGTGCAGATCGCCCGCGAGCACGCCCCGGACCAGGTCCGCGACGGGCACCCGGGCCAGCTCCATGTCGGCCTCTTCGTCCTCGACCTCGAAGCGCTCGCCCTCGACCTCGGACAGGTCCCGGGCGAGAAAGATCCGTACGGCCTCGTCACAGCCGCCCGGGGTGGTGTAGACGTCGGTCAGCACCCGCCAGTCCTCGGCCTTGACGTGCGCCTCCTCGTACAGCTCGCGCTGCGCGGCGTGCAGCGGGTTCTCGCCGGGGACGTCGAGCAGACCGGCCGGGATCTCCCACAGCTTCTCGCGCACGGGGTGCCGGTACTGCCTCAGGACCAGGACCCGCCCCTCGCCGTCCAGGGCGAGGACGGCCACGGAGCCGGGGTGGACCTGGTAGTCGCGGGACACCACGGAGCCGTCGGGCATGACCACGTCGTCCGTGCGGACGGAGGTCTTCTTGCCCCGGAAGGGCGTCTCGGTGCCCCGGACCTCCCATTCCTCGGGGATGTCCTTGATCGTGCTGCCCGTCATGCCTGACCTGCCCTTCCAGACGTACGCGAAAAGCCGGGGCCCGCGCCGTCGATCGCGCGCGCCCCGGCCACCGTACAACTGGTGTGTTACTTCGACGTCTTCCGCTCGACCGCGGCCTTGACCAGCCCGGCGAAGAGCGGGTGCGGGCGGGTCGGGCGCGAGCGCAGCTCCGGGTGGGCCTGCGTGGCCACCAGGTAGGGGTGGACGTCGCGCGGGTACTCGACGTACTCGACGAGCTTGCCGTCCGGGGAGGTGCCCGAGAAGAGGATGCCGGCCTTCTTCTCCAGCTCCGCGCGGTAGGCGTTGTTCACCTCGTAGCGGTGGCGGTGCCGCTCCTCGACGTACTCCTTGCCGTCGTAGACCTCGCGCACGATGGAGCCCTCGGCCAGCTTCGCCGGGTACATGCCGAGCCGCATGGTGCCGCCCATGTCGCCCTCACCGGCCACGATGTCCAGCTGCTCGGCCATGGTGGAGACGACCGGGTGGGCGGTGGCCGGGTCGAACTCGGTGGAGTTGGCGTCCGAGACGCCGGCCAGGTTGCGCGCGGCCTCGACCACGATGCACTGCAGCCCCAGGCACAGGCCGAGCAGCGGGATCCTGTTCTCGCGGGCGTATTTGATGGCGCCGACCTTGCCGGTCACGCCGCGCTCGCCGAAGCCGCCCGGGATGCAGATGGCGTCGACGTCACCGAGCTGCGCCTCGGCGCCGGCCGGGGTCTTGCAGTCGTCGGACGTGACCCACTTGATCTTCACGCGGGCCTTGTTGGCGAAGCCGCCCGCACGCAGCGCCTCGGTGACCGACAGGTAGGCGTCGGGCAGGTCGATGTACTTGCCGACCAGGGCCATGGTGATCTCGTGGTCGGGGTTGTGGACGCGGTCGAGCAGGTCGTCCCAGGTCGTCCAGTCCACGTCGCGGAACGGCAGGTCCAGCTTGCGCACCACGTAGGCGTCCAGGCCCTCGGTGTGGATGACCTTGGGGATGTCGTAGATCGAGCGGGCGTCGGGGCAGGCCACCACGGCGGCCTCGTCGACGTCGCACATCAGGGAGATCTTGCGCTTGATCGCGGTCGGCACCTCGCGGTCGCAGCGCAGCACGATCGCGTCCGGCTGGATGCCGATGTTGCGCAGCGCCGCGACCGAGTGCTGGGTCGGCTTCGTCTTCAGCTCGCCGGACGGGCCGATGTACGGCAGCAGCGAGATGTGGACGACGAAGACGTTGTCGCGGCCGACCTCGTGCCTCACCTGGCGGACGGTCTCCAGGAACGGCAGCGACTCGATGTCGCCCACCGTGCCGCCGACCTCGGTGATCACGACGTCCACCTCGTCCGTCGCCATACGGCGGATGCGGTGCTTGATCTCGTTGGTGATGTGCGGGATGACCTGGACCGTGTCGCCCAGGTACTCGCCGCGCCGCTCCTTGGCGATCACCGTGGAGTACACCTGGCCGGTGGTGACGTTGGCGGAGCCGTCGAGGTCGCGGTCGAGGAAACGCTCGTAGTGGCCGATGTCCAGGTCGGTCTCGGCGCCGTCGTTGGTGACGAACACCTCACCGTGCTGGAACGGGTTCATCGTGCCAGGGTCGACATTGAGGTACGGGTCGAGCTTCTGCATCACGACGCGCAGACCCCGTGCCTTGAGCAGCATGCCGAGGCTGGAGGCGGTCAGCCCCTTGCCGAGCGAGGAGGCGACACCCCCGGTGACGAAGATGTGCTTGGTCGTCGAAGCTGTGCTGTTTCGAAAAGCAGCGGGCGGCATGGCCAAGAGGGGGCTCCCGTGGTCGCGGTCTGGGGTGCGCTGCGCTCGTCGTCCGACCCGGTCGTCCCGGGTTGTCGTCGGCGGCGCCGTCGCTGCGGTTCCGGGGTTCTTCTCCCACCGGTCCACGGGCTACCAGCGTATCAGCGCCTCGGGGCGGCGGCTTCCGGCCACCCTCCGCGCACGCTCCGGCACTCAGACGCGCGGCTCACCGTTTCGTCACCCGGTGGTCACCCTTTCGGTGGACCCGGGTTGCCCGGAGCGGCACACAGATCATCTACGTGCGTCGTATCCTGCTCGGACGTTCGCTGCCGAGCCCACCCCGGCGACATGGCACCACCCCTCGCCCGTCAGCACCGGAACAACGAGAGCTCGTCAGTTCGTTGAGCAACAATTGACGTTCGCGGCACAGCGTTTGGCTTCACGGCCGGACGGCTGCTTTGCTTCATGGCTCAACGACGCATGACACCACCCCTTGACCGCACCAGCGACCGCCCCCATGCGGGGTGACGTGGCCGTTCGACTGGAGTTGCACGTGGCCGGGCGCATCGAAGACTACGCACTCATCGGAGACATGCAGACCGCCGCCCTGGTCTGCCGGGACGGCACAGTCGACTGGCTGTGCCTGCCCCGCTTCGACTCGCATGCCATCTTCGCCGGTCTGCTGGGCACCGGGGAACACGGATTCTGGCGGATGGGTCCCGCCTACGCCCCCGGAGCCGAACCGCCCACCGCGGACCGGCGGACCTATCGCGGCGACTCACTGATCCTGGAATCCGAGTGGGACACCCCGCGCGGCACGGTCCGGGTGACCGATTTCATGCCGCCACGCGACGGCGCGCCGCAGCTGATCCGGATCGTGGAGGGCGTCTCCGGCCGGGTGCCGATGCGCTCGGAGCTGCGGATGCGGTTCAGCTACGGCCGCGTGGTCCCGTGGGTGCACAAGCACGAGGGCCGTACAGTGGCCGTCGCGGGCCCCGACTCCGTGTGGTTCGACACAGAGGCCGAGACCTACGGCAAGGCGCTCACCACGTACGCGGACTTCACGGTCACCCCGGGTGACCGGATCGCGTTCACCATCTCCTGGGAGCCCTCGCACAAGGAGCCGCCGCCGCTGCCGGAGCCGGAGCAGTCCCTGGAGGCGACGGAGGACTTCTGGCGCGACTGGGTCGAGCACTGCACGTACCACGGGCCCTACCGGGAGGCCGTGGTCCGCTCCCTGATCACGCTGAAGGCCCTTACGTACGCCCCCACCGGCGGCATCGTCGCCGCGCCCACCACCTCCCTGCCGGAGGACATCGGCGGCGTCCGCAACTGGGACTACCGCTACACCTGGCTGCGCGACGCGGCGATCACCCTCTCCTCGCTGCTGCGCACCGGCTACCGCGAGGAGGCCCGCGCCTGGCGCGAGTGGCTGCTCCGCGCGGTCGCCGGCGACCCGGAGAACCTGCAGATCATGTACGGCATCGCCGGTGAGCGCGAGCTCGGCGAGGCGGAGCTGGACTGGCTGCCCGGCTACGAGGGCTCCACACCGGTCCGGGTCGGCAACGGCGCGGCCCACCAGCTCCAGCTGGACGTCTACGGCGAGGTCACCGAGGCCCTGCACCTGGCCCACATGACGGGCCTGTCCCGCAACGACTACGCCTCGGTCCTCCAGCTCAAGCTGATCCGCTACCTGGAGGACCACTGGCAGGAGCCGGACGAGGGCATCTGGGAGGTGCGCGGCCCGCGCCGCCACTTCGTGCACTCCAAGGTGATGGCCTGGGTCGCCGTGGACCGCACCATCAAGCTGATCGAGTCCGGCGACGCCGACGGCCCGCTGGAGCGCTGGAAGCAGCTGCGCGACGACATCCACCGCGACGTGTGCGAGAAGGGGTACGACAAGGAACGCAACACCTTCACGCAGTCCTACGGCTCACGGGAGCTGGACGCCTCACTGCTGCTGATCCCGCAGATGGGCTTCCTGCCACCGGACGACAAGCGGGTCATCGGCACCATCGAGGCCATCCAGCGCGAGCTGTCCACGTCGGACGGCTTCATCCTGCGCTACCCGACGGAGGGCGGCAGCGAGGGCGTCGACGGCCTGCCCGGCGACGAGGGCGCCTTCCTGGCCTGCTCGTTCTGGATGGCCGACGACCTGGCGATGATCGGCCGCGTGGACGAGGCCCGCAGGCTCTTCGAGAAGCTCCTCTCCCTCCGCAACGACCTGGGCCTCCTGGCCGAGGAGTGGGACCCCCTCCTCCAACGCCAGGTCGGCAACTTCCCCCAGGCCTTCAGCCACGTACCACTGATCGACACGGCACTGCGCCTGACGGCCAGCGGGGCGTACGGAGGCTGACGGCCACGGTTGCCCGCAGTCGCCGCTGCGGGCAGTCGTGCCGGTGCCGCTGCGGGCAGTCGTGCCGCTGGGGCGGCACGGGTGGGCGATGGTGGGGGTCCCGTGGGCGGGGGGGGGGGGGGGGGGGGGCCCGCCCGCCCCCCCCCCCCCCCCCCGGGGGGGGGCGC
>NZ_JBIRNE010000010.1:257373-289627 GCF_044331465.1 Streptomyces sp. NPDC017225 | reverse complement strand
TGGCCCAGTGCAGGAGCTGGGTCAGGGCGTGGCGGACCTGGGCGTCGCGGTGTTCGGCGGTGCCGGTGAGGTCGTAGGGGAAGTGGCGGGGGTTTCTGGTGGGGTTGCCGTGGGTGTCCAGGCGCCAGGCGGCGAGGTGGTCGGCGTTCATGTCGACCCCGATCACGCCGTCGGTCAGCGCCGCGGTCAGGGGGAGCGTGGGGGTGACGGGTTTCTGCCAGGACGCCGTCAGATACCAGCGGCCGCGTGCCGTGTCGTGGTGGATGCGGTAGGCGACGGCCCGGTTGGCTGCCACACGGTCGGCCCATTCCTGCCCGCGGTACGCGAACCGGATCCGGCCGGTGAGGACGTACCGGCCGTGCGGAGCATTGGCCAGTTCCTTGAGCGGGGCGGGGAGTCTGATGCTGACCTCACCGTCCGGGCTGATCCGGATCGTCTCGTTCCCGAACCGTTTCCCGCTCTCCCCGTCCGCCTGCACAAACCACCGTGCCGCCTCCCACCGTGCACGCCACTGGGATTCGGTGAGCTGCGCGGCGGGCAGGTTGTGCCGGGTGCGGGCCAGGTGCTTGCCGCCCCGCACGACATGCACGGTCCCGGCCGTCCAGTCCGCACGCTCGCGCTTCAGCCGGTCCTCCAGGACGTGCAGGCGGCGGGCCTTGGCATGCCACTGCCGCCGACTGCGGTAACCACCCGGAGCCTTCCTCGAACCCTTCGAACCGACCGGCAGCGACAGCCGATGCCGCACGGTCCGCACCCCCGCCTCCAGCGACTGCAGGTGCGCACGCTGACAACGCCGGGCCAGCGCCCACTGATCATGCGACGCCTTCGTGATCGAGCCTGCCCACCGGGCCGACGACTGCGGCGTCAGCTCCCGCTTACGCACCGCCCACGCCCCGGCATCATGGCCGAGACCGTCACGGCAGCGCGCTTTGAGGTCACGGGAGGCCAGGGCGCCCAGATGCGCGCCCACCCGCCGCAGCACCTCCACATCGGTGGCGGTGAGTTGCCCCAGCCGGGTACGGACCGCCACCCCCGACGGACCCAGCACGACGAACGGCGCCGCAAGATCCCGCAGACCACCCATCCCCGCACCCCCCCCGACAAGCCTCCGAAACCCCGGCCATCACACCCAACGAGCACACCCGTCAAAGGTCACGCATTCGACACACGGACCCCCGTTCCCTCCCCCCGCCACCACAGCACATCCCGCCTCCGAACCGCACCCCCGCACTCACTCACACACGCCAGAACACACTCATACGCAGTCAAACGCGAGCAGTTCCACACCCCTCGGCGACGCCCTGCCGCAGCGGCTGGACATCCCCGCACTCGGCATCCGCGCCCCCGTCGTGGCCCGCGGCCTCGACGCCCGGGGCGCCGTCGAACCACCGCCCTTCGACCGGCCCGGCTCCGTCGGCTGGTACGCGGCCGGTGCGACCCCGGGCGCGGTGGGGACCGCGTTGATGGTGGGCCACGTCGGCACCGGGACCAGGCCCGCCGTCTTCCACGAGGTCAGCGCGCTGGAGCCCGGTGAGAGGATCCGGGTCGTCCTCGACGACACCCGGATCGCCGAGTTCACCGTCGACGACGTCCAGGTCCGCACCCGCGACGGCTTCGACGCCCAGCAGGCGTACGGGCCGCACCGCACGGGCCGCGCCGAACTCCGCCTGATCACCGGCGGCGGCACCACGGCCGACGTGGTCGTCTCGGCCCACCTCACGGGCACCGGCTCCTAGGAACCGCGGACCGGTACCCGGGGACCTCGTGAGTGCCACAGGCGTATGTCACGATTGACCCTTGGAACAGTGCACCCAGGGGGGTTGGATGTACGGCAGCAGGGGGGCCGGAGTTTTGTCCACGAGGCGAGCGTCCGCGGTGGCGCTGGGAGCGGCACTGCTGCTCGCGGGCTGCTCCTCGTCCACGGACGGCGAGGACAAGGACAAGGACAAGAACGCGGGCGCCGGGATAACGCAGCAGCCGAAGGACGCCGACCCGTTCTGGGTCAACCCCGACGGCAACGCGGCCCAGCAGCTGGCGGCCTTGGAGGAGTCCGACAAGAAGGACCAGGCCGCACAGATCCGCAAGATCGCCGAGCAGCCGACCGGAGAGTGGATCAGACCGGAGAACCCCGAGGAGCAGGCCCGCGGTTTCACCGAGGCCGCCGACGAGGCCGGACGCACCGCGCTGCTCGTCCTCTACAACATCCCGCACCGCGACTGCGGCCAGTACTCGGGCGGCGGTGCCGCCGACGGCGACGCCTACCGTTCCTTCATCGACGGCGTGGCCAAGGGCATCGGCGACCGCCCCGCCACCGTCATCCTGGAACCCGACGCGGTGCTCCACCTGGTGGACGGCTGCACCCCGGAGCAGTTCCACGAGGAGCGCTACGACCTCCTCAAGGGCGCCATCACCAAGCTCACGGACCTGAAGAACACCAAGGTGTACCTGGACGCGGGCAACGCCGGCTGGGGCCGGCCCGACCAGATCTTCGAGCCGCTGAAGTGGGCGGGCATCGACCAGGCCGACGGCTTCTCGGTCAACGTCTCGAACTTCTACACCACCGAGGACTCCATCGCCTACGGCAAGCAGCTCTCGGCCAAGGTCGGCGGCAAGCACTTCGTCATCGACACCAGCCGCAACGGCAACGGCCCCTACACCGAGGGCGACCCGGGCGAACGCTGGTGCAACCCGCCGGGCCGGGCCCTCGGCGAGACCCCGACGACCAAGACGGCCGACCCCCTGGTGGACGCCTACCTGTGGGTCAAGCGCCCGGGGGAGTCGGACGGCGAGTGCAAGGGCGGCCCGAAGGCCGGCGAGTGGTGGTCCGACTACGCCCTGAAACTGGCGCAGGGGTCGCAAACCTAGGGGTGCGGGGTTGTGACAACCCCGCCACAGCGCTCCCGCACCCCTGGTCACAAGCCGCGGGAGCGCTACGGCACGTGCACCCACTCCGCCTTGGAAGGCGTCCCCTCCCCGTCCGTCACGAACATCATGTACCACCCCGACTGGACGAGGTTCTTGTTCTCCGGCACGGTCACCGTCAGCTTGTCCCCGTCCGCCTCGAAGTCCAGCGCGATCGACCGCTGGTCGACGTCCGTGACGTGCGTCGAGGCGCTCGGCCGGATCAGCCGCACCTTCTTGACCGTCGAGGCCGCCCGCGAGGTGAACGTGCCGGACTCACCGCGCTCGATCGTCTCCGGACCGCTCGACAGGTCCGGCCGCGAGTCCGTGTACAGGTACGGAGGCGTGTAGATCTCGATGCGCTGCTCGAACTTGCCCGGCTTGGTGTTGGCCTTGTCGGCGTAGAGCGAGTCCGACCCGAAGAACATCAGACGCCCGTCGGGCAGCAGGATCGAACCGGAGTGGTAGTTCCTGCCGACCAGCGGGTCGGCGACCTTCTCGAACTCGTTCGTGTCCGGGTGGTACAGCCGGGCCTCGAGGATGTTGGAGTCGCTGCGGCCCCGGTAGTCCTCCGAGCCGCCGGAGACCAGCACGCTGTCGTCGGGCAGGATCGAGGCCTGCGGATAGCGGGTGCCCTTGCCCAGTGACGGCCCGTCCACGAACTTCGGGTCGTCGGCCTTGAGGTCGATGATCCGGGTCTTCTCGCTGGACTTCCTGGACTCGCCGACCCCGCCGCCGCCGATCACCATGTACTTCTCGTCCTGCGCCGGCGGCAGCAGCACGGAGTTCGCGGTCTCCAGCATGTCCGGGTCGCTCAGGCCGGGGACCTTGTCGAACTTGTTGGTCTCCAGGTCCCAGACACCCGGGTCGCGGCCCACGTCGGCGGGGCCGTAGCCGGCGTTCGCACCCGAGTAGAAGATCTTGCCGTTCTGCATCAGGAACAGCGCCGGGTACGTCGGGAACTGGCGGATCTTGCCGGTGTAGTCCCACTCCTTGGTCTCCGGGTCGTAGACCTCGCTCTTGCCCGGGACGATCTGGCCGATGTCGTCGAGGCCGGAGACGCTGAGGATCCTGCCGTCGCTCAGGGTGGTGAGCGTCGGGTACCAGCGGGCCTCGTTCATCGGGTCGACCTTGATGTACTTCTCGGCGACCGGGTCGAACTCGAAGGCGTCCCGGATGCCCTGGAAGTCCTTCTTGTCGAGGGCGAGCTTCTCGGCGATGCCGTACGTGTTCTTCGCGTCCGCGCCCGACAGGCCCTGGACGCTGTAGTTGTCCTGGGTACCCGTCTGGTACTTCTGGCCGCTCTTCTCCGCCTCGACGTAGATCCGGCCGATGCCCGGGTCGTTGCGCAGGAACTCGCCGGTCGCCTTGTCGAAGACCTTCTCGGCGCGGGGCACCAGCACCGGGTCCTTGGAGACGAAGGTCTTCTCGTTCTCCTTGCCGGTGAACTTGGTGCCCGCCGGCAGGGTGATCGGCTTGTCCGGGTTCTCGTTGTGGACGATCATCAGGCCGCCGGCCTTGGTGACGTCACCCTGGAGCTTCTCGTACCGCTTGGTGCCGCCCGCGATCAGCAGGTTGCCGTTGGCGAGCTGGGTGTGGCCGGTGCAGAACAGGTCGGTGGGCGTCGGCACCTTCTTGATGGACCCCTTGACCGGGTCCCAGATCCGGGTGTCGTACTGCTTCGCGTCGAAGTTGTCCTGGTTGTTGCCCGACCCCGCGACGAGCAGCACCTTGCCGGTGCGCAGCAGCGCCGCGTGGATGGTGTTCTGCCGGTACTCCTCGGGGAACTCGATGGTCTCCCACTTGCCGTTGGCGGCCTTGTACTCCGGCTTGTTGATCTTGTACTGGTGGTATTTCTCGGTTCCGAAGCGGTAGAGCCACGGCCCGTTCATCCCGGCCAGCGCGACTACCACCGCCGTACCTATCGCGAAGCGACGGGCGCGGCGGCGGCCGGCACGGTCTTTCATTCCTTACGTCCCCCAAGTCCACCAAGGGCGATCTGCATGGTCTGGTCGTTGCCTCCGTCGGAGGCAGCCCAGCTGGGTTTCTGCTGCGGTGTGTGCGGCGAGTGCGGCGCGTACGGCGCGTGCGCCTGTCCGGGTGCCGGTGCCGCGCCCGCGGGTGCCGACTGCCGCGACGGGTCCCGCGGTGCGGGATCCGCCGCCACGGCCGGCGGTTGCTTCTTCGCCTTCCGCAGTTCGTGGCGCCAGGCGAACATCGGCGACGCGGTGATCAGCAGCGCGAACGTCGCCCAGATGATCATCGCGGGGTGCGCGTGTCCGTAGACGAAGCCCGCGGTGATCGAGCCGCCGAAGATCACGATGAAGTACCAGTGGTACCGGAAGGTCCCGAACAGCGTGTCCGGGCTGGCCGAGTCGCCCTTGGGCGTCACCACGAACTTGCTCTTGCGGCGCAGCACGGAGTCGATGAGCGCCTTCGCGTACAGCGGCGCCGACAGCGCGGACATCACCATGCCGGCCACACCGCCGGAGCCCTCCGGCTCGTGCGGCGAGACGTTGTGGCGGCGGTTCCAGACGTACAGGCCGATCTGGAGCGCGGAGGCGTTGCCGTAGAGCATCAGCCAGACGGCCGGGTCGATGTTGACGCCCGAGGCGCCCAGGCCCAGGAACAGGCAGCAGCTCATCGCCGCCAGGATCCAGTTCAGGGCCGACATCGGGTAGAAGATGATCATCATCGTGTAGTTGAAGAGCTTGCTCGGCGGGAGCGAGTACCAGCCCTTCCAGTACTGCTTGAGGATCGTCTCGTACGTCCCTCGCGACCAGCGCATCTGCTGGGTGAAGAAGTCCGTCCAGGCGTTCGGGCCCTCGCCCACCGCGAGCACGTCCGGGGTGTAGACCGAGCGCCACTTGCGGCCCGTGGCCGGGTTCTTGTGGCGGTGGATCTCGAAGCCGGTCGCCATGTCCTCGGTGATCGAGTCGTACAGGCCGCCGATCTGCTTCAGGGCGCTGATGCGCACCGCGTTGGAGGTGCCCACGAACATCGGCGAGCCGTACCGGTTGCCCGCGCGCTGGATCAGCGCGTGGAAGAGGAACTGCTGCGACTCGGCGGCCTTGGTGATCGGGTTGTCGTAGTTGCCGTAGACCTGCGGGCCGATGACGAAGCCGACGTCCGGGTCGCGGAAGAAGCCGAGCATCCGCTCCAGGTAGTTGGGCAGCGGCACGTGGTCGGTGTCGACCGAGGCGAAGAAGTCGTAGTCGCCGCCGTGCGCGTCCAGCCAGGCGTTGTAGTTGCCGTGCTTGGTCTTGGCGCGGTGCGGGCCCTTGGGCATGTTCCACTTCGCGACGCCCTTGCGGGAGAAGTGGTGCACGCCGAGGCGCTCGCAGACCGCCTTCACCTCGGGGTCGTCGCCCTCGTCGAGGAGCCAGACGTGCATCAGACCGCGGTGGCGGATCCTCACGGCCGCCTCCAGGGTCTTCGTCACCATCTCCAGCGGCTCCTTGCCGGGCACGAAGGAGGTGAGGAAGGCGACCCGGGTGCCGGTCTCGGGCACCACCGGGATCGGGTCGCGGGCGACCAGGGTGGCGTGCGCGTTCGAGAGCACGTTCAGGCAGCGGAACAGCTCGATCAGGCCGATCGAGACGAGCATCACGATGTCGAGCGCGGGCAGCCAGTCGAAGGCCACGTAGTCGCGCTCGGTCCAGTGCGTGGGCTGCAGCAGCCAGACCAGCAGCACCACCGACAGCAGCGGGGCGGCGGCCAGCATCAGCGCGACCCGGATGCGGTGCGGCTCCTGCGATATCAGCGAGCGGTACTGCACCTTGTAGGGCTTGTGCGGGTCGGGCTGGGTGAGGGGGCCCGCGAGCCGGCTGTAGTGCTCGTAGTCGTACTTCGGCAGTGCCTTCCTCATCCGGCGGAAGGAACCCGTGTTCCAGGTCCGATGCGCAGGCACTCTCAGCTGCGTGGTCTGGGACGGGTCGTGGTCCTGCCCGGCGCCCGTCGGCGTCGACGTCATGAGTCATCCCCCCACACGCGCATCACGCGTGTTTCGTCGCTTCCATCGCCCGATCGAGTCCCCCTCGACCGTCACGGACGTAACTGTGGTGGGTTGCTGTCACCACGGCATCCACACCTTATATAGACATGGAACAGCGACCCCCGGTTGCATGATGCCCCCCTCGGCATCCGGGCCCCCAACCGGACCAGGGTTCTACGGCGTTCGCCATGATCGCAAGATGTCCGGAGGCCGGGCACGCGGAAGGCCCCCCGTGTGCTACGAGGGGCCTCCGGCCGTCTGTGCGCCGCCAGGGACTCGAACCCCGGACCCGCTGATTAAGAGTCAGCTGCTCTAACCAACTGAGCTAGCGGCGCCTGCTGACCTGCACAACTCTACCGGATGCCGGACAGTGCTCCGGACCGCGCCCGGGGCCCGGGGCCGCCCCGGAAGCTCTCCGGGAGTCCCCGGTGAGCGGGGCCGCCGCCGTGTACATCATTCGGACCGTCAACATGCGCGCGAAGAAGACAGTTGAGAAACTGACCGACATGTACCGAAGTACCCCGCCGTGGTCATTTTCACCGGGAGTGTGAGGGGAATCGCATGGAGGCTCCCGTATTCGAGGAGATCGACCCCGCGAGCGACTGCGACTGCCCTGGTTGCCGTCACTGGCGCCGCGTCCTGCCGCATTCGCCGGCCGGCCGCGCACCCGCCCATCCGGCGACGGCCCACCGCGCGCTGATCGTGGCGACCGCCACCGCCACCGCCGCCGCGGCTTCCGTGCTCGGCGCCGGCCAGGCGGCGGCGGCCCCGGCCGTCGTCACCCACGCGGCGCACCGGCCGGGCGCCGCGACCGACGACGTACCGGACACCCCGCAGGGGCCCCGGGCCCCGCTGCACGGTCCGGCCGGCCGGCCGGCGGGGCCGCCGGCCGGTGCGGGACTGGCCGCGATCACCCGTACGGAGATCATCAGCCGGGCCAAGACGTGGGTCACCGCGAAAGTGCCCTACAGCGTGACCGCCTACTGGTCCGACGGCTACCGGCAGGACTGCTCGGGCTATGTGTCGATGGCCTGGAAGCTGCCCACGAACGAATGGACGGGCAGCCTCGGCACGTTCGCCGACCGCATCACGAAGGAGCAGCTCCAGCCCGGCGACATCCTGCTGTTCCACAACGAGGCCGACCCGCAGACGGGCTCCCACGTGGTGATCTTCGGTGGCTGGACGGACGACACGCACACCTCCTACACGGGCTACGAGCAGACCCCGCCGCACACTCGCAAGCAGTCCACGCCCTACGCCTACTGGAGCGACTCGGCCAAGTACCTGCCCTACCGGTACAAGGGCGTCACGGCGAGCGCGGCGAACGGCCCCGCCGCGGCCCCCGCCTCGCACGGGGTGGCCGGATACCCCGGGCGGGCGATGTTCCGGCCGGGCGCGGACAACCCGTACGTCACCCGGCTCGGCAGACGGCTGGTGGAGAAGGGGTTCGGCGCGTACTACACGACCGGACCTGGTCCGCGCTGGGGCGAGGCGGACCGGCGGGGCGTCGAGGCCTTCCAGCGCGCCCAGGGCTGGCGGGGCGGCGCGGCGGACGGCCACCCGGGTCCGGAGACCTGGCGGCGCCTCTTCTCCTGACGCCCCTTGTCCTGACGCCCCTTTCCTGACCGACCGTCCGCCCGCGGCGATCCCGTGACGATCCCGCGTTCCCCCGTTCATGACGCGTCTGGCGCGGAGGCTGGAGCACGCATGAGTACGACCTCTTCCACGGACCCGGACCTCATCGGGCCGCCGGCCGTTCCCCACACCGGCTCCGGCCGGCCGCCGGCAGGCCCCCACACGGGCTCCGGCTCCGGGCTCGGCCCCGGCCCCGGCTCCGGCCCCGGCTCCGGCCCCGGCTCCGGCCCCGGCCCCGGCTCCGGCCCCGGCCCCGGCCCCGGCTCCGGCCTCGGCCCCGGTCCCGAGCCCGGCTCCGAGCCCGCGCCCGAGCCCGGGAGGGTGGCGGAGGGCGGCCACCGGTCCGTCCGGCTCATCCACAACGAGGCCACCACCGAGATCCCCGTCCATCTGCTGTTCCGCGACGACCTCGATCCGGCGCCCGCACCGGCACCGGCACCGGCGCCGTCGCGGCCCGCGGTCGCCGCCCGCCGGCCGGGCGCGGGGGAGCGGGCCGGGGCCCGTCGTCCCATCGCCGCGCGCTCGCGGCCGGTGCCGAGCGTCAGTCCGGAGCTGAGGGAGCGTCCGGCGCGGGTGCTGCCCGGCGCCGCGGGCGTGGCCGCCGGGGCCTGCGGGGCGGCGGGCTGCGCGGTCACCTCCTGGTGGGCCGGGGTGGTACCGCCGCTCGCGGCCGAGGCGCTGGGGCTGCCGTCGTACGCGGGGGCCGGGCTCGGGCCCGCCCAGTGGGCGGCGTACGCGGCCGCCGGGGCGCTGGGGCTGTTCGGGTTCGGCGGGCTGGCCCGGGGACGGACGGGGCGGGCCTGGGTGCTCGGCCTGTTCGGCCGCTACCGGGGCACCGTCCGGCGCACCGGCCTGATGTGGGTCAACCCGCTGCTGCTGCGCCGCCGGGTCGACGTGCGGCTGCGGCACTGGCGCAGCGAGCCGATGCCCGCGGCCGACGGCAACGGCGTCGCGCTCAGGGCGGTGACGCTGGTGGTGTGGCGGGTGCGGGACACCGCGCGGGCCACGCTGGGCGTCGAGGACCACGAGACGTATCTGCGCGAGTGCGTCGAGGCGGCCCTCGCCCGGGTCCCGGTGGAGCCGCTCGGCACGGTCCGCAGCTCCGCGGACGTGGCCGGCGAGACGCTGACCCGGCTGGTGGCGGCGGACGCGGCGCCGGTCGGCCTGGAGGTGTTCTCGGTGCGGCCGGTCCGGGCGGAGTACGCCCCGGAGGTCGCCGCCGAGATGCACCGGCGCCGGATCGCCGCGCTGGACGCGGCGCAGCGGGCGAGCGTGCTCACGTCGGTCGTGGACTCGGTGGAGGACACGGTGACCCGGCTGACCATGCGCGGGCTGGTCGAACTCGACGACTACGAGCGCAAGGTGCTGGTGAAGGACCTGACGGTGGCGTTCTGCGCGGGGCGGGGGGACAGGGAGCGCCGACCGGGTTCTTGAATTGGTATGGACATGTTCAACTCGTGGCAATAATCTGGGACTTGGTCTAGACCTGCACGGCTCACTGAACCCCCCCACGTCACAGGAGCAGCAGTATGCGTACCAGGACCAAGTTGTCCGCCGCGGCGGTGGGCATGGCGACCACCGGAGCCCTCGTGCTCTCGTCCGGCGGTGCCGCGAGCGGCCACGGTTACACCGACCTGCCGGTCAGCCGGCAGAAGGTCTGCCAGAACGGCACCGTCAGCGGCTGCGGCGCCATCCAGTGGGAGCCGCACAGCGTCGAGGGCCCCAAGGGCTTCCCGGCGGGCGGGCCGGCCGACGGGCGGATATGTTCCGGGAACAACACCCGGTTCGCCCAGCTCGACAGCCCGAAGACGCCGAACGGCCAGGCATGGCCGACCACCCGGGTGAACGGCGGACAGAACTACACCTTCCGCTGGCAGTTCACCGCCCGGCACGCCACGACCGACTTCAGGTACTACGTCACCAAGCCGGGCTGGAACCAGAACCACGAACTGGCCCGGTCCGACCTCAGCCTCACGCCGTTCTTCACGGTGCCCTACGGCGGCAAGCAGCCGCCGGCCACCCTCTCCCACAGCGGCACGCTGCCGTCCGGGCTGAACGGGCACCACGTCATCGTCGCGGTGTGGACGGTCGCCGACACGGCCAACGCGTTCTACGCGTGCTCGGACGTCACCTTCTGAGCGAGCGGCCGGGCAACGACGGAGGGCCCCCTCGCCTGGGCGAGGGGGCCCTCCTGCTGTGCGCCGCCAGGGACTCGAACCCCGGACCCGCTGATTAAGAGTCAGCTGCTCTAACCAACTGAGCTAGCGGCGCATGACTCCCGCCGTCCGCTTCCCGCGGCCGGCGACGACGAAAATACTACCCGGTCCCGAGCAGTGCTTCCGACCACCCGCCGGTCATGCGCCGTTCCCCCGCGGATGGCTAGATCGCCAGCGACAGCAGCACCGGGGCCGCGCTCCGGTTCAGCTCGTCCGCGGCCCGGCGCAGCCGGTGCGCGTGCTCGACCGGCAGGGACACGGCCAGGCAGCCCACGGCGGAACCGGCCGTGATCGGGACGGCCGCGCAGACCGTGCCCACCGCGTACTCCTGGAGGTCGAGGACCGGCACGGTGGGCGGCTGGGACTCCAGCCGGGACAGCAGCAGCCGGTCGCTCGTGATGGTGCGCGAGGTCAGCCGGGCCATCTTGTGCCGGGCGAGGTGGTCGCGGCGGCCCGCGTGGTCCAGCTGGGTCAGCAGGCTCTTGCCGACCGCGGTGGCGTGCGCCGAGACGCGGAAGTCCACCCACTCGTTCACCCGGGGCGTGGCCGGGCCGTCGGCGTACTGGGTGACGCTGACCTCGCCGTCGACGTACCGGCTGATGTAGACGGCGGCGCCCACCGAGTCGCGCAGCCGGTCCAGGGTGTGCTGGAGCTTGTCGCGCACGGCCTGCTCGCGGCCGTGGGCCGAGCCCAGTCGGGCCAGGGCCTCCCCGGCGACGTACGCGCCGTCGGCGGTCTGCTCGACGTAGCCCTCGCGACGCAGCATGCGCAGGAGCGGGGTCAGGCGCTCCAGGTCGAAGCCGGTCTGCCGGGCGATTTCCGTGTCGGTGACTCCGGTGGTCTGCCGCGTCACCGTCTCCAGGACGCGCAGGGCGTCCTGGGCCGAGTGGTGCGGCGCGGTCGGCTTGTGTCGCAGCGCCACGGTGGTCTCCCCCTGCGCTTCGCTGGTAGGCCCTGCCCCTGTCCCTGCCTGTGCCCCCGATCCGGACAGCGGATCCCCTTCACGATAGCCGCCAAGCGGCCTGTCATGAGGGGGTGTTGGCGCAATTCCAGCGCCCCCGACTGCCGCGTGCGCCCCTTGGCATATGCCAGTGGCGTGCCCCAACGCCCCGACCTCGGGTGTTGGGGCGTTGGGGCACGTGGCACCCGCGTCACAGCACCGCGCTGAGGAACTCCCGGGTCCGGTCGTGCTCCGGCTCGCTGAAGATCTTCTCCGGCGGACCGGTCTCGATGACCCGGCCCGAGTCGAACATCAGGACCTGGTCCGAGATGTCCCGGGCGAAGTTCATCTCGTGGGTCACGCAGAGCATGGTGATGTCCGTGGTGCGGGCGATGTCGCGCAGCAGGTCGAGGACGCCCGCGACCAGCTCCGGGTCGAGCGCGGAGGTCACCTCGTCGAGGAGGAGCACCTTCGGCCGCATCGCCAGTGCCCGGGCGATCGCCACGCGCTGCTGCTGGCCGCCGGAGAGCTGGGCCGGGCGGGCGTCGCACTTGTCGGCCAGGCCCACCATGTCGAGCAGGCCCTTGGCCCGCTCCACCGCCTCGTCCTTGGACATGCCGAGCACGGTGACCGGCGCCTCGGTGATGTTGCGCAGGACGCTCATGTTCGGGAACAGGTTGAACTGCTGGAACACCATCCCGATCTGCTTGCGGACCTCGCGCCGCTCCTTCTCGGTCGCCGGGAAGAGCTTCTGCCCGTCCACGGTGATCGTGCCCTCGTCGGGCTTGAGGAGCGTCATCAGCAGCCGCAGGATCGTCGTCTTGCCCGATCCGGACGGGCCGATCAGGGTGACGTGCTTGCCGGCGTCGACGGAGAAGTCGAGGTGGTCGAGGACGGTGTTCTCACCGAACCGCTTGGTGACCTGCTCCAGGCGTATCAGCTCGCCGGAGCTGCGCTCGGGGCTCTTCTCGGGATTGGGGAGAGTGTCAGTGGGCAAGGCGTCGCTCCAGGGCTCGCAGGGCAAGGGAGGCCAGGTAGGAGATGACGATGAAGGCCACGCCGATCACCGTCAGGGGCTCGGTGAACTGGAAGTTCTGCTGCGAGAACAGCCGCGCCTCGCCGAGCATCTCCAGCACCGTGATCGCCATCAGCAGCGGCGTGTCCTTCAGCATGGAGATCACGTAGTTGCCGAGGGCGGGGATCACACGGCGGATCGCCTGCGGCAGGATCACCGCCGACCAGGTCCGCCCCAGGGGCAGGTTCAGCGCCGTCGCGGCCTCCCACTGGCCGACCGGCACCGCCTCGATGCCGGCCCGGTAGACCTGCATCGTGTACGTCGAGTAGTGCAGTCCGATGGCGAGCACACCGGTGGTGAGCGCCGAGGCGGTCACACCCCATTCGGGCAGCACGTAGAAGAGGAAGAACAGCTGCACCAGCAGCGGGGTGTTCCGGACGAACTCGGTGACCACGCCGACCGGCCAGGTCACCCAGCGGGAGGGCACCCGCATCAGCAGCGCCCACACCAGTCCGAGGACGAAGGAGACCAGCGACCCCAGGACCAGGATCTGCAGGGTGACCAGCAGACCGTCCCAGAAGTGCGGCATGAAGTCGGAGACCGCGCTCCAGTCCCAGTTCATCGGAGACCCCCGATCCCGGCGGCCGGCTCAGGAGTGACGGCCTTGCGCTTCGGTGCCGTCTTCCCGACGCCCGCCTTCAGCTTCTTCTCCAGGCCGCGCATCACCCGCGTGAGCAGGAACGCGATCACGAAGTAGATCAGCAGGATGTACGTGTAGATCTCCGCGCTCTCCTGCAACGCGAGGCGCACCAGGTTGCCGCTGAACGCCAGATCGCCCATGCCCATGATCGACACCAGCGCGGTGCCCTTGAGCAGCTCGATCAGCAGGTTGGAGAACGGCGGGATCATCTCCGGCACCGCCTGCGGCAGCATGATCAGCCGCATCCGCTGCCAGGGCGTGAAGCTGAGGGCGATGCCGCCCTCCTTCTGCGCCGGGTCGACCGCGCCGAGCGCGCCGCGCACGATCTCGGAGCCGTACGCCCCGTAGGTCAGGCCCAGCGCCAGCGTGCCCGCCCACATCGGCACCAGCTGCCAGCCGAAGGCCGGCGGCAGCACGAAGAACACCCAGAAGATCATCACCAGTGCCGAGGTCCCGCGGAACACCTCGGTGTAGACGCCCGCCAGGAAGCGGACGATCCACAGCTGGTGGGTGCGCGCGACGCCGACCACGAAGGAGACGCCCGCCGCGAGCAGCGAGCTGAAGACGAGCAGCTGGATCGTGACCCAGACACCCTGGAGTACGAGTTCCCACAGTCCCGAGGTCATCCGCCGCAGAGCTCCTTCGCGGTCAGATCGGTCATCTCGTTCTCGGTGAAACCGAAGGGCTTGAGGATGCGGAGCAGCTCACCGCTCTTCTTGAGCTTCTGCAGCTCGACGTTGAAGGCGTCCCGCAGGTTCGTCTCGGTCGGACGGAAGGCGAAACCGCCACCGTCGACCTTCGGCTTGCCGTCGATGATCGGCGAGAAGGGCTCGGTCGCCTCGGCCTTGCCGGACTTCTTCACCACCTCGCGGACGGTCAGCGCCGTCCCCGCGAAGACGTCCACGCGCCCGGACTCGACGGCGTTGAGGCCGGCCACCTGGTCGGGGACGATCAGGATGTCGTCCTCCTTGATGCCGTGCTCCACCGCGTAGGCGATCTCCGCGTAGCCGGTGCCGGTGGCGAACTTGGCCTTCTTCTTGAAGACGTCCTCGTAGTTGTGCAGCCCGAGCGGGTTGCCCTTGCGCACGATGTACGCGTCGAGCATCTGGTAGTCCGGGTCGGAGAAGATGACCTGCTGGCAGCGGTCCGGGTTGATGTACATACCGGCCGCCACGATGTCGAACTGCTGCGACGCCAGACCCGGGATGAGGGAGCCGAACTCCGTCGGCACCGGCTGCACCCGGTCCACTCCGAGCCGCTTGAAGATGACCTTCGCCAGCTCCGGGGCCTCGCCGGTCAGCTCACCGTCCTTGTTGATGTAGCCGAAGGGGATCTCGCCCGCGATGCCGAGCCGGGCCACGCCCTGTGCCTTGAGCCGGTCGAGGAGATCGCCGCCTTCCACGCCGGACCCGGCGGCCACCCGTGAGCAGCCGGCGGCCCCCAGCGCACCGAGCGCCGCGACCCCCGCGAGCAGCGACCGGCGCGTGGGCCCGGCAGTCCTGGGCCTTTGGTCGGATATACCCCATGGAGGGGTTCTGTGTGGTGGAGCCATGGGCGCGCAGCTACCCGATGCCGGGCAGGTTATGCCGATCTTTTTCAGTCCGATACCTCGGCCCGGCGCCCTTGACCGCGGCGGCGTTGGGCACTGCCATGGAGGGCATGGCAGATCGCTTCATCGAAGTCTCGCTGGTCAAGCGCGGAATCACGTGCACGGCCCAACTGCTTGAGGACCGGGCCCCGGTCACCTGCGCGGCCGTCTGGGACGCGCTCCCACTCGGCGGCGACGTGTACCACGCCAAATACGCCCGTAACGAGATCTACGCCCTTTTCCCGCCCTTCGCGGCATCCGAACCACCGCTGGAGAACCCGACCGTGACGCCCATTCCGGGCGACCTGTGCTATTTCGCCTTCGCGGGCGCCGAGTTGGGCACCAAGGCGTACGGCTACGACCGAGAGGTCCGCGCGGGCACCACCCTCGTCGACCTCGCCCTGTTCTACGAACGCAACAACCTGCTGCTCAACGGCGACGTCGGCTGGGTCCCCGGCACCGTCTGGGGCCAGATCGTCGAGGGCCTGGGCGAGATGGCCGAGGCCTGCAACGACCTGTGGCGCACGGGGGCGGCGGGGGAGACGCTCGGCTTCCGGCGGGCGTAGCGCGCCACGTCCGCGGCGGACCGGCCGCGCGGAGGTGACGATGCCCCACGAGGTGCCGTGCCCCGCCTCGGCGGCCGGTCCGCCCGGCCTCTTACCGGCCGGTCCGCCCGGCCTCTCTCCGGCCGATCCGCCCGGCCACTTACCGCCGACGGGCCGGGCCACGGAACGGCCTCGAACGTTATAGGTTCCCCGCCGCACGGAGCGCGCCGACACTTGAGCCGCACGTCCACGACCAAGACCCCAGGGGGAGCCGACACGTCATGCGCATTCGGTTGAAGATCGGTAGTGCCGCTGTGGCACTGGGCGCCGTAGCGGCGCTCGCAAGCTCGGCGAACAGCGCCCCGGTGGCAGGTGAGACGGAACTCGGGCGGGTGCAGCCGGTGGCGGGAACGTGCCCGTACAGCGGGAGCCATGCGGAACTGACCCGCAGCGACTCCTACTCGTCGGCCGTCAAACACGCCCAGTGCCTGTGGAACACGCAGAACGGCCTGCACGGCGGCCGCAAGCTGATCAACCAGGACGGGTACTTCGGCTCGGACACCTACAAGGCCATGCGTCTGATCCAGAGCGCGTGCGGGATCACCGTGGACGGGATCGTGGGCCCGAACACCTGGCGGTGCCTGCACCCGGACCAGTCCCCGAACCCGAAGTACAAGCCGGGGGTGTGGCCGGCCGACTAGCCGGACCGGCCGACGAGCCGGACCGGCCGACGAGCCGGACCGGCCGCGTGCGCGGGGCGGGCCTACGCGGGGGACGCGGGGGACGGGTCCGCCCCGTACAGCGCGTGTGCGGCGCGCAGGACCAGGTCGTCGCGGTGGCGGGCCGCGACGAGCTGGAGGCCGATGGGGAGTCCGTCCCCGTCGGCCCCCACCGGCACGGTCGCCGCCGGCTGCTGGGTCAGGTTGAACGGGTAGGTGAAGGGCGTCCACCCGGTCCACCGCCGGTGCCCCGAGCCCTTCGGCACCTCGGCGCCCGCCTCGAACGCCGTGATCGGCAGCGTCGGCGTGACGAGCAGGTCGTACGCCTCGTGGAAACGGCCCATCCGCCGGCCCAGCTCCATCCGCACGTCCACCGCGGCCAGGTACTCCAGCGCCGAGTACCGCGCCCCCGCGCCGACGATCTCGCGCAGCCCCGGGTCGAGCAGCCCCCGCCGACCCGCCCTCAGGTGCTGGACCACGCGCGCCGCCCCGCTGAACCACAGCGCGTGGAAGGCGTCCACCGGGTCCGCGAAGTCGGGATCGGCCTCCGTCACGTACGCGCCCAGCTCCGCCAGCCGCTCCACCGCCCGCCGGACCGCCTCGGCCACCGCCGGGCGCACCGCCACCTGCCCGCCGAGCGACGGCGAGTACGCCACCCGCAGTCCCCGCACGCCGCCGGACAGGGCCTCGGTGTACGACCCGGGCGCAGGGCCCAGCGCCGACCAGTCCCGGGCGTCGGGGGTGCCGATGACGTCCAGCATCAGCGCCGCGTCCGCCGCGTCCCGCGTCATCGGGCCGACGTGCGCGAGCGTGCCGAACGCGCTCGCCGGGTAGAGCGGGACCCGGCCGTACGTCGGTTTCAGGCCGAAGATCCCGCAGAAGGACGCCGGGATGCGCACGCTGCCGCCGCCGTCCGTGCCCAGCGCCAGCGGCCCCGCCCCGCGCGCGACGGCCGCCGCCGCGCCCCCGCTGGAGCCGCCCGCGGTGCGGCCGGGGTCGTGCGGGTTGCGGGTGACGCCGGACAGCGGCGAGTCGGTCACGCCCTTCCAGCCGAACTCGGGCGTCGTCGTCTTGCCGACGAACACGGCGCCGTGCTCCCGCAGCCGGGCGACGGAGGGCGCGTCCTCGTCCCACGGGCCGTCCGGCGACACGGCCCGGGAGCCGCGCAGCGTCGGATGACCCCGCGTCAGCAGGATGTCCTTCACCGTGACCGGGACCCCGTCCAGCCGCCCACACGGCTCCCCGCGCCGCCACCGCTCCTCGGCCCGCCGGGCCCCCTCGAGCGCCTCCTCGCCGGTCAGCCGGACGAACGCGTTCAGCTCCGGCTGGATCCGCTCGGCCCGCTCCAGAGCCGCCCGGGTCACCTCCACGGGGCTGAAAGTACCCTTGCGGTAACCGTCGACGAGCTGTACTGCGGTCAGCTCGGTGAGGTCGGTCATGCAGCACCCTCCCGCGTTTCCTGGGCCGTTGTTCCTGGGACGTCGTCCCCGAGATGTCGTCCCGGGACGTCAGTGTCCGGGCACGTATCCGCGCTTCTTGTCGACCACGTTCGCCAGTGGCCCGCCCGCTGCCCAGCTCTCGTACAACTCCACGAACTGCGCGCCCAGTTCGTCCCGCCAGCCGATCGTGTCCCCGCTCATGTGCGGCGAGATGATCAGGTCCGGGACCCGCCACAGCGCGCTGTCGGGCGCGAGGGGCTCGTGGTTCAGCACGTCCAGGGCGGCGCCCGCGATCCAGCGCCGCGTCAGCGCCTCGGCGAGATCGTCCTCGACGACGAGCTGTCCCCGTCCCACGTTCACGAAGCGGGCGGAGGGCTGCATCACCCCGAACCGCCGCGCGTCGAACATGCCGCGCGTGTCGTCGGTGAGCGGCGCCGCCGCGACCACCCAGTCGGCGCGGGCCAGCAGCCGGTCCAGCTCGGCGGGCCCGTGCACGCCGGTGCGGGGGGTGCGGCCGACCAGCGCGGTGGTGATGCCGAGCGCCTTCAGCGTCCCCGCGATCGCCCGGCCGATCGGTCCGGAGCCCACCACGCAGGCGCGGGTTCTGGCCACCCGCGTCGACTCGCGGTGCCGCCAGGTCCGCTCGCCCTGCAACCGCAGCGTCGTGGGGAGGTCCTTGGCCATCGCCAGGACGAGCGCGGCGACGTACTCGGCGATCGGCTGGTCGAAGACACCGCGCGCGTTGGTCACCACCGTGTCCGACTCGGCCAGCTCCGGGCACATCAGGTGGTCCACCCCGGCGCTCGCCGTGTGCACCCAGCGCGGGCGCGGACCGGTACCGGGCCACGCCTTCCGTACGGCGTGCGAGGCGAAGTCCCACACGAGCAGGACGTCGGCGTGCGGCAGCCGCTCGGCGAGGGTCGCCTCGTCGGCGTGCTCGATCCGGGCCCGGCCGGTCAGCCGGCCCAGGCGGGGGAGCGGCTCGGCGTCCAGGACGAGGAGCGTGGGCGTGGGCGGGGGCGTGGTCATCGGCAGGTCTGTCTCCGGTCGGCGGAAGCGGGTGCGGTTCAGGAGTTGACGGGGAAGTCAACCGGCTGTTGACCTGGGAGTGACGCGGGCGGATTGACCACGCTCGCACCGGAACCTACCTTCGTCAACACGGCCGTGCGTAACGGTGCGTTGTCCTCCCCTTTCTCAGTGTGAGGTCGGTGCGTGCCATGGACATCTCCTTTCTCGGCGGACCAGCTCCGCAACGCGGGGTCGGCGTGGTCGCCCCGTTCGACTTCGCACTCGACCGCGAGCTGTGGCGGTGGGTGCCCGACGATGTGTCGCTGCACATGACGCGAACCCCTTTTGTGCCGGTCGAGGTCAGTCTGGACCTCGCCCGGCTGGTCAGCGAGCACGAGACACTCGGCGAGGCGGTGCGCACCCTCAACGCCATCGCGCCCGAGGTCGTCGCCTACGCCTGCACCTCGGGCAGCTTCGTCGGCGGCATCGCCGGTGAACGCGCGATGTGCGAGGCGATGACCTGGGCGGGCGCGGTCCCGTCCGTGACCACCTCCGGAGCGCTGCTGGACGCGCTGGCCGAGCTGGGCGTACGCCGGGTCGCGCTGGTGACGCCGTACACCGTGTCCGTGACCCGGGCGCTGGAGGCGTACGTCGCCGAGGCCGGCGTCGCCGTCACCGGCTGCGCCTTCATGGGGCTGACCCGGCACATCTGGCGGGTCCCGTACCGCGACGTGGCCGACATGGCACGCCAGGCCGTCCCGCGCCAGGGGACGGCGGACGCCCTGTTCATCTCCTGCACCAACCTCCCCACCTACGACGTCATCCCGCAGCTGGAGGCCGAGCTGCGGATCCCGGTGATCTCGGCCAACCAAGTGACGATGTGGGCGGCACTGCGCCGACTGGGTACCCCTGCGGTGGGGCCGTATCAGGCGCTGACCGATCCGTCCGCGCGTGTCGGCCCCACGGTGCCGGGGCCGGTCGGTCCCGCGGTGGCGGGTCCGGTCGGGCCGGCGGTGGCGGACATGCCGGGCGTCGGTGACGGCCCGGACACGGAACAACAGCAGGAAGGTTGGACATGACAGCACTGGGGTTCCTGTACCCGGGCCACTCCGGCGAGGACGACTATCCACGCATCGAGCAGCTCCTGGGCAGCGACATCCGGGTGGACCTGGTGCACACGGACATCGGCGAGGACGCGCACCGGGTCGACGCGCTGCGCGAGATGGGTTCGGCGCACCGGCTCGCCGCGGGCGTGGCGGAGCTGCGGCTGGCCGGCGCCGACGCCGTGGTGTGGGCCTGCACCAGCGGAAGCTTCGTGCACGGCTGGGAGGGCGCCCAGGAACAGGTGCGCGCCCTCGCCCAGGCGGCGGGTCTGCCCGCCTCCTCCACCTCCTTCGCCTTCGTGCGCGCGGTGAAGGAGATCGGGGCGCGGCGGGTCGCCATCGGGGCGACCTACCCGGACGACGTGGCGCGGCTCTTCGCGGACTTCCTCGCCGCCGGCGGCATCGAGACGGTCGACGTCGTCAGCTCCGGCGTGATCACGGCGGCGGAGGTCGGAACCTGGACCGAGTCGGAGGTGCGGGCCCTGGCCCGCGCCGCCGACCGCCCGGACGCGGGCGCGGTCCTCCTCCCGGACACGGCCCTGCACACGGTGGCCCACATCCCGGCCCTGGAGAAGGAGCTGGGCAAGCCGGTGCTCACCGCGAACCAGGTCACCGTCTGGGAGGGCCTGCGCCTGGCCGACCGCAGGGTCAACGCGCCGGAGCTGGGCGCGCTGTTCACCCGGGAGCCGGTGGTGCAGGCCTGAGAGAGGGGCGTGTCCTTCCCGCGCCGCCCGTACAGCCCCGGTCCGGTTCCGATGGTCCTGCTCCCGTGAACTCCGCGCCGTACCTGGGCGCGGAGTGCTGAACATCAGGAGACGCACCATGCGAACCGCCATACGCCGTACCGTCCTGACCGCTTCCGCGGTCACCCTCGCCCTGTCGGTCACCGCCTGCGGCGGCGGTGACCAGGACGGTGGGGACGGCGGCGACACCAAGGCGAAGGGCGGCGGGGCCGACAAGCCGGCGGCGAAGGCGCTGACCGCCGGCGAACTGGAGAAGCGGGTGGTCGGCGCGGGCGACCTCAAGGACCACCAGGTCAAGAAGCCTACGAAGGACGACGTCGCCGAGCCCGGGACCCTCTCCGTCGAGCAGGCCGAGTGCGAGTCCGTCGCCCGGGTGCTGTCGGCGCTGCCCGTGGGCACCCCGGCGGCGAGCACCCAGCGGCTCGTGGTCCAGGAGTCCGCGGCGGCCAAGAAGGGCATGCCCTCGATGGAGGAGCTGGCGGGCATGACGGAGGAGGAGGCGAAGGAGGCGACCATCGACTCCCTCGACATCACGAAGACGATGACCTCCCTCTGGTCCTACGACGCCGACGGGGCGGAGCGGACCCTCGGCACGCTGCGGGAGGCGGGCAGGAAGTGCGCCGGGGGCTTCGGTATGTCGGTCGGCGGTGAGGAGCAGCAGGTCACCAAGGTCGGCGAGGAGAAGCTCGCGGCCGGTGAGGACGCCGTCCGCCTGGACCGTGGGGACGAAGATGGACGGTGAGCCCGTCGAGACGAAGGTCGTCGTCCTGCGGCAGGGCACCACGCTCGCCGGGTTCTCGTCCTTCAACATCGCGGCGGTCAGCCGGGGCGAGTCCTTCGAGCAGCCGACCGCCGTCATCGACGCGCAGGCGGCCAAGCTCCGCTGACACGGAAGAACCCCGGTCCCGCTGGAGCGGGGCCGGGGTTCTCGTCGAGCGCTGGGCAGGCCTTGCACCTGCATTTCCCCACGGGAAGTGGGGCGTCTTTCCTTGGACCACCAACGCACTGCCGACTGCCGGGGGTTGGCCCCCTTGAGCAGGCAGGATGATCGTACCGCAGCTCGGTCCGGGGTGCACATCGGGCCTGTGCCGGCGGCGGGAGCGAGTCCGCCAGTGGATCTCCGGTGTTCAAGCACATGTACGAGGGCCCGTAGTTTGAACGCGCCGCAACCCTTGCCAGCCCCTGAGGTGAACCCTATATTCACGGCGAGAAAGCGCTTTCCGGTCTGTCGCATTGACATGATCGCGACAGATTGTTCGTTCCGGCATGTGAAGGCGAATGGGGAGACCGAGGATGAGAAGACCAGTCGCGCTGCGACTCAACGCGGCGCTGGCGACCTTGGCCGTTGCCGCCGCGACCGGTGTGGTGCTGTCGATGCCCCAGGCGGCGGCAGCGGCCAGTGGTGCCACCGGCTACGCGACCCAGAACGGCGGCACGACCGGCGGGGCCGGCGGGGAGACGGTCCGGGCGACCACCGGGACCGCGATCCACCAGGCCCTGTGCGGCCGGGCCAGCAGCAGCACCCCGATCACCATCGAGGTCGAGGGCACCATCAACCACGGCAACACCACCAAGGTGTCGGGTGACAGCTGCAGCACCGCCGCGGACAAGATCGAGCTGAAGCAGATCAGCAACGTCACGATCGTCGGGGTCGGCGGCGGCGCCGTCTTCGACCAACTGGGCATCCACATCCGGGAGTCCAGCAACATCATCATCCAGAACGTGACGGTCCGGAACGTCAAGAAGTCGGGCTCGCCCACCTCCAACGGCGGCGACGCCATCGGCATGGAGAGCGGTGTCCGCAACGTCTGGGTCGACCACACCACCCTGGAGGCGTCGGGCGGCGAGTCGGAGGGCTACGACGGCCTCTTCGACATGAAGAACGACACCCAGTACGTCACCCTGTCCTACAGCACCCTGCGCAACTCCGGCCGCGGCGGCCTCATCGGCTCCAGCGAGAGCGACCGCTCCAACGGCTACGTCACCTTCCACCACAACCTGTACGAGAACATCGACTCCCGCGCGCCCCTCCTGCGCGGCGGCATCGCGCACATCTACAACAACCACTACGTGGACCTGCACGAGTCCGGCATCAACTCCCGGGCCGGCGCCCGCGCCAGGGTCGACAACAACTACTTCCAGGACTCCAAGGACGTCCTCGGCACCTTCTACACCGACGAGGCCGGCTACTGGCAGGTCAACGGCAACATCTTCGACAACGTGACCTGGTCCGACCGCGAGGGCGACACCAACCCCGCCGGGCCGAACCCGCAGTCCAACACCAGCGTCAGCATCCCGTACTCCTACAGCCTCGACGCGGCCGACTGCGTGCCGGGCGTCGTGAGCCAGACGGCGGGCGCGGGCAAGGGCCTGAAGGTGTCGGACGGCAGCTGCACGCCGCAGAACCCGGACCCGGACCCGACCGACCCGGACCCCACGGACCCGGACCCCACCGACCCGGACCCGGACCCGACCGACCCCGACCCCACTGACCCGCCCGTCGGGACCAACCTCAGCATCGGAGCGGGCTCCGACGGTTCCTCCAAGGCCGACGGGACGAGCTACGGCAACGTCCGTGACGGCGACATGGGCACCCACTGGTCCCCCTCCGGCTCGACCGGTTCCGTCTCCGTCAAGTGGGGCTCCGCCACCACCGTCTCCAAGGTCAACATCCGCGAGGCCGCCGGCTCGGCGGGCGCCATCGGATCCTGGCGGCTCGTCAACCACGACACGGGCTCCGTCCTGGCCTCCGGCAGCGGAGCGGGCGTCATCGGCTTCGGCCCGACGTCGCTGAAGAAGATCACCTTCGAGATCACCGGCTCCAGCGGAACGCCGAGGATCGCCGAGTTCGAGACCTACGCCGGTTAGCGAACGGCGCGGGTCAGCGGTAACGGGCGAGGAGTGCCGGTACACACGTACCGGCACGGCCTCGCCCTCTTGCGTGGGCGCGGGACAATGGACGGTGGCCCACTCCACCGGGAGTGCCCCGGTCCACGGGGAAGTGCCCCGGTCCACGGGGCGGGCCGCCGTACGTACGAGGAGGAGAAGACATGGCGGAGCCCACGCCGCGTCGGAACGAACCGCGGCTACGCCCCGCGCCCCTGCTCTTCGAGCCGGCGGAGGCGGCCGCCGATCCGGAGCACTTCTTCGACCTCGAGTCGATCGACGACCCCCGGGCCCTGCTGGACCGGGCGACGGAGCTGACGCACGCCTTCCGGGCGGCGGCGGACCGGGCGATGGAGTTCCAGGCGACGGCGGCGGCGCAGCTGGCCGATCCCCGGCGGTTCGACCGGCTGACGGCCGCGGACATCGCCGAGCGGGCCGAGTGGACCGAGGACTACGCCAAGAAGATGGTGGAGTTCGGGCGGGACCTGATGCGCGGCGGCGAGGACGGCGGCGTACACGCCGACTGACCCGTGCCGGCCGTCCCGCGCCGATCAGTCCTCACGCATATGCCAGGTGGGTGGGCAAGGTACCCCCTTCGCCTTCCTCCTGTCCCGGTTTCCCGCAACTCACCGGAGCCGTACCCTCACGGGCGGTAGATGTATGCGTATGAGCAGCACACGCGATGTCGCCCTGGAAGCCGCCCCCCGTGTCTCGGACGTCACCTCGGACGGCGCCGTCTGGCTGGCCTCGGCGGGCGCGTACCCGCGCAGCACGCTCGCGTTCTGGCAGGAGCGGCCCGGGGCCCCGGTCGTCCTGCCCTGCGGGTCCGCCTTCGACGTGGTGAGCGCCCCCGCGATCTTCGGGCGCCGGATGCTGGACCAGATGTGGGGCGAGGGGCCGGGGTCGGGTCCGGTGGCCGAGTTCCGGGGCCGGATGCTGCTGTTCGCCGCACCGGGCACGGCCCAGCGGCTGCCGTCGCTGCTGGAGTGGGAGGAATGGAGCGCGCGCGGCCGGGAGGGCGGCCGTACGGGCGCGGTGCCGCCGCTGCTGTGCCACGGCGCCGGGGACGCGGTGACCGTACCGGCGCCGGTGGGCCCGGCGGCCGGGCCGGCGCCCGTGGGCGGGCCCGCCCGTTCCGGTTCCCGCTGGCTGGTGGCGCCGGACACGCGCCGGCCGTGGCTGCCGGGTCCCGAGATCCTGCTCTGGGCGGCCGTACGGGCGGCCCGTGCCGCCATCCGTATTTCGATTTTTCCCTCCGCCGACCAGGGTGCTAAAGTCTACGACGTCAGCAGGCGCCGCTAGCTCAGTTGGTTAGAGCAGCTGACTCTTAATCAGCGGGTCCGGGGTTCGAGTCCCTGGCGGCGCACAGACGACGAAAAGGCCCTCCGCCCAGGCGGGGGGCCTTTTCGCGTGCTCGGAGGCGTCGGTGGTCATCCGTCCGGCCCCGGCGTGAGCTGCACCGTCCACGCCCCCGACCCCGTCCGCCCCGCCACCTCCACCCGTACGCCCTCTCCCGGCACCGTGAAGCTCTCGCCGAGGCTCACCGGGGCGTCGGCGAGCGGGGGGTAGACCGAGTCCTCCCAGCAGGCCTCGGTGTCCGGGTGGGCGTCGATCACCTCGATCGGCCCGTCCCCGGACTCCGCCCCGCCGCGCACCCGGTACACCAGCACGCCCTCCCGGCAGGCGGCGGCGTCGTTGCCGACCGGCCCCCGGGCCTCGAAGGCGAGCACGCTGTCCGCTCCGGTGCGCACCACCGCGAGCTTGGTGCCCCGGCCGAGACCGAAGGCCGGCGCCCCGGCGGCGCCCGTCACCACCACCCCCGGCCCCGCCCCCAGCGGCTCCAGGGTCAGCCGGGTGGGCCCGCCGCCCCGCACGCACGCCACCTGCCGGGGCTGGAGCCAGCCCAGCTTCCACTTGTGCCAGCCGAAGAGGTCGGGGGCCAGTCCGAACTGGCTGCCCATCAGGTCCCAGTCTCCGACGTGGGTGTCCCAGTCGCCCTTGCCGTCGACGGGCCGGTGGTACAGGTCGGGCAGGTCGAAGACGTGCCCGGTCTCGTGGGCCAGGACCAGCCGGTCCGGCGGATGGTTCTCGAAGACCGTGACGACCCGCCGGATGTCGGTGCCGTCGGCCCGCATCGGGGTGTTCAGGTTGACGACCTTCGTGGCGTCCGAGTCCACGCCGGGCGCGTCCGGGTCGGCGACGAAGTAGACGACGTCGTAGCGGGAGAAGTCGACGCGCCGGTCGGCGGCGTCGAGCGCGTCCCGCAGGTAGGCGGCCCGGTGCTCGGGACTCCAGTCGCGCTGTATGTCGTACGCCGTCGACGGCCGCGGCATGGGGATCCAGGTGCTCAGCGGGTGCGGACGGAGCGTGAACGTGCCGTACGAGGCGCGCTGGAAGAAGCGGGTGGTGGCCGGGAAGTGGTCGGCGGCGAGTTCGGCGGGCGAGGTCAGCGGTCCGGAGTCGGGGAAGGAGAGGAACACCATCACGGCGTCCAGGGCGCGGACGGGCCGCGGATAGGCGGCGTTCCAGGTGTCCAGGCCCTCGGAGTGGTGCACGTCGGTGCGCTGGAGCGCGCAGGGCTGAGGGGAGAAGGGCTCGGCGACCGAGGGGGCGGTGACCAGGGAGGTCGCGGCGAGCGCCGACATCGTGGTGCACACCGCCGCCGTACTGCGCAGCCTGGGGCGGGGCTTGCCCCCCGCCCGGCGGTCCGCGCCGAGCCCCTTGAGAGCCTCCCGGGGAAGTCGCCTCAGGGGGAGCTGGCGCGGCACATGGACCTCCGGGTGCGGTTGACGGGACGCCGCACTCAGCTTGTGCATATTTGTCGTACTACGCACTGTTCGCCTGCACCGGACGGGTGAGTCACCCGGAGTTTCACCGGCGGCCCCCGGCCCGCCGCCCTCAGGGCACTCACAGAACGTCACAACTGGTCGGGGGCGTGTAGAACCCGTCCAGGTGTGAGCGGAAACGACCTGTCAGAGAGATCACTTGGTTCCGAACGCGGAACGGCGGCTGGAAGGGCCCGGTGGCAGCCTCTATGATCGGCACACTTTCCTGCACGAACAGAGCACGAACAGAGATCGAGGCACTGCGGGAGCGAGCGGTGAACGGAACCTCCGAAGGGCCGGCGCCCGCGGCAGACCTCGACCGGTCGGCCGTCACAGAGAGTGACACATGCCTGGTGCCTCGTACTCCCTGTACGGGGCCCCCGACCTACCGTTCGGCGTTCACGGCCGCCCCCCTGGCCATGGCCGTCGTCGATGCCGAGGGCATGGTCGTCGGCGCCAACGACACGCTGGGCACCCTGCTCGGCACCGACCCGGCCGCGCTGGCCGGCCGCGCGGCGGCCGACCTCGTCGACCTCGCCTCCGACGCCGGCATCTGGAACGCGTACCGCGAGGTGCTGCGGGGCCGGCGGCCCCGGCTGCGCTGCACCCGGCGGCTGAAGCGGGCCGACGGGCACTCCCTGTGGGTGCAGGTGACGCTCGAGCCGCTGGCCGAGTCCGGCCAGGAGCGGGACGGCCTGCTGCTGTCCGTCGCCGACATCAGCGCCCGGCGCGAGCTCCAGGCCCGGCTGCGCCACCTCCAGATGCACGACCCGGTGACCCGGCTGCCCAACCGCGCGCTGTTCTTCGAGCGTCTGACGGCCGCACTGGAGGCGGAGGCGGACGAGCGCGGCGGTACCGGCCGGATCGGCGTGTGCTACCTGGACCTGGACGGCTTCAAGGCGGTCAACGACTCCCTCGGCCACCGCGTCGGCGACCGGCTGCTGGCCGCCGTGGCCGAACGTCTCACCCGGTGCGCGGAGGACGCCGCGCACACCCGGTCCGGCGCCCCGCTGGTGGCCCGGCTCGGCGGTGACGAGTTCGCCCTCCTCGTGGAGGACTCCACGGGCACCGACCAGCTCGCCGACCTGGCCGAATCGGTCCTGACGGCCCTCCAGGCGCCCTTCGAGGTCGGTGACCGCCGCCTCTCGATCACCGCGTCGGCCGGCGTCGTCGAACGCCACACCGTCGGCACCACCCCCACCGCCCTGATGCAGGCGGCCGACACGACCCTGTACTGGGCCAAGGCCGACGGCCGGGCCCGCTGGACGCTCTTCGACCCCGAGCGCAACGCGAACCGCATGACCCGCCAGGCCCTCGCCGCCACGCTCCGTCCGGCCATCGAGCGCGGCGAGTTCGCCCTGGAGTACCAGCCGCTGGTCGGCATGGAGGACGGCCGGGTGCGGGGCGTCGAGGCGCTCATCCGCTGGAATCATCCTCAGTTCGGCGTATTGGCGCCGAATCGGTTCATCGCACTGGCGGAGGAGGACGGTTCTATCGTTCCCCTCGGCCGCTGGATCCTGCGCACGGCCTGTCATCAGGCCCGACGCTGGCAGCTGGCCCACCCGGACGAGCCGCCGATCTTCGTCAGCGTCAACGTGGCGGTCCGCCAGGTCTGGGACTCCGACCTGGTGGCGGACGTGGCGGCGACCCTGGAGGAGACGGGCCTGGCCCCGCACCTGCTCCAGCTGGAGCTGACGGAGTCGGCGGTGATGGGCTCGGCGGGCCGCCCCCTGCAGGTCCTCAAGGCGCTCAGCGACATGGGCGTCCACATCGCCATCGACGACTTCGGCACGGGGTACTCGAACCTGGCCTACCTCAGCCGGCTGCCGGTGTCGGTGCTGAAGCTGGACGGCGCGTTCGTACGGGGGTTCCAGTACGACGGGGTCCGGGAGGGCGGGCTGGGACAGGGCGCGGCCGGTGAGGGCGGGGCCCATGGCGGTGGGCTCCAGGGCGCCGGGGCGGACGCCGGCGCCGCCCCGTCGGGCGACGTACCGGTCGACGGGTCCTCGGCCAACCCGGCCGACGAGGTCATCGTCGAGGCGATGGTCCAGCTCGCCCACCGGCTCGGGCTGACCGTCACCGCCGAGTGCGTGGAGACCTCCGACCAGGCGACCCGCCTGCGCCGTATCGGCTGCGACACCGGTCAGGGCTGGCTGTACTCCCGACCGGTGGCGCCGGATCGTATCTCCGCGTTGCTGGGCCCCGCCGGAACCGGCACGGCCGACGGCACGGCCGGGGTTCAGGCCGGCGTCGGCAAACCGTAGGCGTCGGCGATCAGCTCGTAGGAGCGCAGGCGCACGTCGCCGCCGTGGGCGTTGGCGGTGAGCATCAGCTCGTCGGCGCCGGTGCGCTTGTGGAGGTCGTCGAGGCCGGACCGGACCTCGTCCGGGGTCCCGTGGATGACGTTGGAGTTCCAGGACGCCACGAACTCCTCCTCCATCGGGCTGAAGTCGTACGCCTCGGCCTCCTCCGGCGTCGGCACCAGCCCGGGGCGCCCGGTGCGCAGCCGGACCATGTTCAGCGCGGCGGCCAGCACCTGCCGGCGGGCCTCCTTCTCGTCGTCGGTCGCGAGCGCCGAGACGCCGATGAGGGCGTAGGGCGCGTCGAGGACGGCGGACGGCCGGAAGGACTCCCGGTACAGGTCCAGCGCCGGGACGGTGTTCTGCGCCGAGAAGTGGTGCGCGAAGGCGAAGGGCAGCCCGAGGGTGCCGGCCAGCCGCGCGCTGAAACCGGAGGAACCGAGCAGCCAGACCGGCGGCCGGTGCGGGGACTGGACGCCACCGGGGGAGGTCGCCTGCACGGGGCCGGGCACGGCGTGGATACGCCCGTACGGGTGCCCGTCGGGGAAGTCGTCGTCCAGGAACCGGATCAGCTCCGCGAGCTGCTGCGGGAAGTCGTCGGCGCCTTCGTTGAGACGGTCGGTGCGGCGCAGGGCGGCGGCGGTGGCCCCGTCGGTCCCGGGAGCGCGGCCGAGGCCGAGGTCGACACGGCCGGGCGCCATGGCCTCCAGCGTGCCGAACTGCTCCGCGATCACGAGCGGCGCGTGGTTGGGCAGCATGACGCCGCCGGAGCCGAGCCGGATGCGGTCGGTGTGGGCGGCCAGGTGGGCCAGGATCACCGCGGGCGAGGAGGAGGCGACGCCGGGCATGGAGTGGTGCTCGGCGACCCAGTACCGGTGGAAACCGCGGGCCTCGCCGAGGCGTGCGATGTCCACGCTGGTCCGCAGCGCGTCGGTGGCGGTACGGCCGGCGCCGACGGTCACCAGGTCCAGTACGGAGAGGGGGGCGGGTGCGGTGCCGTGGGCCGTGCCCCGGATCTCCTCTGCGGCGTCTGCGGGCATGGTGGGGAGCCTCCTGTGTCGTGTCATTCGCTGCGGGTCGCTGCGCGGCGTAACAGGAGGGGGGCTCCGGTTATTCCCCGGTGGGGGGCTTGAGGGTGTTGAGGAAGGCGGTGAAGGCGGGGCCGGGGAAGGTGAGCACGGCTCGGGTGGGGGCCTTGGAGTCGCGGACGGCTATGCGGGGGTGGCGGTGGGCCACTTCCACGCAGGCGTTGCCCTCACCACCGCCCGAGTAGGACGACTTCTTCCATGTGCGGGGGGTCACCATCTGGGCTTACAGCTCCTTCGTCAGCTTGTGGATGAAGTCACGGGAAAGCTCGGGCTCCAACGCGGCTTCTCCCACCTTATGGAACAGTGTTCGAAAGTGGCTCAGCTGAGCTTCGGCGTCGACGAAGACGGTGCCGTGAGGGGTGTCGCGGACGACAGTGTCCAATTTGGGGACGGGGCCGCCCGCGTACACCATGGCGCTTCCGGCTCCGGCGAAGCCTTCCACCGTGAAGGGGATGACGCGCACGGTGACGTGGCCGGAAGTGGAGAGGTCCAGGACATGGTCGAGCTGAGTCCTCATCGCCGCGCTGTCGCCGACCTTGATGCGCAGGGCGGCTTCGTGGATGACGGCCTCGTACGGAACGGCTTGCGGCTGTTCGATGATGCCCCGTCGCTTCATACGGTGCTCCACCCAGCGCTCCACCTCATCCTCCGAGAACCGGGGGTTCACGTAGTGGAAGAGCGCGCGAGCGTAATCCTCGGTCTGGAGGAGTCCGGGGACGTGCAGGAAGTCCACGTCCCAGCGGAGGGAGGCGTGATGCTCCAACTCCGAGAGGTCGAGGAACGAGTGAGGCAGTGAGCCCCGGTACTCCTCCCACCAACCGCGTGTGCGGTCTGTCGCCATCGCGGCCAGCGCCGAGATCAACTCTTCGTCCGAGCAGGCGTAATGCGCTGCGAGGCGCCGTAGGCGTTCCTCGCTCACTCCGGCGATTCCGGACTCGATCTGGCTGATCTGGACGGAGTTCACGCCGAGAAGGGCTGCCGCCTCGGTTGCCTTGAGCCCCGCGGCTTCCCGCATCTTTCTCAGTTCGGCCCCCAGGCGCTCCTGACGTGCTGTGGGCGTGCGTCTCGGCGGCACGACTTCCTCCTCGCTCAACGGATGCCCGCAGGCGGCTCGTTCGGGGCAACGTTACGCGATGGGCTTGCTGAGTAATAAATCTATGACCTACCGTCGGTGACGCGACGCGCACTCGGCGCAATCCCGGGGTGCTGGAAGCGCACCGTTCCGTCCTGCCGTGGCGGCGCGGCAATGACACCGGCGCCCGCCGCACACCACCCCACATCCCCGAAGGGATCCGGCATGCCTGAGAACGATCCGTGGGAGTACTCCCTCTACATCCCGAACGCCCCCCGTGCCGTCACCGTTTGTCGCCGCACCCTCCGCCTGATCCTGACGATGCACGGCCTGATCGGCCTCGTCGACGTCGCGGAGCTGCTGGCGACCGAGCTGGTCAGTAATGCCGTACGGCACACCAAAGGGCCCGCCGCCCTCCGGGTGCGCTGGTCCGGGACGGGAGTTCTCCGCCTCGGGGCCTGGGACGCGGACCCGTCGCCGCCGGAGGCGCCGCAGCCGTTCGACCGGGCATTGGAGCGGGAGGACGGGCGAGGGCTCGCGATGGTCAGGGCCTGCTCCGACGTATGGGGCTGGCAGCCGCTCTCCCGGTTCGGCAACCGGGGCAAGTACGTGTGGTGCGAGCTGGGGACGCCGGCGAGACACACGGCGTGAGTGAACCAGGTCTCGGTGATCGTGGCTGGGCTGGTCGGATCGGCCGTCGTGGGTCTGTCACACTGCCCCGATGATCGTCAGACTCGGACAGGAAGCCGATCTCCCCGGCTTCGTCGGTCTCGCGGCCCAGGTGGAGCACTGGTTCGGCCCGATGGTGGACGACCCCGGTTTCCATCGCGCCGTCGAGGACCACGTACGGCGCTCCATGGCCCTCGTCGCCGAATCACCGGCGTCCGGCGAGCTTGTGGGGGGACTGCTGTTCGGGGTGGACGCACCGGTCCACCATGTGCACTGGCTGGTGGTGGACCGGCAGGCACGGGGGCTGGGAGCCGGCAAGCGGCTGATGACGGAGGCGGTGCGGCGGTTCGTCCGGGGGCCGGGCACCATCGAGGTGGTGACCTTCGGCGCCGATCACCCCGGAGCGGTGGGGAGCGGCGCCCGTGTCTTCTACGAGCGTCTGGGTTTCCGCCCCGCCGAGGTCACCGGGCCCGGCCCCGAGGGCGGCTCCCGGCAGGTCTACCGCCGCAAGGTGGCCGGGCCGCACGACACAGGTGGTCTCCAGGCGCGCTGACCCGGCACCGGCTCGCCGCTCCCGCCCCGTACGCCTTCTCGGAAAGCGTGAACGATTCCCCGGAAATGTTCACCCGCCTCTCAAATGAGCGCCCCAGGGACAGAACGGCCGAAGTGTCCTCGTCGTGGCAGGAGCCCCCCACCCGCCCCCTGCTCGCCTCCGGCGGCGCGCCGGACCGCGTCCGGCGGGCGGGGTGTTGTGGTGTTCGGCTGTTGGGCGGGTGCTGGAGTGGTGGTCAGGGCCGCCAGGCCACCCGGTGCTCCGCCAGGTGGGCGAGGACCGAATGGTTCGCCTCCCAGCCGTCCGGGGCTGTAA
>NZ_JBIRNE010000010.1:124243-257275 GCF_044331465.1 Streptomyces sp. NPDC017225 | reverse complement strand
CTGGACAGGTGCTGGAGTGGTGGTCAGGGCCGCCAGGCCACCCGGTGCTCCGCCAGGTGGGCGAGGACCGAATGGTTCGCCTCCCAGCCGTCCGGGGCTGTAATCATCGGCCGCCTCCGGCGGCGTGCCGGACTCCGTCCGGCGCATTGGGCGGCGTCGTGCTGATCGTCGGCTGGACAGGTGCTGGAGTGGTGGTCAGGGCCGCCAGGCCACCCGGTGCTCCGCCAGGTGGGCGAGGACCGAATGGTTCGCCTCCCAGCCGTCCGGGAATTTCACCAGCGTGCCCAGCTGGACCGGCTCCGTGGACGGATAGTCGTCCAGGAGCTCGCCCACCCCTTCCCGGCAGACCACGATGCACGCGTGCCGGTGCCGGGAGGCCAGGACGCACAGGCGGCCCGTCTCCAGGTGGAAGGCGGTGGCGTCGGGGCGGCCGGAGAGCGGGTGGAGGACGACCGTGACGTCGTACTCGCGGCCCTGGAGCCGGTTCGCCGTGTCTACGGTCACCTCGGTCACCCCGAGGTCGGCCAGCGCGGCCCGTACCGCCGCCGCCTGGTCCCGGTGGGCCGTGCCGACGGCGATGCGGCCGGCGGTCAGCGGGGCGGGGTCGGGGGAGCGTTCGGACGTCGCCGCGCCCTCCCGGTCCAGGAGCCGCCGGACGACCATCGCCACCGCCCGCACCGCCTCCGGGTCGGTGCGGGGGGTGTGGCGCGGGGGCAGTTCCAGCAGGCCCCAGCCCGAGCGGGCCGCCTCGTCGATCACGCGGTCGGGGCCCGAGCCGTCCGACGCCACCGCGAAGGCCAGGGACCGGTCGCCGTGGTCCGTGCCGCTGCGGAACGGCGTGTACGGGTAGAACGCGTCGGAGACGAGCCGCGCCGCCGACGCCGGCAGGCGCCACGACACCGGCAGCCGGTGCTGGGGGAGCGCGGGGTTGTGCGCGAGGAGTGTCGTCACCGCGGACGCCGACGGGTCGTACGACAGGCCCGCCCACTGCTCGCTGCCCACGGTCGCGAACGGGTCCAGCTGACCCGGGTCGCCCACGAACAGCGCCCGCTCGAAGAGCCCGGCGACCGCCAGCAGCGCGTCCGAGCGCATCTGGTACGCCTCGTCGACGATCGCGTGCCGCCACGGCTCGTCCACCTTGACGTGCGCCCACTTCGCGGCCGTGGACAGGACGACGGCCTGCCCGGCGAGGTCGGCGGCCTTCGCCGACTTGCGTACGTTCGCCAGGTCGTCGAGTGCCTTGTCGTACGGGTCGGCGTCACTGCTGTGCAGGCGGCCCACCGGCAGGTCGGGGTTCTTCTCGGCGAGACGCAGGACCAGGTCGTCGACCTGGGCGTTGGTCTGCGCCACGACCATCAGGGAGCGGCCGGCCTCGGCCAGCTCCAGCGCCGCCCGCACCACGAGCGTGGACTTGCCGGCACCGGGCGGGGAGTCGACGACGACACCGCGCTCGGTGCCGTGCAGGGTGTCGTGGAGGATCGCGGCGGTGGCGCGAGCGGCCTCGGCGCCCGGGTCGAAGGCCGCGGCGGCGGACCGCCCGACGGGGGAGGCGGTGGCCTCGGCGGTCACAGGACGTCCTCCTCGGTCTGCGCGTCGGCGGCTTCCGGTACGGCGGCCGTCTCGCCGGGCGGGCCGCCGTGCGTCCACGGGGTCTGATCCGGGTCGGGCAGCTTCGCCCCGCCGCGCTGCTCGTGCTCGAAGAGGGTGAAGCAGACCCGGTCGCCCTTCTCCGGCACCGACCCGGCCTCCGGCTCCCTGCCGCGGCCCATCTTGTCGACGATCCGCAGGACCAGGGCGCCCTCGTCCGTGTCCACGCCCCCGTCCTCGGGCCCGCCCCCGCCGGCCGGTCCGACGTACTCCGCGGCCTGCGGCCTGCCGCCCAGCGACCGGTAGACCTTCACCCGCTCGCCCAGGTGCGGGCGGTCGTCCGTGCGGACCGTGACCAGCGGACGCGGACTGGGCCGCTTGCTCTCGCTGTACGCCATCACCACGTCGGTGACCTCACCGGCGAACGCCTCACCGGACAGCCGCCGCCCGGCCATCACCAGCGGATCGTCCAACGCCTCCTGGGCCTCCAGCCGGGCCTGTTCGCGCTCGCGGGTGGCGAGCTTGTTCGCCGCGGTCACCGCGTCGTCGCGGCGCGGCTGCGGAGGCTCGCCGGACAGGACGCGGTCGCGGTGGGACGTGAACGACCAGCGGTCGCGGGTCCAGCGGTCCTCGACATGGGCGCCGGCGGGCAGCTCCCGCAGCAGGTCAAGGCCCCGCCACACGGTGTCCCAGGTGGGCCGCGTACGGCTCTCGACCAGGGTGCGGATCTCCTGCTCGGCGGCACTGAGCGCGCCGAGCCGTTCGTCGGCCTCCAGGCCGTCCTCGGCGGCGGCGAGCGCGGTGCGGGCACGGTCGTAACGCTCGATGGCGGGGGCGAGCAGCCTGTTGTCGAAGGCCGGGTCGGTGGCCGGGCCCGCGGGCGGGCACAGCAGCTGGCCGTCGGCGTCGCGGGCGAGTTCCGCACGGTGCGCGGCCTGCGCGCCGGTCAGCCCCGCACCATCGGCCTCCGGGTCGATCCAGGCCAGCAGCGCCCCCAGGTGCTGGTCCTCCAGCGTGGACTGCCCCGTCGCCCACTGCCGGCCCAGCAGGTCGGTCATGGCCAGCAGGAGGGAGGAACCCGGGACGCGGGCCCGCTCGCCGTAGTGGGTCAGCCACCGGCCGAGCAGCGGCACCCTCGGCGGCGCGGGGTGCGGTGTCTCGGGGTCCTCCTCCGCCGTACGCCGGAACCGCATCGACCGGCCCAGCAGCCGGACGAAGTCGATACCGGCCCGGCTCGGCACGACCAGCTGCGCGGCGTCCGCGCACAGGTCGACCTCGACCTTGACCCGCTTGCCCGTCTCCGGGTCGGTCTCGCTGCGCTCGGCGGTCTCGACACTGTCGGCGTACGACTCGACGTGCGGCAGCACGATGCCGGCCAGCTCGGCCAGGAACGCGAAGCGCAGGTCGCGGTCGCGGGGCTGCGGGACGACCAGCAGATGCGGCGCGTCCCGGTCGGTGCCGACCAGCGCGCCGAGCGGGGCACCGGCCTCACCGGCGGTGATCAGCGGTACGAAGACCAGCGGACGGTCGGACAGGTGCCGGTGCCGGACGGTGGCGGCGGGCTGGGCACGGCCGGTGCGCACGGCCTCCAGGCGGGCGAGCGTGGTGATCAGCGACACCCGGCCACCCCGCTTCCGCTCCCGCCGGCCCCGCTGCCGTCGAGGCCGTCGTCTCCGCCGATGCCGCTCCCGCTCCCGCGGGTCCCGACGCCGGCCGTCGCGAGTGCCTCCGCACGCAGCCGGGCCGCCCGGCGCAGGGCGGCCACCGCCGGATCGTCCGGGTCGCCGGCCTCCCCATGGGCCGCCGCCAGCACGCCCTCCACCGTCGACAGACCGCCGAGCTCGGCCCGTACCGGGCGGCCCAGCGAGGTCACCGCGCCGGCCTCGCGTGAGCGGCCGCGGCAGTGGAAGGCCAGCTCGCAGGCGGACAGGCACTCGGGCGCGTACGTCGCCGGGACCGACTCGACCGCGGCCGTCAGCTCCTCGGCCGGCAGCTCGGGGGAGAAGCAGACACCCTCGGGGAGCGTGTCGGCGATGTCCTCGATGCGGGTCAGGCGGGCCAGCTGGCGGCCGGTGACCGCGCGCTGCTTGCGCACGTCGACGGCGGACGCGGTGGGCAGGTTGGAGAAGTCCTTGGGGCAGACGAGGAGCACCCGGTGACGCACGCGCGGGGCGGGATCCAGCCGGGCGGCGACCCGCTCCAGGGCCAGCACGTACACCGCGGCCTGCCGGGCGGCGGCGCCGACCTTCGCCGGGTCGGCCGCGCCGTCCAGCATGGGGAAGGACTTGATCTCGACGACCGTCCAGCTGCCGTCCGGGTGCACCACGACGGCGTCCGGCTCCAGGAAGGCGGGGGATCCGGCGACGTCCAGGGCGAGCATCGGGTGGTCGAGGAGCGTCCACGTGCCGGGCGTGCCCGGCCTGTCGGGTGCGCCGGGTGTGCCGGTGGCCTCCCGCAGGGCCAGCGACGTGCGGGCCGCGCGGCCCTCGGGGCCGGTCGCGGACAGGTCCGGTACGTGCGCGGCTGCGGGCGGCTCGGCGCCCCGGTCCAGCTTCTCGTGCACGAGCCGCAGCAGCTCCGCGCCGCCGTCCGCCTTGACCCGGGCCTCGAAGGCGTTGCCCCGCGTGAAGGCGAACTGCGACTGCCCGAAGACCGACGGTGAGCCCAGCGCGCTCGCGAGCGAGCCCTTGTCCACCCCGGCACCGTCGAGGATCGCGCGCCGGCGGCACCCGGGGTTGGCGGCGAGGGCGGCCAGGGCGCGCGCGTCCAGGGCCTTGGCCGGTACGTCGGGCCCGCGCAGCTCAGCGAGCCGGTGCCGGAGTCTCGTCCCCCGCGTCCGAGGGGGCGGGGTCCGGCTCGGCTCCCGCCCCGAACCGCTGCTCGCGCTGCCGTGGAAATCGCTCACCCGCGGAAGTCTGGCATCCACCACTGACAATCGTGGAACCCGTGGCGGCCGGGGCCTGCGCGGCGGGGGTGAAGCGGGTCACCAACCGGGTCCGCACCCGGTCCGCGCTCCGCAGCACGAACGGCGTCAGCAACAGCCCCGCGCCCATCACGGCCGCGCCCGCGACCGCGTCCAGGAAGTAGTGGTTCGCGGTGCCCATCACCACGATCACGGTCACCAGCGGGTAGACGACGCCGGCCACCTTCGCCGTGCGCGTTCCGCCGTAGCGCCACAGCATCACGCCGCACCACACGGCCCAGCCCACGTGCAGGCTGGGCATGGCCGCGTACTGGTTGGTCAGCCCGCCCAGGCCGCGCGGGGCGCTCGCCTCGGCGCCCCACCAGCCGTACGAGCTGTACTGGGCCATCGTGTCGACGAAGCCGTGGCTCGCGTCCAGCAGCCGGGGCGGGCAGGTCGGCAGCAGGGTGAAGCCGATGAGGCCGATGAACGTGGACGTCATCAGCCAGGTGCGGGCGGCCCGGTAGCGCACGGTGCGCGAGCGGAAGATCCAGATCAGGATCGCCGGGGTGACCCCGTAGTGCAGCGACGCGTACCAGAAGTCGGCCGGTATCCCGATCCAGGGATTGTTGGTGAAGAGGTCGTTGAGCGGGTGCTCCGCGTTGAGGAAGAGCACCTTCTCTATGCGCAGGATGGCCAGACCGTGGTCGACCGCGTCGGAGACGTCGCCCCGGACGAGGAGGCGGCCCGCGGAGTAGCAGGCGTACACGAGGACGATGAGCGGCAGCTCGGTCCACCAGCGCGGCCGAGGTTTCGGGGCAGCCTCGGTGCCCGGTGTCTCGGTGTGCGGCAATCCGATCGCCCTCCCCCTTCGTTCTCGCGCGCGCCTCGGACGGACACGGGCGTGCCACTCTACGGCCTTCGTGCGCCCGCTTCACGGAGCACCCTCGGCCCTGGAAGACGCCCACATCGCCCGGCGGGTTGCCCGCGCACGGCGTGCGCGATGATGGAGACGTCTCCTCCGACATTTCTCCCGGAAAGGCCCCTTCATGGCACCGCGCATCCTGTTGGCCCGGCACGGACAGACGGAGTGGTCGCTGTCCGGCAGACACACCGGCAGGACCGACGTGCCGCTTCTGGAGGAGGGCCGGCGCGGCGCCAAACTGCTCGGCGAGCGGCTGCACCGGGCGCCGCTGGAGGGGCTGCCCGGGGTCGAGGTGCGCACCAGCCCGCTGGTCCGCGCGCGGGAGACCTGCGAACTCGCCGGCTTCGGCGAGCGCGCCCGGACCTGGGACACGCTGATGGAGTGGGACTACGGGGCGTACGAGGGCATGACGCCGGACGAGATCCAGGCCGTCCGGCCCGGCTGGCTGATCTGGCGGGACGGGGTCCCCGAGGGGGAGAGCCCGGCGGACGTGACCGCGCGCGCGGACGAGGTGGTGGCGTGGGCGCGCGAGGCGGACCGCGACGTCCTCGTCTTCGCCCACGGGCACATACTCCGGTCGATCGGGGCGCGGTGGCTGGGGCTGCCGCTGGACTTCGCGGCGCGGATACGGCTGAACCCGACGTCGCTGTCGGTGCTGGGATGGGCGTACGGGGAACCGGCGCTCGAGAGCTGGAACGACCTGGGGCACTTGGCGGGCTGACGACGGCGGGACGACGACGGCGGGATGACGACGGCGGGCTGACGTCGCCGCTGACCGGTGCGGGGCCGCCCCGGGAGGCACGACACCCCTAGATACGCATGGCGCTCACGCCGTCCGTGGCAGGGACGCGTGGCGGTCCAGGAAGGGTGACACGCCCGAGGCGCGGCGGTGGGGGAGGAGCACCCGGGCCGTGCCGGCCAGCATCGTGTGGATGCGGGACGACTGGACCTCGCCCAGCAGGTCCAGGACCCGCATACCCGCCCCCGCCGCCTCGTCGGGGCGGCCGCCGCGGGCCAGGTCGTCCGCCAGTTCCGCCGAGTACAGCGCGAGGTTGCGGGTGAAGTGCGGGTCCTGCAGTCCGGCCGCCCGTCGCGCGTGCCGGGCCGCCCGGGGCCAGTCGCCGAGGGTGGACCAGCACTGGGCCTCCAGCCCCTCCAGCTCGGCCTCGCCGTAGAAGCTCATCCACTCGGGGTCGGCGTCCGAGGAACCTCGTACGTAGAAGGCCTGGGCGCGGGCCAGCGCCTGCTCGCAGCCGACGCGGTCGGCGAGCCCCGCCCAGCCGCCCGCCTCGCGCAGCGCCAGCAGGGACATCAGCCGGGCCGAGCCCAGCGGCCGGGCGGCGCGCTGCGCGGCCTGGGCCGCCCGTACCGCCTCGCGCGGCCGGCCGGCGTCACGGGCCAGGAAGGCCATGTTGCAGAAGGCGTGCGCCTCCAGGCCCGCGTCGCCGGTCATCCGGGAGGTGGCGAGGGCCTCGGCGTAGTGGGAGCGCGCGTCGTCGAAGCGTCCGGAGTCGTGCGCCAGCCAGCCCACGGAGATCGCCAGCTCACCGGCGCCCGAGTAGAGCCGGTCCGCCGTCGCCTGCCGGGTCGCTCCGGCGTCCAGCAGCGCGTACGCCGTGCGCAGCGGGACTGCCGCGCGCCGGTAGAGACCGTCCGCGCCGTGCCGGTCGTCGAGCAGCCGGATCCGGCGGACGGCGTCTTCCAGGGCGCCCGCGTCGCCCGCCCCGGCCCGCCGCACGGGGCGCTGTGCCGCCGCGGCGTCGAGGGCGAGCCCGAGGGGGCCCAGCGAGGCGGCGGCCGCCGTGGCGCCGCTCGTCATGAATGCGCGACGCAGCACGTCGCTCTCCTCGTTGTCGTTGTCGTGCCTGTCGTACGGGTTCTGCGTGTCCTGCGTCTCATACGGCTCGTCCGCCCCTCTCGTCTCACTCGCGGTGCGCGTCGGGCGTCCGCGTACCGACGAGCGGGGCGCGAACCCCAGGTCGGTGAGCGTCCGGCCGGGGAACATGTGGAGGAACACCCGCTCGTACGCGTAGTTGGGGCAGCGGATCTCGCCCGCCTCGACCCGTCCGACGTAGCGCGCGTCACAGCTGACCCGCTCGCCGATCTCGCGCCCGGCCCTGCGCACCGCCGCCGCGAACTCGGCCGGCGAGCGCTTTCCGCGCAACCGCCGGAAGGCCGTGTTCGGCCGCGGGGGCCGTTCGGGCTGGGCGGAGGTCACCATTGACGACGCCATGGCCGGGTCCTCTCGTGCGAACCTGCGAACCATGCCGGGACAGGGGCGGGTTGTGCGGATTTCTCCGTCTGTCCGCCCTGCTTCCGGCGAGCAAGAACGTACCGTCTGTGACGGATCGGGCACGCGGTGTTTGGCTACAAACCGGATATCTCATCCCCGATCTGCCATGAAGTGCCATCCTTTGCGGCTGATTCGTGCCGTAGCCGTTGACGCTCCGAGGCGTTGAACCCCGTGGACCGGGAGGCTCCCGTAACCCGGTCCGCTCGTCCAAGGAGGAGTTCCGTGATGGAGGCCGGGATGGTTACCGGACGGATCAGCGATCGCCCCTGCGACGCCTGCGACGTCGTCACCGTGCCGACCCGGCAGGGTCTGGAGGCGGTCGACATCCTCAGGCGGGGCGCCGGTGAGGGGGTGGGCCCGGTGATCCACGACGACGGCTGCGACACCCTGGGGTTCCTGGTGCCCCCCGGTACGGCCGCCGCCTGGGACGTGCCGGGAAGCACCTGCACGGAGACGGACGGCCGCGGACCGCGCGTCGACCCGGCTCCCGCGCCTCCCGAGCCCCCCGTGGAGGGCTCGGACTGGTTGCTGCCGCCCGGCGACGCCGACCTGGCGACCGACCCCGCCGTGCTGCGGGCCGCGCTGGGCGAGGCGGCCCGGCTGATCGAGGCCGCGGACAGCTGCCGCTGAGCTGCCGGGGTGCCGCCGGGCGGCCTCAGGGCGCCGGGTCACGGGGCCCCGAGGCGCCGGAGGCGGGGACGGCCGGCAGGGCGTCCCGTGAGGGCGTCGATAATGGTCCGATGGGAAAGTCCAGGAACGCCCGTCGCGGACGCGCCGCCGTCGAGACCCTCGCCGAGAACGTCGACGGCGGGCTCGCCGAGCTGGTCCCCGACCGGGAACGGACCCGGGCCTGGACGCTGCTGATCGACGGCGCCCCGCAGTCGCACGTCGACCTCGACGACCCGGCGTACCTGTCCTTCGAGTACCAGCGCCGCCTCGGGCACGTCATCGACCTGGCCGCCCCGGCGGGCAGACCCCTCCAGGCCGTGCACCTCGGCGGTGGCGCCTTCACCCTCGCCCGCTACATCGCCGCCACCCGGCCCCGCTCCACCCAGCAGGTCGTGGAGAAGGACGCCGGCCTCGTCCGGCTCGTCCGCCGGGAGCTTCCCCCGGACCCCGGCGCGCGGATCCGGGTGCGGTCCACCGACGCGCGCGCCGGGCTGGCCAAGGTGCCCGACGGCTGGGCACAACTGGTCATCGCGGACGTGTTCAGCGGGGCCCGTACTCCGGCCCATCTGACGTCCACCGAGTTCCTCGACGAGGTCCGGCGCGCGCTCGCGCCCGGCGGGATCTTCGCCGCCAACCTCGCCGACGGCCCGCCGCTCGCCCATCTGCGCGGCCAGATCGCCACCGCCGCCGACCGCTTCGCGGAACTCGCCCTCGTCGCCGACCCCGCCGTGCTGCGCGGCAAACGCTTCGGCAACGCGGTCCTCGTCGCCTCGGACCACCCGCTGCCGGTCGCCGAACTCACCCGCCGCGCCGCCTCCGACCCGCAGCCGGCGCGCGTGGAGCACGGCCGCGCGCTGACCGACTTCACCGGCGGCGCCGTACCCGTGAAGGACGCGGCGGCGGTGGCCTCCCCGGCGCCGCCCCCGTCCGTCTTCCGGTGACTCAGTAGTTTCCGATCTCCACCCGGGGCGGCGAGTCGTGCCAGGTGCAGAACACCGACACGCGGTCCGCACCCGAGGTGAACTCCACCCGGATCCAGGACTCCGTCTTCCACACCTGCATCGACCAGCCCGCGCCCGGCGTCGCCGACACCAGGGACGCGGAGGACGTACCGAGGTCGAACACCGCACGGCCGCCGTCGGTGTCGTAGCTCCGGAGCCGGCCGGACGCGGTGGGGGCCGGATCGGGCGCGGGGGTAGCGGCGGGAGCGGTGGCCGTCGTCGTCCGCGACGGGGCGGGCCTCGGCTCGCGGGGCGTGCCGCTCGGCGTCGGCGACGGACTGCCCGACGGGGACGGCCGCCTGGTGGAGGAGGCCGGCGACTCCGAGCCGCCGTCGTCCCCGGCGGCGTCCGGTCCCCGCGAGTCGCGCACGGACGTGTCGGCCGCCGTGATGGGCAGGGCGCGGGGGCGGTCGTAGGCCGTGCCCGTCATCACCGTGTGGACACCCCACCACGACAGCGTGACCGCCGCGCCGGTGGCGAGCAGCCAGGCGAGTACGTGTACGAGTCCTCTGCGCATCGCGGCCATACTGCCTCACGCGTCACACACGTGTCGCCCGGACGGAGACGGAACGGAGGGGGAAGGGAGACGGAAGGGTGGCGGGACCAGGGCGGATCGACGGCGGAACCCGAGCGCGGGAGGCGGGGCCGTAGTTGTCCACAGGCCCGCACCGGCCGTGACCGCATGGCGTACGGTGCCGCCCATGGCAAGTGTGCTCGTGGTCGAGGACGACCAGTTCGTACGCTCGGCGCTCATCCGGCATCTGACCGACGCCTCGCACACCGTGCGCAGCGTCGGTACGGCGCTGGAGGCGTTGCGCGAGGTCGCCCATTTCCGTTTCGACGTGGTGATCCTCGACCTCGGACTGCCCGACCTGGACGGCTCCGAGGCGCTGAAGATGCTGCGCGGCATCACCGACGTACCGGTGATCGTCGCCACCGCCCGGGACGACGAGACGGAGATCGTACGGCTGTTGAACGCGGGAGCGGACGACTACCTCACCAAGCCGTTCTCCGTGGAGCACCTGTCGGCCCGGATGGCGGCCGTACTGCGCCGCGCCCGGACCGGCCCCGCTCAGGCGGCCCCGCCGACCGTCGTCCGGGTCGGCGGCCTCACCGTCGACCCGCTGCGCCGCCAGGCCGAACTGGACGGCGTGCGCCTCGACCTGACCCGCCGGGAGTTCGACCTGCTCGCCTTCCTGGCCGGCCGGCCGGGAGTGGTCGTCCCCCGCAAGGAACTGCTCGCCGAGGTCTGGCAGCAGTCCTACGGCGACGACCAGACCATCGACGTCCACCTGTCCTGGCTGCGGCGCAAGCTCGGCGAGACCGCGGCCCGGCCGCGCTACCTGCACACCCTGCGCGGTGTCGGCGTGAAACTGGAGCCGCCCGCGGAGCCGTCCGCGGAGCCGTCCGCCGGGCCGTCCGCCGGGCCGTCCGCCGGGCCGTCCGCCGGGCCGTCCGCCGGGCCGTCCGCCGGGCCGGCCGCCGGGCCGGCCGCCGCTCCGCCCGGAGTGGAGCCGCCACGATGAGGTGGGCCCTGGTCAAGGTGTCGCTCGCGGTCACCGCGATGGTCGTGGTCGCCTTCGCGGTCCCGCTGGGACTGGTCATCCGGGAGATGGCCCGCGACCGTGCCTTCTCCAACGCGGAGCGGGAGGCCGCCGCCGTCGCCCCGGCACTGTCCATCACCACCGACCGCGAGCAGTTGGAGCGTGTGGTCGCCTCCGCCGGCTCGGACGCCGGAATGGCCGTGCACATACCGGCTTCCGGCGAGGAGAGCGGCGGCGCGGACGGCACGACGCGGGGCGGCACCGGCATCGGCAGGCAGCGGGCCACCGACGAGGACATCGCCGCCGTACGCGAGATGGGACGCGCCTCCACCACGGAGGTGTCCGGCGGCTCCACGCTGCTCCAGCCGGTCGCGCTCAGCTCGGGGGAGATCGCCGTCGTCGAGGTGTACGTCCCCGAGTCCGAGGTCACCAACGGCGTCGGCACGGCCTGGGCGGTGCTCGCCGCGGTCGGCGTCGCCCTGATCGTCGGCTCGGTCGCGGTCGCCGACCGGCTGGGCGTACGGATGGTGCAGCCCGCGCGGCGCCTGGTCGAGGGCGCGCACGAGCTGGGGGAGGGGAAACTGGGCGCACGGGTGCCCGTGGAGGGGCCCAACGAACTGCGGCTCGCGGCGGTCGCGTTCAACTCCATGGCCGACCAGGTCGTCCAGCTCCTGGCCAACGAACGGGAGCTGGCCGCCGACCTGTCCCACCGGCTCCGTACCCCGCTGACCGTGCTGCGGCTCAACGCCGCCTCGCTCGGCGAGGGACCGGCGGCCGAACAGACCCGGGCCGCCGTCGAGCAGTTGGAACGCGAGGTCGACACGATCATCCGCACCGCCCGGGACGCCAAGCCGCAGACGGCCGCGGCCGGTCCGGGCGCCGGCTGCGACGCGTCCGAGGTGGTCCGGGAGCGGATGGGTTTCTGGTCCGCGCTCGCCGAGGACGAGGGCCGCAAGTGGCGGGTGGCCGGCGCCGACCGGCCGGTGCGCATACCCGTGGCCCGCGCCGACCTGGCGGCCTCCCTCGACGCCCTGCTCGGCAACGTCTTCCGGCACACCGCCGAGGGCACGGCCTTCGCGGTCGACCTGCACAACGGCGAGGACGCGGTGATCGTGCTCGTCTCGGACGCGGGCCCCGGCATAGCCGACCCCGAGGCGGCGATGGCCCGCGGCCGGGGTTCCGGCACCGACGGGTCGACCGGACTCGGCCTGGACATCGTGCGCCGGCTCGCGGAGTCGACGGGCGGGGACGTACGGATCGGCTCCTCCGTGCTCGGCGGCACCGAGGTGCGGATCTGGATCCAGCTGGGCGGGCGGGCGACGCCGGTACGGCAGCGCGGACACCGGGGAGCCGTACGGCGCCGTCGGCAGCCCCGGCCGGCCACGCCCCCTCGTGTGACGTCGACCGGGGGCTGACCTTCCCGTTCCCGAGTCGGTGCCGGGACACGGGAACAGGCCGGCGCACGTGCCGGACCGGCGCCGGGGTCCCGCGGACGGGGCGCGGCACCCCCCGTCGGCTGCCGCGCCCCGCGCCCGTCCCCCCGCTTCCCCTCCCCCTGCTTCCCCGTCCCCCCTCGGGCGGGGCTACTCGGCGGCCGACTCCACCGGGGGCAGCGACCCCGTGCGGGCCGCCCGTCCGTACCAGAGGGCGCTCGACTTCGGGACGCGCTCCTGGGAGGCGTAGTCGACGTACACCGCGCCGAACCGCTTCTCGTAGCCGTAGGCCCACTCGAAGTTGTCCAGCAGCGACCACAGGTAGTAGCCGCGGACGTCGGCGCCGTCGGTGATGGCCCGGCGGACCGCCCTGAGGTGCCCGTCCAGGTAGGCGACCCGCTCGGGGTCGTGCACCGTGCCGTCCGCGCCGCGCTTGTCGTCGTAGGCGGCACCGTTCTCACTGATGTACAGCGGCAGGCCGGGAGCCTCACGGTGGTAACGCATGATCAGTTCGTGCAGGCCGGTCGGGTCGACGCTCCAGCCCATCTCCGTACGCTCGCCCGGCGGCTGGTGGAACGCCACGTCGTCCGCGGCGGGCCACGGCGAGTGGTCGCTCTCGCCGTGTCCGCCGGAGCTGCGGACGCGTGAGTCCGCGTCCGCCGCCGACACCACGGTGGGCGTGTAGTAGTTGAGGCAGATCGCGTCCAGCGGCTGGCGGATCAGTCCCAGGTCGCCGTCCTCGACGTGCGACCAGTCGGTGACCGGTGCCGTCGCCTCCAGCAGCGTCTGCGGGTAGGCGCCGTGCAGGATCGGGCCGTGGAAGATCCCGCCGGACAGGTCGTCGATCTTCCGCGCCGCCGCCAGGTCCGCCGGCTGCTGCGACAGCGGCCGGACGGCGGAGGTGTTGAGGCTGATCGCCACCGAGTTGCGGGCCGGCATCACCGAACGCAGCGCCACCGTGCCCAGACCGTGCGCCAGGTTCAGGTGGTGCGCGGCGCGCAGCGAGGCGGCCGGGTCGGTACGGCCGGGGGCGTGCACGCCGGAGGCGTAGCCCAGGAAGGCGGCGCACCACGGCTCGTTGAGCGTGATCCACTGCTCCACCCGGTCGCCGAGCGCCTCGCCGACGATCTGCGCGTACTCGGCGAACCGGTAGGCGGTGTCCCGCTCGGGCCAGCCGCCCGCGTCCTCCAACTCCTGCGGCAGGTCCCAGTGGTAGAGGGTGAGGGCCGGCTTGATGCCGGCGGCCAGCAGCTCGTCCACCAGGCGCCGGTAGAAGTCCAGGCCGCGCTGGACGGCGGGGCCGCGGCCGGTCGGCTGCACGCGGGGCCAGGAGACGGAGAAGCGGTAGGCGCCCAGCCCCAGGTCCTTCATCAGCGCCACGTCGTCGCGGTAGCGGTGGTAGTGGTCGACAGCGATGTCACCGGTCTCGCCACCGGCCGTCTTCCCCGGCGTATGGCTGAAGGTGTCCCAGATAGAGGGGGTACGGCCGTCCTCCCGCACCGCGCCCTCGATCTGGTACGCCGAGGTCGCGGCGCCCCACAGGAAGGCGGGAGGGAAGGAGACAGGGCGTGGTTCTGGCATGGAATCGCTCCCACGGGTCGGGGACTTCATTATGCATGGGAGCGCTCCCACAGTGAAAGCCCACCCCCGGAACCGCCTTTCGCCGCACTTCCTGTCGGCGCTACACCTCTTGGCCCTCTTGCCGCCGCCCGTCGAGCCGCGCCGGCGATTCCCCTTCAGGCGGACTCCCGCACCACCAGCCGCGTCGCCAGGACCACTCCGCGGTGGCCCGAGCCGCGTTCGGCGATCTCGTCCAGGAGAAGGTCCGCCATGCTGCGGCCCATCTCCTCCAGCGGCTGGCGGACGCTGGTCAGCGGCGGGTCGATGTGCCGGGCCACGATCGAGTCGTCGAACCCGACCACGGCCACGTCGTCGGGCACCCGCAGGCCCGCCGCGCGCAGCTCCAGTACGGCGCCGGAGGCCATCACGTCCGAGGCGGCGAACACCGCGTCCAGCCCGGGGCGCCGGCGCAGCAGTTCCCGCATGGCCGCGCGTCCCCCCTCCTCGGTGAAGTCGCCGTCCGCGACCAGGTCCTCGTCGACGGCGACACCGGCGCTCCGCAGGGCGTCGCGGTAACCGGCGAGGCGCTCCCGGGCGGCCTCCATGTCCAGTGGTCCGGTGATGGTGCCGACGACGCGCCGCCCGCCCGCCAGCAGGTGCCGGACGGCGCTCCCGGCGCCGCCGCGGTTGTCCGCGCGGACGTGCCCCAGTGGCTCCCGGTCACCGCGCCGGCCGGCCAGCACCGTCGGGATGGCGAGCGCCTCGAGCTGGTCGGGCAGCGTGTCGTCACTGTGTACGGCGACCATCAGCACCCCGTCCACATGCTGCCCGGACAGATACGGGGCGAGGCGCGCGTACTCCTTCTCGTCGCGCACCATCACCAGCAGCAGCCGCATCCCGGCGCTCGCGAGCCCGGCGGACACTCCCCGGATGATGCCGGAGAAGTACGGCTCGGAGAACAGCCGCGTCTCGGCGTCGGGGACCACGAGCGCCACGGAGTCGGTGCGCCGGGTGACCAGGGAGCGGGCGGCCGGGTTGGGGACGTAGCCGAGCTCGGCGATGGCCTGCTCCACCGCCGCGCGGGAACGGTCGCTCACCTTCGGTGACCCGTTGATGACCCGGGAGACCGTGCCGCGGCCGACGCCGGCGCGGGCGGCGACGGCGTTCAGGGTCGGGCGCCGGACGTCCGCGGCGGAGGGCGGCGGTTCGGCAGGGCGCATCGTTCACCTTCCGGTGCTCTGTGGGGGGCTGGCCTCATTCTGGCCCAGAAATGTCCCGGGACCTCCAAAGCGGCCTCCAACGAGCCCTCACCCGTTGGTTAACTCCCCTGTGACCTGCGTGAATTCGGGACGTCACGAGCTGTTGTCCCAACGGGCGCGGGACGCGGTGCGACACATTCCCATGACGCGCGGAACACGCTTGGGCAACAACGCCGTTTTCAAGTCTTGACACCTGGCCCGGCACCAACGAGTCTTCGGGGCAAGCCGCGTGGGAGCGGTCCCACGAACTTCCGGGACTCTCTCCCGTGCGGACCGAAGCACCATCGGCCCTTCCCTCCACCTCGCATGGCACACCTTTGACCAGCACCTTCGCATCGCGGACCGCGTTGCCCAGGGCTGGCCGCTGCTCGAACCGAGAGGGCAGGTCCGGACCGTCGATCCCGGCGGTCTGATTCCTGAGATCCCGTTCCCACTGGAACAAGGAGTAGTGGAATGCGTATCACCCGAACCGGCGGCGGTCGCGGCCGCAGAGCAGCGGTCCTGACCACGTCGGTCCTGACGGCCTCGGCGCTGCTGCTGACCGGCTGCAGCAGCGACAGTGACTCGGGCTCCTCGGACTCCGACGGGAAGATCACCCTCAAGGTGTCCGACTACGGGCAGTTCGGCTACAAGGAGGCCGGCCTGTTCGAGAAGTACATGGAGCTCCACCCGGACATCAAGGTGGAGGAGGAGACGACCTCCAACGAGCAGGACTACTACCCGAAGCTCCTTCAGCAGCTGAACTCGGACAGTGGCCTCGGGGACGTCGTCGGAGTCGAGGTCGCCCGTATCAAGGAGGTCGTCGACACCCAGGCCGACAAGTTCGTCGATCTGAAGGACTCGATCGACGTCGGCCAGTGGCTCGACTGGAAGGCCCAGCAGGCCACCACCAAGGACGGCGTGGTCATCGGCGCCGGCACCGACATCGGCCCGATGTCGCTCTGCTACCGCAGCGACCTCTTCGAGAAGGCGGGCCTGCCGACCGACCGCGAGGCGGTCGCCAAGGCGGTCGACGGTGGCTGGGAGGACTACATCAAGCTCGGTGAGCAGTACAAGGAGAAGGCCCCCGAGGGCACCTTCTTCATGGACTCCGCGAGCGCCATGTTCAACGGCGTCGTCAGCTCCTCCGAGCAGCAGTACTACAACGCCGAGGGTGAGCCGATCTACAAGGAAAATCCCACGGTGCAGAAGGCCTGGGACCTGGCCGCCGAAGCCGCGGACAAGAAGCTGAGCCAGGGTCTGGCGCAGTTCCAGGACCCGTGGAAGGCGGCGCTGCGTTCGGGCAGCATAGCCAGCGTCGTGTGCCCCGCCTGGATGGCCAACCAGATCACGACCTACGCCGGCGACGAATTCAAGGGCAAGTGGGACATCACCAGCGCGCCCGGTAAGACCGCGGCCAACTGGGGCGGTTCCTTCCTGACCGTGCCCAAGAGCGGTGACCACGTCAAGGAGGCCACCGAGCTGGTCAAGTGGCTGACCGCGCCCGAGCAGCAGGCCGCCGTGTTCAAGGCCGTCGGTATCTTCCCGTCCAACCAGGGCGCGTACGAGCTCCCCGAGGTGAAGGACGGCAAGCTCCCGTACTTCAACAACGCCCCGGTCGGCCAGCTGTACGCCGAGGAGGCCAAGAGCATCCCGGTGGCCGTGCTGGGTGCGAAGGACGGCACGATCAAGGACTCGATCTCCACGCAGATCAACAACATGGAGCAGCGCGGCACCGACCCGGACAAGGCCTGGAAGGCCGCGACCGAGACGATCGACAAGGCCATCGGCTGACCCCGCGCGGTACGGACGGCTCCTCCGCCCGTACCGCGCCCGCCGGGACCCCGGCACAACGGCGGTCCCGCGCCCACGGGCGCGGAGGCCTCCGCAGCAGACCCGGCCGTAGCGGCGGGTCTGCTGCCCGGCGTCCGGAGGCACTCCCGAGGCAGGGGCACCCGCCCACGTGCGTTCCTCCCCGGCACGGGAGGGCGCCCGGCCCACCGGGAGTGCGCGCGGCAGGGCCGGCCCCCGGGGCCGAGCACCCCCAAGGATCACCCCGCCCGCGTCCGTACCAGGCCCCGGCGACCACACGGCCCGGGGCCCGAACCCCGTCCCGGCCCCCGCACCATTCCGTTCCCCCGGCCGCGCTCCCGCCCGACCCCGGTCTCCTCGTCCCGCGTGCTCCGGCACCCGGCGCCGGGGCCTCGGCCACACCCACCTCATGCCTCCGTACGGCCCGCCCGGCACACCGTGCTGGTCCGCGCGGGCGGAGGAAGGGGGCGGGACGGGCGCCCGCCCAACCGTCCCGTCTCCCGCCCTACCCGGCCCGACCTCCCAGGGAAGGACTCCCTCCGTGGCAACGACAACCCCCACACGGGGTGCCCACACCCCGCCCACCGGCGGCTCCGGCACCGCGTCCAAAGGACGCAGCGCATGGCGTGCGCGCCTGTGGCGCCTCGACGACAAGGCGTCCCCGTACGCGTACATCGCCCCGTTCTTCCTGATCTTCGGCGCGTTCGGGCTCTACCCGCTCCTCTACACCGGCTGGATCGCCCTGCACCGGGTGGAGATGACCGGTCTCGACGAGTCCGAGTGGGTGGGCCTGGAGAACTTCACCACCATCCTCCAGGACTCCGAGTTCTGGACGTCCGTCTCCAACACCTTCATCATCGGCGTCATCTCGACCGTCCCGCAGCTGCTGGTCGCGCTCGGCCTGGCCCACCTGCTCAACTACAAGCTGCGCGCCAGCACCTTCTGGCGCACGGTGATCCTCACCCCGTACGCCACCTCGGTGGCGACCGCCGCCCTCGTCTTCGCCCTGGTCTTCCGGGCCGACGGCGGCCTCCTCAACTGGGTGCTGAGCCTCGTCGGCGTCGAGAGCATCGACTGGGGCAACGGGCACTGGTCGTCCAAGATCGCCATCGCCGTCATGGTGATCTGGCGCTGGACCGGCTACAACGCCCTGATCTACCTGGCGGCCATGCAGGCCGTGCCGAGCGACCTGTACGAGGCGGCCTCCATCGACGGCGCGTCGCGCTGGCAGCAGTTCATCAAGGTGACCATCCCCTCGCTGCGGCCGACGATCCTGTTCACGATCGTCATCTCGACCATCGGTTCCATGCAGCTGTTCGGTGAACCGCTGCTGCTCCAGGGCGGCACGCTCGGTTCCGTCGGCGGCAGCGAGCACCAGTACGAGACGCTCAGCATCTACCTCTACAACTACGGCTGGAAGCTGGGGCACCTCGGCCCGGCCGCGGCCGTGGCCTGGGCCATGCTCGTCCTGCTGCTGCTCATCGCCCTGATCAACTGGATCGTCAGCCGGTACGTGCGCAAGAGCGCGGCCTGACGGGAGCGACACGATGACCACGACCATTCCCACCAAGTCCGCGCTGAGCCCGGTCGAGGACCCGCCTCCCGGCAACGGCAAGGGCCGCCGCCGCCTCAAGATCGGTGCCGGCCAGCAGCTGAAGGGCGGCCCGTACACCTACCTCGCCCTGATCGTCGTCGGCCTGGGGTCCGTCTTCCCCCTGTACTGGACGCTGGTGGCCGCCTCCCACGACCAGCAGCGGGTCCTCGACAGCCCGCCGCCGTTCATCCCGGGCGGCAGACTGTGGACCAACATCGAAGCGGCCTGGGAACAGGCCAACCTCGGCAAGGCCATCGTCAACAGCATCATCGTGTCCACGAGTATCACCGTGGCCACGCTGTTCTTCTGCACGCTGGCCGGCTACGCCTTCGCCAAGATGCGCTTCCGCGGGCGTGGCGCGCTGATGACCGCGGTCATCGCCACCCTCACCATCCCGCCGCAGCTGAGTGTCGTGCCGCTGTTCATGATGATGTCGGACATCGGCTGGGGCGGAGAGCTCGAGTCGGTGATCTTCCCGACCCTGGTCGGTGCCTTCGGTGTCTTCTTCATGCGCCAGTACCTGATCGAGGCCCTGCCCTACGAACTCATCGAGGCGGCCAAGGTGGACGGGGCGAGCAACTTCCGCATCGTGTGGGCCGTCGTCCTTCCCGTGGCCCGGCCCGCGATGATGGTGCTCGGCATGCTCACCTTCGTCCAGGCGTGGAACGACTTCTTCTGGCCGTTCCTCGCCCTGAGCCAGGAGAACCCCACCCTCCAGGTGGCGCTCGGCCAGCTCAGCGCCTCCTACACCCCCGACCAGAGCATCGTCATGGCCGGAGCGCTGATCAGCACGCTGCCGCTGCTGATCGTCTTCGTGGTCTTCGGCAAGCAGATCGTCGGAGGCATCATGGCGGGCGCCGTCAAGGGCTGACACCCACCGCCGTATCCGGACGGGCCCGCCCCGCACGCGGGCCCGTCCGCCGCACCCGGCAGGGCCCGCCCCGCGCACCGACCCCGCGCGGACGGGCCCGCCTTCCCTCCCCGCCGGACCACCCTGTCCCGTCCGGTCCTCCTCCACGCCATTTGGGAGCGTTCTCACCATGACCGCCGTACGACCCGAGACCACTGCCCAGTCGGCCTCCGACACCTCCTTCCCGACAGGTTTCGTCTGGGGCACCGCCACCGCCGCCTACCAGGTGGAGGGCGCCGCCGCCGAGGACGGCCGCACGCCCTCCATCTGGGACACCTTCAGCCACACCCCCGGCAAGGTCCGCAACGGCGACACCGGTGACATCGCCGCCGACCACTACCACCGGTACCGCGACGACGTGGCGCTGATGAAGGACCTCGGCCTGAAGGCGTACCGCTTCTCCGTCTCCTGGTCCCGGGTCCAGCCCACCGGCCGGGGCCCCGCCGTCGAACGCGGCCTGGACTTCTACCGCCGCCTGACCGACGAGCTTCTGGAGGCGGGGATCACCCCCGTCGCCACCCTCTACCACTGGGACCTGCCCCAGGAGCTGGAGGACGCCGGCGGCTGGCCGCACCGCGACACCGCCGACCGGTTCGCCGACTACGCCGGCATCATGGCCCGCGCCCTCGGCGACCGCGTCGGCGTGTGGACCACCCTCAACGAGCCGTGGTGCAGCGCCTTCCTCGGCTATGGCTCCGGCGTGCACGCCCCCGGCCGCACCGACCCCGCCGCCACCCTGCGCGCCGCCCACCACCTCAACCTGGCCCACGGCCGCGCGGTCGGCGCGCTGCGCACGATCCTGCCGGCGTCCGCCCAGACCTCCATCACGCTCAACCTGCACCAGGTCCGCCCCCTCACCGACGCCCCCGGGGACATCGAGGCGGCCCGCCGGATCGACGCGGTCGGCAACCGGGTCTTCACCGGCCCGATCCTCGACGGCGCCTACCCCGAGGACCTGATCGCCGACACGTCGCACCTCGTCGACTGGAACGAGCTGGTCCGCGACGGCGACCTGGCCGAGATCTCCCGGCCCATCGACGTGCTCGGCGTCAACTACTACTCGCCGACCGTGGTCTCCCGGCCTGCGGACGGCGCCGGCGCCACCCACAACGACGGCCACGGCGCCAGCGACCACACCCCGTGGACCGGTGCCAAGGACGTCGCCTTCCACCTCGCCAACGACGACGTCACCGCGATGAACTGGGCCATCGACGCGGACGGGCTGCACACCCTGCTGACCGGCCTGGCGAAGTCCCACCCGGGTCTGCCGCTGATGGTCACCGAGAACGGTGCCGCCTTCGACGACTACATCTCCCCCGAGGGCCGGGTGAACGACCCGCAGCGCGTCGCCTACCTCCACTCCCACCTGGACGCCGTCCGGCGGGCCATCGCCGACGGGGCGGACGTCCGCGGGTACTTCCTGTGGTCCCTGCTGGACAACTTCGAGTGGTCGTACGGCTATTCCAAGCGCTTCGGTGCCGTCTACGTCGACTACTCCACCCAGCGCCGCATCCCCAAGACGAGCGCCCACTGGTACGCCGACGTGATCCGGCACAACGCGCTGCCGGCCGCGGCCGGCGGCAAGGGCTGACGCTCTGGTCCGCCTCCGCCGGGGGGAGCGCCGCCGCTGGCCGGCCGCGCCCCCTCGTCCGCCACCGGCACGGCGGGGGAGGACCGTCCCGGCCCCGGCACGGAACCAACGGGGTCGGGGAGGGCAGCGCCGGGGCTGTTACATTCCAGGCCTGACAGCTGCGAAGGGAAGGCGACGACCATGGCGGTCAAGGGTGGGGGGAGCCGGGGCGTCAGACGTCCGACCCTGGAGGAGGTCGCCGCCCGGGCCGGTGTCGGCCGTGGCACCGTCTCCCGGGTGATCAACGGCTCGCCCCGGGTCAGCGACACGACCCGGGCGGCCGTCGAGGCGGCCGTCGCCGAACTCGGCTACGTCCCGAACACCGCCGCCCGTGCCCTGGCCGCCAACCGCACCAACGCGATCGCGCTGGTGGTCCCCGAGCCGGAGACCCGCTTCTTCGCCGAGCCGTACTTCTCGGACATGCTGCGGGGCGTCGGCGCGGAGATCTCCGACACCGACATGCAGCTGCTGCTGATCTTCGCGGGCAGCGACCGGGAGCGGCAACGGCTCGCCCAGTACCTGGCCGCGCACCGCGTGGACGGCGTCCTGCTGGTGTCGGTGCACGCCGACGACCCGCTGCCCGACATGCTGGCCCAGCTGGAGATCCCCGCGGTCATCAGCGGCCCGCGCTCGGCCCGGGAACCGCTGGCGTCGGTGGACTCGGACAACTACGGCGGCGCCCGCTCGGCCGTCGAGCACCTGCTGTCCCGCGGACGGCGCCAGATCGCGCACATCACCGGACGCCTCGACGTCTACGGTGCCCAGCGGCGCGCCGACGGCTACCGCGCGGCCCTGCGCGACGCCGGCCACCCGGCGGACGAACAGCTCATCGAGGCGGGGGACTTCAGCGAGGAGGGCGGGCGCCGCGCGATGGCGGAACTGCTGCGCCGCCGGCCCGACGTGGACGCGGTCTTCGCCGCCTCGGACGTCACCGCGGCCGGCGCCCGTCAGGCCCTGCGCGAGGCGGGCCGGCGCATCCCGGACGACGTGGCGCTGGTCGGCTACGACGACTCGGCCATCGCCCGCCACATGGAGCCGCCGCTCACCAGCGTGCGGCAGCCCATCGAGGAGATGGGCCGCGCGATGACGGACCTGCTGCTGACCGAGATCGCGGACCGCCGTCCGGCGGCCTCGCGGGGGCCGGAGCAGCGGCACCAGACGGTGCTGGCGACGGAGTTGGTGGAGCGGGCGTCGTCGTGACGCCGCCCGGACCGAGGACGGGGCGCGGACCGTCCTGACAGGGCCGGCGCCCAGGGCGGAACCTCTCGGCCGGTGACCTCTGGCGAGGACACCGGCTGACGTGTGGGTGGCCGAGTGGGCAGGAGGGTCGGGCTCGCGGGGCGTCAGGCGCGGCGCAGCACCGTGGCCTCCGTGCCCCAGCCGAGGGCGACGACACGGTCGACGTACCAGCCCGTCCGCTCCGCGAGAGCGGCGATCGCGGCGGAGTCGCGCAAGGGAGCGCCGGTCGCGGCGTACGCCTGAAGGGCCGCCTCGGCCGCGTGCGGGCTCAGGCCGTCGGGGCGGGAGGCCTCGACGACGACCGCCGTCGCCGCCCAGCCGGCCAGCTCCGTGAGCAGGAGCGCGGCCTCGTGATCGGTCCGGTACGCGAGGGCCTTCGCGGCGACGGCGACGTCGGCGGGCCCCGCCGTCCAGTCGATCCGCTCCGGTGCCTGGACGGCCTCGCGCAGGACCGCCGCGGGCACGTCACCTTCCGCGACACGCAGCCGTGGCCGGCGTCCGGCGTCGTCGAGGGCGGCGGCGACGGACGCGCTGCCCGGCCCGGTGAGCAGACAGGTGTCGACGCCCTCCCAGAGGGGGTCGGCCGTGAGGCCGGTCAGGAGGAAGAGCAACTGCTCGCACTCCTCGACCAGTTCACCGTAGCGGTCCGCGTCCTGGGCCACGGCGTCGCGCAGGGTCGTGTGCGAGGCCTCCCGCCAGGACGAGGTGCCGTTTCGCAGCGCGGGGGCCAACCGGGCCAGCGAGAGCAGCAGTTCTGCCTCCTGGCCCGCGTACTCCTCGCGCTCGTGGTCGTCGAGCAGCTCCTCGCCCGCCGGGCCGAGCCGCAGCCCGGTCTCGTCGCCGACGACCACGCCGTGCGCGGTGAGCAGGGGCAGCAGCGCGCCGACACCCGCCGCGGGCACGCCCACGTGGGACGCGAGCGCCCCGAGCGTGACGCCCGGCGCGTCGGCGACCGCGTCGATCACGCCGAGCTGCACCGCGGCCCGCGTGACCAGCCACGGCAGCGGTGACGGAATACGCGCCGGTACTTCCGCGACAACCTTCCCCGCGTCTCCCGAAGTCCCCGCTGCCCCCGGTTCCGCCGTGCCGGGCTCCTCGTGGTGCCAGTAGCCCGTGATGTTCAGGCGGTCCTTGGCGAGTTTACGCTCGCGTCGCAGGTAGCGGCGTACCGGCAGCAGCGCCCGGCTCTCCGCCGCCGCCCAGGCGTACCCCTCGCCCGCCGGAACCGGCAGCGCGCGCACGGCGGCCTCCAGCGCCGCCGCGTCACCGGGCTCGGCGGTCACCCAGGTGACCGTGTCGCCGTCCCGCAGGGCCGGCTCCTGGCGCGCTGAGTCGTCCGGGACGGTCACCAGGACGTGGGCCGGCGCGTCGAGCGGACGCTCGTCGAGGAAGCGGCCGATCGCGGGCAGCGCGGTCTCGTCCCCGATCAGCCAGATCCAGTCCAGCCGCTCCGGCAGCCGCAGCGACGACTTCGGCCCCACGAACCACAGTTCGTCGCCGACCCGCGCCGACGCCGCCCAGGCCGACGCGGGGCCGTCGCCGTGCGCCACGAAGTCGAGGTCGAACTCGCCCGCCTCCACGTCCACCCGCCGGGGCGTGTAGTCGCGGGTCAGCCGGTTCCCGGCCGGTGTCCACTCGATGCCGTGCGGCAACTGGGCGGGCAGCGCCGCCCGGACGTCCCCGTCCGAGGCCAGGATCACCTTGATGTGATCGTCGAACCCGGGCGCCGCGAAGGCCGGGTGCTCGATCCCGTCCCGGGTGAACGAAGCGAGCTGGTCGCCGCCGAGGACGACGCGCCGCATCCGGGGCGTCACCTCCTGGACGCGGCGGACCGTGACCCGGCGCAGGACGAGCGGATGCGTCGTGTACGCGCGTTGGGCGGCCATCAGGCGAACCGCTTCTCGATGATGTCGAGCAGGGCCATCGACTCGTCGTAGTCGCCGCGCAGCACCCAGTACGGCAGGTCGTAGGCGTGGTGCGACCTGAAGGCGGGCAGCGCGCCGTAGACCGGGTTCTTCCTGAGCGTGGCGACGTCGGTCGTGTCGCCGTTGAAGCCCATCACGAACACGGACGGCTGGGTGATGGTCTGCCCGGCCTTCTCCGTCGACAGCTCGAACATGTCGCCGCCCCCGCCGTACACCTCGAAGCCGCCCTCGGCGAAGACCGGCGCCGGCTCGATGCCGACCTTCTCGAACTCGCTCGGCAGGCCCACGTTCTCCACCAGGCCGTAGGCGGTGCCGTCCCCGGTGAAGGCCAGGAAGGACACGGGGCCGGGCGGCGGTGTGATCGCCGCCTTCACCTCGGTGACCCGCTCGTCGTAGGCGGCCAGGTGCCGGTCGTAGACGTCGACCTTGCCGAACACGTCGTCGGCGAGGAAGGAGAACTGACTCCGCCAGTCGCCGAGCTTCTTGCCGACCAGCACCGTCGGAGCGATGTCGGAGAGGTCGTCGTACACCTTCTCCGCCTGGAACAGCGGGAAGCCGATACCACCGCCGACGATGAGGTCGGGGTCAAGGGCGAGGATCGCCTCCAGGTCGAAGCCGTCGACGCTCCACGGCAGGAACGTCGTACCGTCCTCCTTGGCCTCCCTGGCCCAGTGCGGGGAGAACTCGCCCTTGCCGTCGGCGTCCTCGGGGATCGTGGCCCGCACCGGTACGTCGAGGTCGTAGAGGTATCCGGCGAGCGCGTGGTTCAGGACGACCACCCGCTCCGGCTCGGTGGGCACCTTCACCTCGCCGTAGTCGGTCCTGACCGTACGGGTCTTCGCGGCGGACGCCTTGTCCCCGTCGCCCGAGGAGTCGGAGGCGGCGCAGCCGGTGAGGGCCAGCGCGGCGACGAGGGCGACGGCGAGCAGGCGGGCAGGAGCAAGCATGGGACCTCACGTGGCTGGGCAGGAGCGACTGTTGAGCTGTTGGGTAAGGTGAGGCTAACCTCGCTGGGTCCGTGGCGTCGATCCGAGTGCGACATCGCCGGTGACGGACACGACACATCGCAGGTACGGGAGGCACGCTTGCCGGTGACATCGCTCGGCACCGTGGTCGCCGAGAACGCCATCCGCTTCCTCGGCCACGACACGCACCAGCACGACGAGCCGCACCTCGTCTACGTCGTGACCGGGACCGCCCTCCTGCTGGCCGACGGCGAGGAGTGGCGGCTCGGGCGCCAGGAGGCCGTGTGGATCGCTCCCCGCGTGCCGCACGCGCTGCGCATCGACGGCGGCGGCATGGCGCTCGGCCCCACCCTCACCCCCGACGACCGGCCACGATGCCGTGTGCAACCGCTCGGGGTGGTCCCCGCGATCATCGAGATCATGACCACCGCGCTCGGCGCCGCGCCGGCCACGACGGAGGAGGTACGGCCGTTCCGCCAGGCCATCGGCCATGTGCTGCGGGGTATCTCCCGGCAGTACTTCCCGGTGGTCCTGCCCACCCATCCCGCGGTGCGCGCACTCGCCCGGGAGGCCCTGCGCACCCCCTCCCTGACGCTCGAGCGGCTCGCCGCACAGCACCGGATGAGCCCTCGTCAGGTACAGCGCGTCCTCCTCGACGAGACCGGGCTTCCCTTCACACGGTGGCGCAACCGGGCCAGGATGAACGCCGCCGTCGAGCACATACTCGGCGGTGGCGAGCTGACGGCGGCTGCCAGGGCGGCCGGCTACGCGACCCGGGCCGGGCTGCTGCGCGCGCTGAGCCGCGAGTCCGGCGTCCCGGTGAGCGCGCTCACGGCGGACGCGGTGGGGGCGCTCGGCGGCCGCTGAAGCGGGATCAGGTCCAGATGTTGTGCGATTTTCCAGTGTGTCGCGCGTGTTCTCCAGTAGTCCGGGCTGTCCGGATCACCGAGCGGATCAAGGAGGTCGGATGGCACAGGTGCTCGCGACGAAGGCCGCGCGTCCGCCGGCCCGGTCGTCGCGCCCCACGGCACGCCGCTTCCTCGGCCTGGGCGCCGCCGTCGGCGTGCTCCTGGCGGCGGTGCTGCTCAGCGTGGCGATCGGCTCGGCGATGCTCCCCCCGGACGTGGTGTGGCAGGCCCTCACCGACCCGGACGGCTCCGCGTCCCACGCCACCGTCAGCGACGCCCGCGTGGACCGCACCGTGCTCGGCGTCCTCGTCGGGGTCTCCCTGGGCGTGGCGGGGGCGCTCATCCAGGCGCTCACCCGCAACCCGCTCGCCGACCCCGGAGTCCTCGGAGTCAACGCGGGCGCCGGCTTCGCCGTCACCCTGGGCGTGGCCGTCTTCGGGGTCACCCGCATCGAGCAGTACCTGCCGTTCGCGTTCGCCGGGGCGATCGCCGGTGCGGCGGTGGTCCACCTCGCCGCGAGCGGCGGACGGGGCGGCCTCTCGCCCCTGCGGCTCATCCTCGTCGGGGTGGCCTTCACGGCGGTGCTGTCCGGCATCTCCGAGACCCTCGCACTGATCGACACGGAGACCTTCGACCGCATGAGGTTCTGGGGAGCGGGCACCATCACCGACCGCCCGACGGGCACCGCCGCGGCGGTCGCGCCCTTCGTCCTGGCCGGCCTGCTGGCCGCCGTCTGCTGCGCGCGCCCGCTCAACGCGATCGCGCTCGGCGACGACGCCGCGCGAGCCGTCGGACTGCGGGTCGGCGCGACCCGGTCCGGCGTCGTGATCGCGGTGACCCTGCTGTGCGGGGCGGCGACGGCCGCGGCGGGCCCCCTGCTGTTCGTCGGCCTGATGGTGCCGCACGCCGTGCGGTGGCTCACCGGGCCCGACTGGCGCTGGATCCTCGCCTACTCCGCCGTCCTCGCCCCGGCGATCGTGCTGGTCGCCGACGTCCTGGGCCGGCTGATCGTGAGCCCCGCCGAACTGCCGGTCGGCGTGATGATGCCGCTGATCGGCGCGCCCGTACTGGTCATGCTGGTGCGCACGAGCCGGGCGAGGGGACTGTGAGCGGGATGTTCGTCCTCAGAGCGGGCCCGCTGAGCCTGCGGGTGGCGCGCCGCGCGGTCGTGGTGTGCGCGGTGCTGGGGCTCGTACTGATCGCGCTGGCCCTGTGGGCCTTCACCCTGGGCAGTTATCCCCTGAGCCTCGGCGACCTGGCCTCCGTCCTCACGGGGACCGCGGACCGCGGTGTCCGCACGGTCGTCCTGGAGTGGCGGGCGCCGCGCATCGCCGCCGCCGTGCTCTTCGGGGCCGCCCTCGCCGTGGGCGGCGCGGTCTTCCAGTCCCTCACCCGCAACCCGCTCGGCAGCCCCGACGTGATCGGCTTCACCACCGGCTCGTACACGGGGGTGGTCGTCGGCCTGCTGGCCGGGGCGACCAGCTACTCGGTGCTGGCGGCGGGGGCGCTCGCCGGGGGCCTGATCACCGCCTTCGCCGTGTATCTGCTGGCGTTCCGGCGGGGTGTGCAGGGCTTCAGGCTCATCATCGTGGGCATCGCGGTGGGCGCGCTGCTCCACTCGCTCAACACCTGGTTCCTGGTGAAGGCCGACGTCGACACGGCACTGCGCGCCGCGGTGTGGGGCGCCGGCTCGCTGAACGCCGTCGGCTGGCCCGCCATCGCCGTGGCGGCCCTCGTGCTGGCGGCGGTCGCGGCAGCGGCCCCGGTGGCGCAGCGCAGGATGCGGCGGCTCGAACTCGGCGACGACACGGCGGCGATGCTCGGCGTACCGGTCGAGCGTACGAAGGTGCTGCTGGTCGTCCTCGGTGTGGTCGCGACGGCCGCGGTGACCGCCGCGGCGGGCCCCATCGCGTTCGTCGCGCTGGCGGCACCGCAGATCGCCCGCCGCCTCACCGGTCACGGCACCTCCGTGGACCTCGCCGGTTCGGCGCTCGTCGGCGCGGTGCTGCTGCTCGCCGCCGACCTCGCGGCGCAGCACGCGATCCCGGACGTGCTCCTCCCGACCGGCTCGGTCACCGTGTGTGTCGGCGGTGCGTATCTGCTGGTGCTGCTGGCGCGGGAGAGCCGGCGCGGGTTCTAGGGCCGGTCCGACGGGCTCTGGCCCGTCTCCTGCCGGAAGGGGGTGGCGGGGCGCCCCCACAACGCCGTCAGCCGGTGGCCTCTCGCGAGGCCACCGGCTGACGTGTCAGGGTGAGTGACGGGACTTGAACCCGCGGCCACCTGGACCACAACCAGGTGCTCTACCAACTGAGCTACACCCACCAAGGCCGGTACTGGAATCCCGCGAGGCGGTTCCCCGACCGGCTGAGAAAAAGTGTACAGGGTCCGAAGGGGTGCTTGCGCACGCCTTTTACCGGGCGGTCACGACGTGCTTCGCGGCGATCGCCTTCGCGGTGTCGGTGTCGGGTCCGGGCTGCGGGACGAAGACCGCTTCCCGGTAGTAGCGCAGTTCGGCGATGGACTCGCGGATGTCGGCGAGCGCGCGGTGGTTGCCGTTCTTCTCGGGGCTGTTGAAGTACGCCCGCGGGTACCACCGGCGGGCCAGCTCCTTGACCGAGGAGACGTCGACGATCCGGTAGTGGAGGTAGCCCTCCAGGGTCGCCATGTCCCTCAGCAGGAAGCCGCGGTCGGTGCCGACCGAGTTGCCGCACAGCGGGGCCCTGCCCGGCTCCTTCACGTGCTCCCGCACATACGCCAGGACCTGCGCCTCGGCGTCCGCCAGCGTCGTGCCGCCGTCGAGCTCCGCGAGCAGGCCGGACGCGGTGTGCATCTGACGCACCACCTCCGGCATCGTCTCAAGGGCCCGCTCCGGCGGACGGATGACGATGTCGACACCCTCGCCGAGGATGTTCAGCTCGGAGTCGGTGACGAGGGCGGCAACCTCGATGAGCGCGTCGTCGGACAGCGAGAGGCCGGTCATCTCGCAGTCGATCCACACCATGCGATCGTTCATGCGGACAGCCTACGGCTGACGTCGGCCGTCCGGTCCCCCGGCGCCGGTGTGGGCCTCGCCGGGGGCTGCCGCCCCCGGGCCCCCGCTTCGGCCCGGACGGCCTCGTCCTCAAACGCCGGACGGGCTGAAATGCCCGTCCGGCGTTTCACGGATTCAGGGCGCGCCGCGCTGCCCCGGCAGGCTCGCCGCCGCGGCGGGCAGCGGTGCCGCGGTGCGGCGGGACTGGAACGGGACCGCGTTCTCCGCCGACAGCGGGACCGGCTCCGGCGGTGCGCTGTGCCGTGGGCCACCGGACGACTCCGGGTCCACCGCGCGGTCGCCCTGCGGACGGCGGGCCCGGTACGCGGCCCGGTAGGCGGCCGGGGACGAGCCGAGCTGGCGCCGGAAGTGGCCGCGCAGCGCCACCGGCGAACGGAAGCCGCAGCGGCCCGCGACCTCGTCCACCGAGTAGTCGGACGTCTCCAGCAGACGCTGCGCCTGGAGCACCCGCTGGGTGATCAGCCACTGCAGCGGCGCGCTGCCCGTCAGCGAGCGGAAGCGGCGGTCGAAGGTGCGGCGGCTCATGTACGCGCGGGCCGCCAGCGTCTCCACGTCGAACTGCTCGTGGAGGTGCTCCAGCGCCCAGGCGACGACCTCGGCGAGCGGGTCGGCGCCGATCTCCTCCGGTAAAGACCGGTCGAGGTAGCGCTCCTGACCGCCCGAGCGGCGCGGCGGGACCACCAGGCGGCGGGCCAGCGCGCCGGCCGCCTCGTTGCCGTGGTCCGTGCGCACGATGTGCAGGCACAGGTCGATGCCGGCCGCCGTGCCCGCCGACGTCAGCACGTCGCCGTCGTCCACGAACAGCTCGCGCGGATCGACGTGCACCGACGGATAGCGCTTGGCCAGCGTCGGCGCGTACATCCAGTGGGTGGTGGCGGGGCGGCCGTCCAGCAGCCCGGCCGCCGCGAGCACGAAGGCGCCGGTGCACAGCCCGACTATGCGGGCACCCTCCTCGTGCGCCCGGCGCAGTGCGTCGAGCGCGTCCTCCGGTGGCGGAGAGGTGATCGACCGCCAGGCGGGCACCACGACGGTGCCGGCCCGTGAGATCGCCTCCAGGCCCTGGGGCGCGGTGAGTTCCAGGCCCCCGGTGGTGCGCAGCGGGCCGTCCTCGCCGGCGCACACCAGCAGCCGGTAGCGCGGCACGCCGGCGTCCTGGCGGTCGATCCCGAACACCGACAGCGGTATGGAACTCTCGAAGATGGGGCCGCCGCTGAACAGCAGCACCGCGACGATCTCCTTGCGGCGTCGCCCGGTGAGCTTCCGGGCCGTGGTTTCCGGCGCGGCGGTGGAGTCGTGGCTCATAACCGCTAAGCCCCCCTCGGTGGTCGCGGCGCCCTGTTCCCTTCGGGTCTGTCGCTCCAACACGTTTCCCCTCGGTCCTGCACGAGTCCCCCGCCGTAGACAGTCAAGATCGAATCTACTGCGTCCCGTCGAGCCGAGGTGGCCGGTTCGGCACTTGGGACATTATCGACATGGCAACTTGGCGTGAAGCAGTCGATCACGAAGCGTTGCACTCTGGGGCGCCCCAGGGAAGTGCGCCTTGTGTCAGTGGCCAATCCCCGTAGGGTGCGCGGGGCCCTCGGGACCCTTTCCGTGCAGGTGAAACGGTGTTTTGGGGGTAGTGGGGGCCAGGGATGAGCCACCGGTGGAAGTTGGCTGAAAAGAAGCGGACGCGTGCGCGGAAACCGGTCAGTCGACCGGTGTCTTTCGCCCCGCGTGCCGTCCGCGCCCGCGGGCCGGCCGTCCGGCCCGGTGCCGGCGCCCGGCCCGTCCCGTGCGATGGTCGCCGGCCGGCCGGGCCGCGCCGCGCTCGGACCGGCGCAGCAGCAGCCGGCAGGCGCCGGTGACGGCGGCCAGGCCGAGGGCGGTGCCGGCGGTGCCGGCGAAGGAGGTGCCGTACCAGAGGAGCACGACCGGGACGAGGAAACAGCTGAAGGCCGCCCAGCGGACGAGGTCGGTGACGCCGTCCCGGAGCGGCGCGGTCGGTTCCGGGCCGTCGGGAGCGGCAGGGGCGGCAGGGGCGGCGGGGTCGCGGGGTGTGCGAGGGGTGCCGGACGGCGGCTCGACGGGCTGGTGCGGTCCGGACATGCGGGCTCCCTGGGCTGACGGCATGGGGATCAACGCCCGTGCGACGCGTCGGTCACGACTGATCACGGACAGTTGAATCCCGTGCAAACCGCCTGTACAACGCAGCAACCATTGCGTTACGGGCGCCCCCTCGGGCATGCTCCGGGGAACCCGCGGCGGACCCTGCGCGGGATCTGGGCGAAGGAGGCGTGGCGCCGTACCCTTGGGGGTATGGGCTTGGGAAGATGATTCCCGGACACACAGATCCGCCGCACACTGTTGTCCCCCATAGAGGATAAAAACGCCGAGACAGCCATGGCCGGTCACGAATTCTTCGAACCCGCGGACCGCAAGCGGCCCGTCGCCGAACCTACGGCGGCCGAGCCCCTGGCGGCCGAAGAGCCACGCCAGTCGTGCGACCCAGCCTTCAAGCACGGTGTCGTCGTCGGCTTCGACGGCTCCACTTCCAGTGAGCGTGCCCTCGCGTACGCCATCGGCATGGCACGCCGGCTCGGCTCGGGCCTGGTCATCGTGCATGTCGCCAACCGGCTGCCCACCACCGTGTGGGCGGGCTGCGAGCCCCCCGTCTTCGTCGACGTACCGGACCACCGCACCGAGGTGCTGGGTCTGGAGCTGGCGTGCGCGGACTACCTCACCGAGGTGCCCTGGATCCTGGTCGAGCGCGGTGGCGACATCTGCCACGAACTCGAGGAGGTGGGGCGGGAGTACGAGGCGGACGCCATCGTCGTCGGCTCCAGCCACGGCCTGGTGGGCCGTCTCTTCGGCTCCGTCGCCGGCCGGCTCGCCAAGCGCGCGAAGCGGCCCGTGGTGGTCATTCCCTGACGCGCCCGGCGTACCGGAGCGGCCCCCGTGTGCCGGGGGCCGCTCCGGTGGGTCCTGCGGAAGAGGACGCCCCGCCCTACTCCACCGTCACCGACTTGGCGAGGTTGCGGGGCTTGTCGATGTCCCGGCCGAGCGCCAGCGCCGTGTGGTAGGCGAGGAGTTGGAGCGGGATGCCCATCAGGATGGGGTCGAGTTCGTCCTCGTTCTTCGGGACGACGATGGTGTGGTCGGCCTTCTCCTGCTCCTGGTGGGCGACGGCGAGGATCTGGCCGCTGCGGGCCTTGATCTCCTCCATGGCCGCGCGGTTCTTCTCCAGCAGGTCGTCGTCCGGCACGATCGCGACCGTCGGCAGGGCCGGCTCGATCAGGGCGAGCGGGCCGTGCTTCAGCTCGGAGGCCGGGTAGGCCTCGGCGTGGATGTAGGAGACCTCCTTCAGCTTCAGGGAGGCCTCGCGGGCGACCGGGTAGCCCCGCACGCGGCCGATGAAGAGCATCGAGCGGGCGTCGGCGTACTGCGCGGCCAGCTTCTTGACGTTCTCCTCCTGCTCCAGCATCTCGGCGATCTGCGCGGGCAGCTTGCGCAGGCCCTCGATGATCCGCTTGCCGTCGCGCACGGACAGGTCGCGGGTGCGGCCCAGGTGCAGGGCCAGCAGCGCGAAGGCGACGCAGGTGTTGGTGAAGCACTTGGTGGAGACGACGCAGACCTCGGGGCCGGCGTGCACGTACATGCCGCCGTCGGCCTCGCGGGCGATCGCCGAGCCGACCACGTTGACGATGCCCAGGACGCGGGCGCCCTTGCGCTTCAGCTCCTGCACGGCGGCCAGCACGTCGTACGTCTCACCGGACTGGGAGACGGCGATGTACAGGGTGTCGGGGTCGACGACCGCGTTGCGGTAGCGGAACTCGGAGGCGGGCTCGGCGTCCGCGGGGATGCGGGCCAGCTCCTCGATCATCTGGGCGCCGATCTGGCCCGCGTGGTACGAGGTGCCGCAGCCGAGGATCTTCACCCGGCGCACGGCACGCGCGTCGCGGGCGTCCAGGTTCAGGCCGCCGAGGTGCACGGTGGAGAAGCGGTCGTCGATCCGGCCGCGCAGCACGCGGTCCACGGCCTCGGCCTGCTCGTGGATCTCCTTGTGCATGTAGGTGTCGTGGCCGCCCATGTCGTAGGAGGCGGCCTCCCACTCCACGGTGGTGGGCTCCGAGGTGGTACGGGTGCCCTCGGTGGTGTACGTACGGAAGTCGTCGGCCTTGAGGGTGGCCATCTCGCCGTCGTCGAGGGTGACTATCTGGCGGGTGTGGGTGACCAGCGCGGCGATGTCCGAGGCGACGAACATCTCCTTCTCGCCGATGCCGAGGACGACCGGCGAGCCGTTGCGGGCGACGACGATGCGCTCGGGGAAGTCGGCGTGCATCACGGCGATGCCGTACGTGCCCTCGATCACCCGGAGGGTCTCGCGGACCTTGTCCTCGAGCTTGACGGCCTCGGAGCGGGCGATGAGGTGGACGAGGACCTCGGTGTCGGTCTCGGAGAGGAACTCGACGCCGTCCGCCTCCAGTTTGCGGCGCAGGTCGGCGGCGTTGTCGATGATGCCGTTGTGCACGACGGCGACCTTGTGGTCGGCCGACATGTGCGGGTGGGCGTTCTCGTCGGACGGGGCGCCGTGGGTGGCCCAGCGGGTGTGGGCGATGCCGGTGGTGCCCTTGAAGCGTGCCGGGACCCTGGCCTCCAGGTCACGGACCCGGCCCTTGGCCTTGACCATCTTCAGGCCGGCCGCCTTCGGGGACGTGACGACGATGCCCGCCGAGTCGTAGCCGCGGTACTCCAGGCGCTGGAGGCCCTCCAGCAGCAGGGGCGCGACGTCACGCTTGCCGATGTATCCGACGATTCCGCACATGTATACGTAAACCTCGTGTCCTCTTCGGCTTCTCAGCCGTAGACGATGCGGCGCAGCTGGCGGAGCGACAGCTCCGGCGGTGCGACCGCCCGGTATTTCAGGTCCGCCTCGATCTGTTCGAAGATCACCGCGTTCACCAGGCCCTGGGCCTGGAGCTCGCGGTGGCGGCGACGGACGAATTCCTCGGTCGTCTCGTCGAAGTAGGCGAGCACGTCCTGGATCACGCGCAGTGCCTCGCCCCGGTTCAGGGGAGTGGACCGCGTCAGGTGATCAACGAGTTCGTCGTGCACTCGGTAGATCCTGAGGTACGGGGGAGGGTTTCGCAAGAATCCTGCCCGATTTCGGGCAGGCGGGCCGGATGCGGGTCGACCGGTATGTCTACATGCGCTTCAGGACCGCCTGTTTGGCCAGGGCGAACTCCTCGTCCGTCAGTACTCCGGAGCGGTGCAGGTCGCCCAGTTCACGCAGCCGCCGCAGCAGCGCGTCGTGATCGTCCTCGGCGGGGGCGGCGGGGGACGCGGGAGCGGCGGGCACCGGAGCGGGCGCGTCCCCGGGCGGCGGGGCGTCGCCCAGGGCGGCGGGGGCGGCCGGTGCGGACGGGTGCGGGAGACGGGCCTGCACGGCCGCGGCCACCAGCGCCATCAGCGGGTCCCTCTTGAAGCCCCACAGCTCCACCGCGTTCGGGTCGTACTTGGGCGGCGCCTTGGTCGGCGCCGCCCGCACGGTGAAGCGGAGGTGGCCGTTCTCCAGCCCGACCGTCGGCTGCCACTCCACCGCGGCGATGTCCGACAGGGGCAGGGTGCGCGGGCCCCCGGCCGACTTGGCCTCCTCCGCCTGCCACTTCCACTCCAGGCGCACCCGCTCACCGTCGAAACTGGCGACCCCGTCCCCGGCGGACACCGACAGCGGGACCGAGGGGCCGGGCAGCAGGTAGGCGTCCACCGGGCCGGACGGGACCTGGTCGAGGAGCAGGGCGTTGCGCACCTCGTCCACGAAGTACTCGGCGACCCCGTACCGGTCGGAGTCCACGGTCAGCCGGTAGGGGTCGTGCGGCTCGGCCAGCCGGCCGGCGGTCGCGTGCAGCAAGGGGTCGGCGCCGTCCCGCAGGCGCAGCCGCAGCCGCCCCGACTTCTTGCCCTGTTCGAAGGATATGCCCGCCAACGCCGACAGGGGGACGAGCAGTTCACCCAGTTCCTTGCGCAGCAGGCTGACGTTCTTGTCCCGTCCGGGAGTCAGCCGCAGGGTGTCGCCGTCGAAGACCCACGTTCCGTCCTTCTGGATGATTTCCGCCATGCGGGGATTGTTCCACCGCTTCTGCGTACGGCGGTTGTGAGGGAAAGTGGTCCTGCCCACCGCCCGCACCCGCCCACCGCCCACACCCATCCGCGCACCATCGTGAAGGGAGCGCCCGTGACACCTCACCGACGGCACCACAGAACGGCTCCCCGCCTGCCCCGGCTGCTGGGGTCGCTGCTGCTGGTGGCGACGGTCGGCGCCATGACCACCGGCGCCGGACCGGTCCGGAAGACGGCCGCGACCCCCCTGGACCGGGTGATCCCGGCCCCCGCCTCGGTCGACCCGGGCGGTGCCCCGTACCGCGTCACCCGCTCCACCCGGATCCGTGTCGACGACTCCAGCGAGGTCCGCCGGGTCGGCGACTACCTCGCCGAGATCCTGCGGCCCTCCACCGGCTACCGGCTCCCCGTCACCTCCGACGGCCACGGCGGCATCCGGCTGCGCCTGGCCGAGGGCCCGTACGGCGACGAGGGCTACCGCCTCGACAGCGGGAGCGACGGCGTCACCATCACCGCCCGCGAGGCCGCCGGTCTCTTCCACGGCGTCCAGACCCTCCGCCAGCTCCTGCCCGCCACCGTCGAGAAGGACTCCGTGCAGAGCGGCCCCTGGCTGGTCGCGGGCGGCACCATCGAGGACACCCCGCGCTACGGCTGGCGCGGCGCCATGCTCGACGTCTCCCGGCACTTCTTCACCGTCGACGAGGTCAAGCGCTACATCGACCGGGTCGCCCTCTACAAGTACAACAAGCTCCACCTGCACCTCAGCGACGACCAGGGCTGGCGCATCGCCATCGACTCCTGGCCGCGCCTGGCGACGTACGGCGGCTCCACCCAGGCCGGCGGCGGCCCAGGCGGCCATTACACCAAGGACGACTACAGGGAGATCGTCCGCTACGCCGCCTCCCGCCACCTGGAGGTCGTCCCCGAGATCGACATGCCGGGCCACACCAACGCGGCCCTCGCCTCCTACGCAGAACTGAACTGCGACGGCGCGGCGCCGCCGCTGTACACCGGCATCGAGGTCGGCTTCTCCACGCTGTGCGTGGACAAGGACGTCACGTACGACTTCGTCGACGACGTCGTGCGCGAACTCGCCGCGCTCACCCCGGGCCGCCACCTCCACATCGGCGGCGACGAGGCGCACTCCACCCCGCCCGAGGACTTCGCGGCGTTCATGGACCGGGTGCAGCCGATCGTCGCCGAGTACGGCAAGACGGTCATCGGCTGGCACCAGCTGGCCGCGGCGGGCCCGGCCAAGGGCGCGCTCGTCCAGTACTGGGGCCTGGACGGCACCAGTGCCGAGGAGAAGGCCCGGGTCGCCGAGGCCGCGCGGAACGGGACCGGGCTGATCCTGTCCCCGGCCGACCGGACGTACCTGGACATGAAGTACACCGAGGACACCCCGCTGGGCCTGGACTGGGCGGGCCACGTGGAGGTGCGGCGGTCCTACGACTGGGATCCGGCCGCCTATCTGCCGGGCGCCCCGGACTCCGCGGTCCGGGGTGTCGAGGCGCCGATGTGGACGGAGACCCTCGCGACCCCGGACCAGCTCGACTTCATGGCCTTCCCCCGGCTGCCGGGCGTCGCCGAACTGGGCTGGTCCCCGGCGAGGACGCACGACTGGGACACCTACAAGGTGCGGCTCGCCGAGCAGGCGCCGCGCTGGGAGGCGCTCGGGATCGACTACTACCGGTCGCCGCAGGTGCCCTGGGCGCCTGAGGCGTAGAAACCCGACGGGCACCCCGGAGGACCGTCCCCGGGGTGCCCGCCCGTCTGTACGGGGCCCTTCGCTACAGGCCCGCGATCGGGTTCTTCAGGTTGCCGATGAGCTGGAGCGCGCCGGACGGGTCCGCGAGGTCCACCATCTGCTCGTTGTCGCGCAGTTGCAGCCGGTTGAGGCAGGACAGCGCGAACTCGGGCGCGAACATGTCGTACCGGTCGAACTTCTCGGCCAGCTCCGGCACCGACTCCTGGTACTCGCGGGTGACCTCCGCGACCGTGCGCCAGAAGTCGTCCTCCTCCACGATCCCCTCGCCGGCGAGGTTCGCGGCGAGGAAGCGGAAGAAGCAGTCGAAGACGTCCGTGAAGATCGACAGGAGCTTCTTGTCCTCGGGCACGTCCACCGCGATGCGGGAGACCTCCGGCGGCAGCACCGCGTCCGGGTCCATCACCGCGATCTCCTCGGCGATGTCCTTGTAGACCGCCCGCCGCACCACCCCGCCCTCCAGCACGAGGATCACGTTCTCGCCGTGCGGCATGTAGACCAGGTCGTAGGCGTAGAAGCTGTGCAGCAGCGGCACGAAGTAGGCCCGCAGATAGTGCCGCAGCCACTCGGTGGGCGCGAGCCCCGACCGCTCGATCAGCGCGCCCGCGAAGGAGGCGCCCTCGTGGTCGACGTGGACCAGCGAGGCCATGGTGGCCAGTGTCTCGCCGTCCTTCAGGGACGGGACGGGGCTCTCCCGCCACAGCGCCGCCAGCATCTTGCGGTACGGCGAGTAACGGTCGGTGGCCTGCTCGTACTCCAGGTGCCGGTAGCCGACGGCCGCCCGCTCCCGGATGATGGACAGCCCCGTCGACTTCAGCACCGGGTCGCCCTCGATGAGCCGGGCGAGCCAGTCGTTGATGGCCGGGGTCGCCTCCATGTACGCCGCCGACAGGCCGCGCATGAAGCCCATGTTGAGGACGGACAGGGCCGTCTTCACGTAGTGCTTCTCGGGGTGCGAGGTGTTGAAGAAGGTGCGGATGGACTGCTGCGCCAGGTACTCGTCGTCGCCCTCGCCGAGGCAGACCAGGTGCCCGCGGGCTACCTCGGCGGCGAAGGTGACGGTGAGCTTGTTCCACCACTGCCACGGGTGGACCGGGATGAACAGGTAGTCGGCCGGGTCCAGGCCCCGCTCGCGCAGCACGCCGTGGAAACGGTCGACGGTCGCCTCGCCCAGCTCGTCGCGTACGAAGGACTCGTACTCGATGCCCACGCCCGCCGTGAACGCCGCCCGGGAGCGGTGCGCGGCCAGCCACACCAGCCGGACCGGGCTCGCGGTCTCCGGGGCGTACGACAGGTACTCGTGGACGCCGAAGCCGAGCCGCCCGTTGTTGGCGACGAAGCAGGGATGGCCCTCGGTCATCCCGGTCTCGACGGCCTGGAAGCCGCTGCCGGCCAGCTCGGCGGAGGTGAGCCTCGGTTTGGTGAGCTTGTAGCAGGTGCCGGAGAGGGTGGAGGAGATCTCCTCCAGGTAGACGGGGAGGATCTTGTCGCTCAGGCCCAGCGACTCCTTCAGCTCGACGAAGAAGTCCAGGGCGGCGAGCGGGAGCTCGGTGCCGTCGCGATGGCGGGTGATCGAGTCCGCGTCCACCTGCCAGTGGTCCAGGGCGCGGACGGTGGCGGTGAAGCGGTACTCGGTCTTGCCGTCGTCGCCGCGGACGACGTACGCGTCACCACCGGAGGGTTCCGGCGTGATCAGCCGCTCGTGCGTGAACTCGGCCAGCGCCTTGCGGACCAGGAGGCGGTTGGCCTGCTCCCAGCGCTCGGGGGAGAGGTGGGCGACGGCGTCGGCGAGGCTCATGCGGACACCGCCGTCGCCGCGAGGAACCGCTCCCGGGTGCAGAAGCTGAGCAGGGCCCGCTTCTCGGGCTTGTCGATCTCGCGCTCCGGCACGAAACCGACTGCCTCGTTCAGGGCGTGCACGGCCGTGTTGTGGACGTCGGGTTCGACGACCACCCGCAGGGTGGCCGGGTCCTCGAAGAGGTGCGCCATGACGGCGGTGATCACGGAGCGGGTGAACCCCCGTACCGGCCGGTCCGTCGGGGGCGTGAGGAAGTGCATGCCGACGTCCCCGGGCAGCGGGGTGTACAGGCCCACCAGTTCGCGGTGGGCGGGGTCGTACTTCTCCATCAGGAAGGCGGGCTCGCCGTCCTGGAGGCCGAGCAGCGCGTGGTGGTGCTCGTCGGCGGCCATCTCCATGTACGCGCGCTCGACGTCCTCCAGCTTCGCGCCCTGCATCATCCAGAAGGCGGCCTTGGGGTGGGTGACCCAGGTGTGCAGGAGCTCGGCGTCCTTCAGCGGGTCGAGGGGGCGGAACGTGAAGGTCATACGGAGAACTCCTGGAACGCGATGGTCTTCTCGACCGGGTAGTACTCGGTGCCGAGCAGCTCCCGGATGATGCAGCTGTTGCGGTATGCGCCCATACCCAGGTCGGGACTGGTGATGCTGTGGGTGTGGACGCCGGCGTTCTGGAGGAAGACGCCCTGGCCGGTGACGTCGACGGCGTAGTTGCGGCCGACGTCGAAGCCGCCGTGGGCGTCGTACACCAGGCGGTCGCGGACCGGCTTCAGGAACTCCGGTTCGACGTACCGGTAGCCGGTGGCGAGGATCAGGCCGTCCGAGACCAGCTCGAAGTCCTTGCCCTGTTCCTCCTGCCGGAAGCCGAGCGTGTATCTGCCGTCCGCGTACCGGGCGCCGGTGAGCGCCGAGTTGGTGAGCAGGCGGGTGGGGACCGGGCCGCCGAGCCTCTTCTGGTAGAGCAGGTCGAAGATCTCGTTGATCAGGTCGCCGTCGATGCCCTTGAACAGGCCCTTCTGCTCGGCCGTGAGGCGGTAGCGGGTGTCCTCCGGGAGCGCGTGGTAGTAGTCCACGTACTCCGGGGAGGTCATCTCCAGCGTGAGCTTGGTGTATTCGAGGGGGAAGAAGCGCGGGGAGCGGGTCACCCAGTTGAGCCGGTAGCCGTGGACGTCGATCTCGCTCAGCAGGTCGTAGTAGATCTCGGCGGCGGACTGGCCGCTGCCGACCAGCGTGATCGACTCCTTCTTCTGGAGCTCGGCCTTGTGCCGCATGTAGCGGCTGTTGTGGAGGAAGTCGCCGGCCAGGCCCCGGCAGGCGTCGGGTATGTGCGGCGGGGTGCCGGTGCCGAGGACGAGGCGGCGGGCGCGGTAGGTGTCGCCGCCGGTCGTGGCGACGACGTACAGCTCCTCCGTCTCGTCGTACGTCACCTCGGTGACGGTGGTGGAGAAGCGGACGCCGCTCAGTCTGTTCGCGGCCCAGCGGCAGTAGTCGTCGTACTCGACGCGCAGCGGGTAGAAGTTCTCCCGGATGTAGAACGAGTACAGCCGGCCCTTCTCCTTCAGGTAGTTGAGGAAGGAGTACGGGGACGTCGGGTCGGCGAGTGTGACCAGGTCCGACATGAACGGCGTCTGGAGGTGGGCACCGTCCAGGAACATGCCCGCGTGCCACTCGAAGTCCGGCTTGGACTCCAGGAAGACGCCGTTCAGTTCGGCGATGGGCTCGGTGAGGCAGGCGAGGCCGAGATTGAAGGGGCCGAGGCCGATCCCCACGAAGTCGTACGGGGCACTGGCTTCAGGAAGCGCGGTCAAGGGACTCTCCCAGGTACTGCTCGGCGTGGCCGGCGATCAGGTCGAGGACGGCGGCGATGTCGGCCGTGGTCGTCTCGGGGTTGAGCAGGGTGAACTTCAGGTAGTGGCGTCCGGCCACCTTGGTGCCCGCGACCACGGCGTCGCCGGAGGCGAACAGGGCCCTGCGGGCGTACAGGTTGGCGCGGTCGATCTCGGCGGGGTCGGTGACGGCCGCCGGTACGTAGCGGAAGACCAGCGTGGACAGCGACGGCCGGACCACGACGTCGAAGCGGGGGTCGGCGGCGATCAGCTTCCAGCCCTCGGCGGCCAGGTCGCACACCTCGTCGAAGAGCTGCCCGATGCCGTCGGCGCCCATCACGCGCAGCGTCATCCACAGTTTGAGCGCGTCGAAGCGGCGGGTGGTCTGGAGGGACTTGTCCACCTGATTGGGGATACGTTCCTGCACCATGCGGCGCGGGTTGAGGTACTCCGCGTGGTAGGTGGCGTGGCGCAGGGTGGCCACGTCCCGCACCAGCACGGCGGACGAACTCACCGGCTGGAAGAAGGACTTGTGGTAGTCCACGGTGACCGAGTCGGCCCGCTCGATGCCGTCGATGCGGTCCCGGTACTTCAGGGAGGCGAGCAGCCCGCAGCCGTAGGCCGCGTCCACGTGCATCCACACGCCGTACTGCTCGCACAGCCCGGCGATCTCGGGCAGCGGGTCGATGGAGCCGAAGTCGGTGGTGCCGCCGGTGGCGACGACGGCCATGGGGACCAGGCCGTCCTCGGCGCAGCGCTCCAGCTCGCGGGCGAGGGCGACGGTCCGCATGCGCTTGTCCTGGTCGACGGGGATCGGCACGACGGCGTCGGGACCGAGGCCGAGCAGCTTCGCCGACTTCTTGACGCTGAAGTGGCTGACCTCGGAGGCGAAGACGCGCAGCTCGGCGAGGTTCTCGGACTTGGCCTCCTCGCGGGCCAGCAGCAGCGCCTGGAGGTTGGACTGGGTGCCGCCGGAGGTGAACACGCCGTCGGCCGCCGGGCCGAGGCCGATCCGGGCGGTCGTCCAGTCGATCAGTTTGCGCTCGATGAGCGTGCCGCCGGCCGACTGGTCCCAGGTGTCCAGGGAGGAGTTGACGGCGGACAGGACGGCCTCGCCGAGCACGGCCGGGATGACGACCGGGCAGTTGAGGTGGGCGAGGTAGCGGGGGTGGTGGAAGTAGACGGCGTCGCGGAGGTAGACGTCCTCCAGCTCGTCGAGGACCGCGGCCGTGTCGTGCAGCGGCCGGTCGAGGTCGATCTCGTCGATACGGGGGGAGAGGGCGTCGACCGTGACGCCGGTGAACGGGCGGTCGGTGGTGGCGATCCTGGCGGCCACCCGCTCGACTCCTTCGGTCACGGAGCGGCGGTACTGCTCCGCGGTGGTGTCGTTGAGCAGGTGCGAGCGCATGTGGGGGTCCTCCGGTGGGGACGGTCCGAGAGGGACGGGAGAGGGCAGGGCCCTGGCTTCAACTTAGGGTAGCCTAACCTAACTCATTCTGTTTCACACGCGTGCCTCTACGTGACTGCCGTCACTGGCGCCCCATCTGCGTGGCGCGGAGGGGGAGTTGAGGCGTCCAGGGTCCTGAGGGGCGGGCGTCAGCCCTGTTCGCGGAGTTGCTCCTCCGTCAGGCCCTGGCGCCAGTAGCCGACGAAGGTGACGCGGCGGCGGTCGACGCCGCGTTCGCCCACGAAGTGCCGGCGCAGCCGCTTGACGCGGCCGGACTCGCCGGCGATCCAGACGTACGGGTGCTCGGCGGGCGGCAGTTGGGCCGCGCGGAGGGCGGCGAGGGTCGACTCGGGTCCGCTGGTGACGTCCTTGACCAGCCAGTTGATCTCGGCGTCCGCCGCCGTCCTCAGCTCCTGCGCGTCCTCGGGGTGCGGCACCTCCAGCCAGACCCGGGCGCGGGTGCCGGCCGGCAGCGACTCGACGATGGCGCAGGCGGCCGGCACGGCGGTCTCGTCGCCCCAGATCACCACCAGGTCGGTGTCCTCGGGTGGCCGGAAGCGGATCGCCCTGTTGTCGGCGACCGCGGGGCCGAGCAGTACGACCCGGTCGCCGGGGGCTGCGTCGGCGGCCCAGCGGGAGGCGGGGCCGGCCTGGAGGTCGTCGGCCCCCGGCCCGACGCCGTGCAGTACGAAGTCGATGTCTATCTCGACGGTGTCTCCGTCGCCGTCCCGGCGCAGCGCCCGCAGCGTGTACGAGCGCATCACCGCCCGTACGTCGTCCGGCAGTTCACGCCAACCCTGCCACCAGCCGTCCCCCAGCTCGACGGGCACCGCCGGCTCCGGCTGCCCCGGGTGCGGCAGGAACAGCGACAGGGACTGGTCCTGTCCGTCGGAGTGGAAGGCGCGCAGGTCGGGCCCCGCGAAGGTGACCCGGGCCAGAGACGGGCCGAGCCGCCTCGTCCGTACGACCTGGAGGGAGAAGAAGCGGAACGGGGCGGCTACGGCCGTCGTCATGGAGGGCTCCGGGAGGAAGGGGAGGGTCAGCCGACCTTCTTGGCGTTCTCGATCGCCTCTGCCAGGTTGTCGAGCAGCGGCGTGCACTTGTCGTAGGACAGGATCGGTTCGGGGGAGCGGGAGATGACCTGGCCGGCCTTGACCGCGGGCAGCTGCTTCCAGGTGCCCTCGGTGATGTCCGCGGGCTGGATGGTCGAGGCGCGGTCGTCCATGATGATGACGTCGGCCGGGTACTTGTCGACGTTCTCCCAGCTCAGGCTCTCGAACCAGCCGCCGGTCGCCTTCTTGGCCTCCTCGGAGGGCTCGACGAAGTTGACGCCGAGGGCCTTGAAGTACTCCAGGTCGACGGAGAGGTTGGTGCCGGAGACGTAGAAGAGCTCGGCGCTCGCGGAGCCGGCCAGCACCCTGATCTCGGGCTTGGCCTTCGCGGCGGCGCGCAGCCGGGCCGCGGCCTTCTCGAAGGCGGCCTTGGCGTCGGTGACCTTCTTCGCCTTCATGTCCGCGCCGAGCGACTCCGCCAGCTCCCACATGCGCTGGAGCGGCTGGGTGAGCTGGCGGTCGAAGACGGAGACCGCCACGCTCGGGGCGAGCTTGGCGACCTTGTCCTTGGATTCCTCGGGGACGGACCAGAGGGTGCCCGCGGTGTCGAACGTCGTGGTGACGAGCAGCTCGGGGGCGAGGGTGGCGTACTTCTCGACGTTGAGCTTGCCCCACTCGTTGCCGAGCACGGTGACCTTGTCGACGTCGAGGTCGCCGGCCTGGACGTCGGGCTTGCCGTCCTTGGTCGTGGTGGGCCCGAAGACGCCCTTGACCTGGACGCCGTAGTCCCACAGGGCGGCGGCGACACCGGTGAAGGCGACGATGTTCGTCGGGACCTCGTCCAGCTTCACGGTCGTGCCGCGGTCGTCCTTGAAGGACCAGGGGCCGGACTTGGCCGCCCCCGACTCCTCGCCGGAGCCACCGCCGTTCGCGTCGTCGTCACCGCAGGCCGCGAGCACGGCACCGAGGCCGACGGCACCGCCTGCGGCGAGGATTCCGCGTCGGGTCGGATGGGTAGCTCTGGCGTTGAACATGGCGTGGCTGCTTTCGAACGGTGCGGAGCATCCGCGGGACAAGTCGAAGGTAGGTTAGCCTAACCTCAGATCTTGTCCAGGGGGCGGGCCGGGGGCGGGCCGCGGCCGACCCCGCCCGGACCGGCCCGGACCGGCCCGGACCGGCCCGGACCGGCGTGGACCTCAGCTCACCAGGCCCAACTCCCGCGCGATCAGCATCCGCTGGACCTCGCTCGTGCCCTCGCCGATCTCCAGGATCTTCGCGTCCCGCCACATGCGCGCCACGGGGTACTCGTTCATGAAGCCGTAGCCGCCGTGGATCTGCGTGGCCTCCCGGGCGTTGTCCACCGCGACCGTCGACGAGTACAGCTTCGCCAGGGCCGCCTCCTTCTTGAAGGGATCGCCCGTCACCAGCCGGGACGCCGCGTCGCGCCACGCGAGCCGGGCCGTGTGGGCCTTCATCTCCATGTCGGCGATCTTGAACTGGATGGCCTGGTTGGCGCCGATCGGCCTGCCGAAGGCGTGACGTTCCTTCGCGTACTTGACCGACTCGTCCACACAGCCCTGCGCGAGCCCCGTGCCCAGCGCGGCGATGGCGATCCGCCCCTCGTCGAGGATGCGCAGGAACTGGGCGTAGCCGCGGCCCTGTTCACCCAGCAGGTTCGCCGCCGGGACCCGGACGTCGGAGAAGGACAGCTCACGGGTGTCCGACGCGTTCCACCCGACCTTCGAGTACGGCGCGGCCACCGTGAAGCCCGGGGTGCCGGACGGGACGATGATCGCCGAGATCAGGGGCCGTCCGTCCGGCCCCCGGCCGGTGACCGCGGTGACCGTCACCAGGCCCGTGATGTCCGTGCCCGAGTTGGTGATGAAGCACTTGGTGCCGTTGATGACCCATTCGTCCGTCGCCTCGTCCAGGCGGGCCGTCGTACGCGTCGCGCCCGCGTCCGAGCCGCCGTCGGGCTCGGTCAGGCCGAACGCGCCGAGCATCTCGCCGGAGCACAGCCGGGGCAGCCACTCGCGCTTCTGCTCCTCGGTCCCGAACAGGTGGAGCGGCATCGCGCCCAGCGAGACGCCCGCCTCCAGCGTGATCGCCACCGACGAGTCGACCCGGGCCAGCTCCTCCAGGGCGATGCCGAGCGCCAGGTAGTCGCCGCCCATGCCGCCGTACTCCTCCGGGAACGGCAGGCCGAACAGGCCCATGCGGCCCATCTCCCGGACGATCTCGTACGGGAACTCGTGCCGCTCGTAGAAGTCGCCGATCTTGGGCGCCACGACGTCGTGCGCGAACGCCTCCACCGTGCGGCGGAGGTCCTCCAGCTCGGGGGAGAGCTTGTGGTCCATGGTTGTCAGTGCTCCTTGTGGGAGTCGTCGCCCGAGCCCGCGAGGGCCCGAACGGTGCGGGACGGGCTGGGTCGGCCCAGGTGGGCGGCCATCCAGACGCTGGTGGCGACGAGAGAGCCGAGGTCGACCCCGGTGTCGATGCCGAGGCCGCGCAGCATCCACACGAGGTCCTCGGTGGCGAGGTTGCCGGTGGCGGACTTCGCGTAGGGGCAGCCGCCCAGTCCGCCGGCGGAGGCGTCGACGGTCGTCACGCCGTGCCGGAGGGCGGTGTATGTGTTCGACAGGGCCTGGCCGTAGGTGTCGTGGAAGTGGACGCCGAGCGCCTCCACGGGGACGCCGGCCTCGCTGAGCGCGGTGAGCAGCGCGCCGACGTGTCCCGGGGTCGCCACCCCGATGGTGTCGCCCAGGCTCAGTTCGTCGCAGCCCATGTCGAGCAGGGCCCGGCAGACCCTCACCACCTGCTCCACGGGGACCGCGCCCTCCCACGGGTCGCCGAAGCACATGGAGAGGTAGCCGCGGACGTGGACGTCCGACGACTTCGCCCGCGCCACCACCGGCTCGAACATGGCCAGGGCCTCGTCCAGCGTGCGGTTGAGGTTGGCCCGGGCGAAGGACTCCGTGGCGCTGGCGAAGACCGCGACGCGGCGGGCGCCGAGCGCCAGGGCCCGGTCGAGTCCGCGTTCGTTCGGCACCAGGACGGGGAGGTCGACCGGCAGGTCCGCGACCGCCGGGAACAGCTCCTCCGCGTCCGCCAGCTGGGGCACCCACCTGGGGTGCACGAAGCTCGTCGCCTCGATGGTGGTCAGACCGGTGCCGGCCAGGCGGCGGACGAACTCCGCCTTCACCACCGCCGGGACGGTCGCCTTCTCGTTCTGCAGGCCGTCACGCGCGCCGACCTCGTGGATCCGGACGCGGGCGGGCAGGCCGCCCGCCGGTACGGTCATGGGCAGGCCCGGACCGGGAGTGTTCACTTCGTCTCCTCCGTCCCGTCGTCGGGTGCGATGACCGCCAGCACCTGGTCCATGGCGACCGTCGTGCCCGGCGCCACGTCCAGCTCGGCGACCGTGCCGGCGTGCGGGGCGGAGATGACGTGCTCCATCTTCATCGCCTCCACGACCAGCAGGCTCTGCCCCGCGCTCACCTCGTCGCCGACGGCGACCTTCACCACCGTCACCGTGCCCGGCATCGGCGCGGTCAGCGAGTCGGCGCCCGCGTGGGCGGCGCCCGTGAGCGAGGCGGCGACCGGGTCGTGGTCGCGCACCTGCCAGGCGTCGCCGTCGCGGCCGAGCCAGTCGGCGGCGCGGTGGAAGGTGTGCCGGACGCCGTCCAGGGTCACCGACACCCGGTCCTCGGTGACGGTGTGCGTGCCGCGCGGGGTGTGTTCCACCGGATCGGTGACCCGCAGGTGGAAGGTGACGGGTTTCGGCTCGCCGCCCATGCGCCACCCGCTCGGCACCGAGAACGGGTCCGTCCACCCGTCGCCGCGCGGACGCAGCGCCTCCAGCCGTACGGCCGCCGCCGCCTCGTACACCTCCTCCGGTACGCCGGTGGCGACCAGGCCGTCGACCTCGCGCTCCACCAGTCCGGTGTCCAGCTCGCCCGCCACCACCGCCGGGTGGGCCAGCAGCCGGCGCAGGAACCCGGCGTTGGTCTGCACGCCCAGCGTGAGAGTCCGGGCCAGGGCCGCCCGGAGCTTGCGCAGAGCGGTGGCGCGGTCGGGTCCGTACGCGATCACCTTGGACAGCATCGGGTCGTAGAGGCTGCCGACCTCGCCGCCCTCGCTGAGCCCGGAGTCGGTGCGGACGCCGTCGCCCTCCGGCTCGCGCAGCAGCAGCACCGTGCCGCCCGAGGGGAGGAAGCCACGGGCAGGGTCCTCGGCACACAGCCGGGCCTCCACGGCGTGCCCGGTCAGCCGGACGTCCTCCTGCGCGAGACCGAGCGGCTCGCCCGCCGCCACCCGCAGCTGCCACTCCACCAGGTCCAGGCCGGTGACCAGCTCGGTCACCGGGTGCTCGACCTGGAGGCGGGTGTTCATCTCCATGAAGAAGTACTGCGAGGGGTCCTCGCCCGGCACGATGAACTCCACCGTCCCCGCGCCCCGGTAGCCGCACGAGCGCGCCGCCTGCACGGCCGCCTCGCCCATCGCGGCGCGGGTCGCCTCGTCGAGGAGCACGCTCGGCGCCTCCTCGATGATCTTCTGGTGCCGGCGTTGCAGCGAGCACTCGCGCTCGCCCAGGTGCACGACGTTCCCGTGGCCGTCGGCCAGGACCTGGATCTCGATGTGCCGGGGCCGGTCGATCCACCGCTCCACCAGCAGCGTGTCGTCGCCGAAGGAGGCGCGGGCCTCGCGGCGGGCGGCGGCGATCTCGTCGGCGAGCACGGCCTCGTCCCGCACCAGCCGCATGCCCTTGCCGCCACCACCGGCCGACGGCTTGAGCAGCACCGGCGTGCCGATCTCGCGGGCGGCGTCGGCGAGCTGCGCGTCCGTCAGTCCGCTGCCGCTGCTGCCCGGCACCACCGGCACCCCGGCCGCCTTCACCGTCTCCTTGGCGCGGATCTTGTCGCCCATCAGGGCGATGGCGTCGGCGGACGGCCCGATGAAGACCAGCCCCGCCTGCTCGCAGGCCCGCGCGAAGCCGGCGTTCTCGGCGAGGAAGCCGTACCCCGGGTGGACGGCCCGCGCCCCCGTCCTGGCCGCCGCGTCCAGCAGCCGCTCGACGGACAGATAGCTCTCCGCCGCCGGCGCCGGACCGATCCGTACCGCCTCGTCGGCCTCCCGCACGTGCCTCGCGTCCGCGTCGGCGTCGGAGAAGACCGCCACCGAGCGCACGCCCATCGAGCGCAGAGTCCGGATGACGCGCACCGCGATCTCACCGCGGTTGGCCACCAGTACCGTGTCGAACATCGAGCTCCCCATCGCGCTTCCCATCGAAGTCCCCTCCTCACATCCGGAAGACGCCGAACCGGGGCTCGCCCAGTGGCGCGTTGGCACACGCGGTCAGGGCCAGGCCCAGCACCTGCCGGGTGTCGGCCGGCTCGATCACCCCGTCGTCCCACAGGCGGGCACTCGCGTAGTAAGCGTTCCCCTGATGCTCGTACTGCGCACGGATCGGCGCCTTGAAGGTCTCCTCCTCCTCGGGCGGCCAGTCCTCCCCGCGCGCCTCCAGCTGGTCCCGCTTGACCGTGGCCAGCACGGACGCGGCCTGCTCGCCGCCCATCACCGAGATCTTGGCGCCCGGCCACATCCACAGGAACCGCGGCGAATACGCCCGCCCGCACATCGAGTAGTTCCCCGCGCCGTAGGACCCGCCCACGACGACCGTCAGCTTGGGCACGCGCGCGCACGCCACCGCCGTCACCATCTTGGCGCCGTGCTTGGCGATGCCCCCGGCCTCGTAGTCCCGGCCGACCATGAACCCGGAGATGTTCTGCAGGAACACCAGCGGGATGCCGCGCTGGTCGCACAGCTCGACGAAGTGGGCGCCCTTCTGGGCCGACTCGGAGAACAGGATGCCGTTGTTGGCGACGATCCCCACCGGGTGGCCGTGGACACGGGCGAAGCCGGTGACGAGGGTCTGCCCGTACTCGGACTTGAACTCGGCGAACCGGGAGCCGTCCACCACCCGCGCGATGACCTCGCGGACGTCGTAGGGGGTGCGGGAGTCGACCGGGACCGCGCCGGACATCCCCCGAGGGTCCACCTTCGGCTCGACGGCCGGCTCGACGCTCCAGGGCAGCGGGCCCCGCGCGGGCAGCGTGGAGACGATCTGCCGCACGATCCGCAGCGCGTGCGCGTCGTCCTCGGCCAGGTGGTCGGTCACCCCGGACACTCGCGAGTGGACCTCGCCGCCGCCCAGCTCCTCCGCCGTGACCACCTCGCCGGTGGCCGCCTTCACCAGCGGCGGGCCGCCCAGGAAGATCGTGCCCTGCCCGCGGACGATCACCGCCTCGTCGCTCATCGCCGGGACGTACGCGCCCCCCGCCGTGCAGGAGCCGAGGACGGCGGCGATCTGCGGGATGCCGGCGCCGGACATCCGGGCCTGGTTGTAGAAGATCCGCCCGAAGTGCTCGCGGTCCGGGAAGACCTCGTCCTGCATCGGCAGGAAGGCGCCCCCGGAGTCCACGAGATACAGGCACGGCAGCCGGTTCTCCAGCGCCACCTCCTGCGCCCGCAGGTGCTTCTTCACGGTCATCGGGTAGTACGTGCCGCCCTTGACGGTGGCGTCGTTGGCGACGATCACGCACTCCCGGCCGCTCACCCGCCCGATACCGGCGATGACGCCGGCGGCCGGGGCCTGTCCGTCGTAGAGCCCGTCGGCCGCGAGCGGCGCCAGCTCCAGGAACGGCGAGCCCGGATCGAGCAGCGTGTCCACGCGGTCGCGCGGCAGCAGCTTGCCGCGCGCGGTGTGCCGGGCCCGGGCCCGCTCGCCGCCGCCGAGCCGGGCGGCCGCGAGCTTGGCGCGCAGCTCCTCCACGAGGACGCGGTGCGCCTCCTCGTTGGCCCGAAAGGCCTCCGACGCGGGATCCGCCGCCGTCGTCAGCTCCGGTGCCTCGTGCATCCCGCGGTCCCCTCACCTGATGGTCGATCACTCGATCGCTCGATCGGTTAATGAGCGTTAACGCATTTCCCTCAGGTTAACGAGCGCTAACCCCTCTGTCTAGAATCGACTCCATGGCCACGAGAACCGACGCCCCCACCCGCCGCGAGCAGATCCTCAGGGAGGCCGCCCGGCTCTTCGCCGAGCGCGGCTTCCACGGCGTCGGCGTCGACGAGATAGGCGCCGCGGTCGGCATCAGCGGTCCCGGCCTCTACCGGCACTTCGCCGGCAAGGACGCGATGCTCGCCGAGCTGCTGATCGGGATCAGTGACTCGCTGCTGACCGGGGCGAAGCGGCGGCTGGCGAAGGCCGGCGAGGCGACCGGCTCCGAGGCGGTCCTCGACTCGCTGATCGAGGGACACATCGACTTCGCGCTCGACGACCGCCCGCTCATCACCCTGCACGACCGCGAGCTGGACCGCCTCCGGGACGCCGACCGCAAGATGGTGCGGCAGTTGCAGCGGCGGTACGTGGAGCTGTGGGTCGGGGTACTCCGCCAGGTCTACCCGGCCGTCGCCGAGCCCGCCGCCCGCTCCGCGGTCCACTCGGTCTTCGGCCTGTTGAACTCCACCCCGCACCTGGGCCGCCCCGGCTCCCTGCCCGGCCGCGCGGTGACGGCGTCGCTGCTGCACCGGATGGCGCGGGGGGCGTTCGCGGCGGTGGCCGAGGAGGGGGACGCGGAGGGGAGCGGGAAGGGGAGCGGGGAGTGACGAGGGTTACGTAGCGCCGACTCTGGACGCCCCTCCCTACCCGCCGGTACGGTGAAGTCTGAGCAAGCGCTTAGATACGTACCCTGGAGGTGGCGCGGTGCGCCGTACGGTGTTCAACGAGGACCACGAGGCGTTCCGGGAGACCATCCGCGCCTTCATCGAGGCCGAGGTCGTCCCCGTCTACGACGAGTGGTTCGCCGCGGGCCAGGCGCCGCGCGACTTCTACTACAAGCTCGGTGAGCTGGGCATCTTCGGCATCAACGTGCCCGAGGAGTTCGGCGGCGCCGGCATGGACAGCCACAAGTTCGAGGCGGTCCTCTACGAGGAGACCGCCCGCGCGGGCGTCCAGTTCGGCGGCTCCGGCGTGCACGTGCTGCTCGCCCTGCCCTACATCAACATGCTGGCCACCGACGAGCAGAAGAAGCGCTACCTGCCGAAGTTCGTCACCGGCGAGGAGATGTGGGCCATCGCGATGACGGAGCCGGGCACCGGTTCCGACCTCGCGGGCATGAAGTCCACCGCCAAGCTCTCCGAGGACGGCACCCACTACGTCCTCAACGGCGCCAAGACCTTCATCACCGGCGGCGTGCACGCCGACAAGGTGATCGTCTGCGCCCGCACCGACGCCCCCACGGCCGAGGACCGCCGCCACGGCATCTCCCTGTTCGCCGTGGACACCAAGTCCGAGGGCTACTCGGTGGGCCGCAAGCTGGACAAGCTGGGCCTGCGCACCTCCGACACCGCCGAGCTGGCCTTCGTCGACGTCAAGGTGCCCGTCGAGGACCTCCTGGGCGAGGAGAACAAGGGCTTCTCCTACCTCGGCCACAACCTCGCCTCCGAGCGCTGGGGCATCGCCTACGGCGCCTACGCGCAGGCCGCCGCCGCCGTCCGCTTCGCCAAGAGTTACGTGCAGGAGCGCACCGTCTTCGGCAAGCCGGTCGCCAGCTTCCAGAACACCAAGTTCGAGCTGGCCGCCTGCCAGGCCGAGGTGGACGCCGCCGAGGCCGTCGCCGACCGCGCGACCGAGGCCCTGGACGCCGGTGAACTCACCCCCGCCGAGGCCGCCAGCGCCAAGCTGTTCTGCACCGAGGTCGCCCACCGCGTCATCGACCGCTGCCTCCAGCTGCACGGCGGCTACGGCTACATGAACGAGTACCCGATCGCCCGCCTGTACGCGGACAACCGCGTCAACCGCATCTACGGCGGCACCAGCGAGGTCATGAAGATGATCATCGCGAAGAACATGGGCCTGTAACCCTCAGGGCATGAGCGAAGCACTCCAGTCCCTCCTCGACCTGCTCGATCTCGAGCGGATCGAGGAGGACATCTTCCGCGGCCACTCCCGCTCCGCCGTCGTCCCCCGGGTCTTCGGCGGGCAGGTGGCCGCCCAGGCCCTGGTGGCCGCCGGGCGCACGGTTCCCACCGACCGGCACGCGCACTCCCTGCACGCGTACTTCCTGCGCCCCGGCGACCCCGGCGCCCCCATCGTCTACAACGTCGACCGCCTGCGCGACGGCCGCTCCTTCACCACCCGCCGCGTGGTCGCCGTCCAGCACGGCAAGCCGATCTTCGGTCTGTCGGCGTCCTTCCAGACGTACGAGGAGGGACTCGACCACCAGGCCCCCATGCCGTCCGCACCGGACCCGGCGACCCTGCCCACCGGCGAGCACCGGCTGCGGAGCTACCCGCACCTGCCCGCCGAGACCGTCGAACGCTTCCTCGAGGCCCGCGCGGCCGTCGACCTGCGCTACGTCGACGACCCGCCCTTCGGCGACTTCGGCACCCCGCGCGAGCCCCACTCCCAGGTGTGGTTCCGCACCAACGGCAAACTCACCGACGACCCCCTTCTGCACGTCGTCCTCGCCACCTACGTCTCCGACATGACCCTCCTCGACTCGGTCCTGCTCGCGCACGGCCGCGGCGGCTGGGCCGTCGGCGACGTCGTCGGGGCCTCACTGGACCACGCGATGTGGTTCCACCGGCCCTTCCGCGCCGACGAGTGGCTGCTGTACGACCAGGAGTCGCCGTCCGCGTCCGGCGGCCGGGGCCTCGGCCAGGCCCGCATCTACACCCAGGACGGGCGACTCGCCCTCTCGGTCATCCAGGAAGGCGTGGTCCGCGTCCCTCGGGAACACTGAGGAGCATGGCGGAACCTGCACGGGAAGCACGGGAAGCACGGGACACGACGGGCGGCGGCGACAGCACCTTCACGGTGATCGTCGCCGCCCTCGCCAATCTGGGCATCGCCATCGCCAAGGCGGTGGCCGGTGTGCTCAGCGGGTCCAGCGCGATGCTGTCGGAGGCCGCGCACTCGGTCGCCGACACCGTCACCGAGGTCCTGCTGCTGACCTCCCTCAAACGCAGCACCCGCCCCGCCGACGAGGACCACCCCCTCGGCCACGGCCCCGAGCGCTACATCTGGGCGCTGCTCGCCGCCGTCGCCACCTTCGTCGGCGGCGCGGTCTTCGCCCTCTACGACGGCGTCCACGCCCTCACCCACGACGAGGAACCCGGCGACCCGCTGATCGCGTACATCGTCCTGGCCGTCGCCTTCCTCCTGGAGGGCTACTCCCTGCGCACCGGCCTGAGACAGGCGCGCGGCGAGGCCCGCCACTACAAGGTGCCCTTCGGCCGCTACCTGCGCCGCACCCCCGACACCGCCGTGAAGGCGGTCGTCATGGAGGACTCCGCCGCCCTCGCCGGACTGCTGCTTGCCGCGGCCGGCCTGCTCGGCGGGCAGCTCACCGGCTCCGGCGTCTGGGACGGCGTCGCCTCGCTCTGCATCGGCGCCCTGCTGCTGTACGTCGCCTGGGTGCTCGGCCGCTCCAACGCCGAGTTCCTCATCGGCCGCCCGCTGCCCCGCACCGTGCGCGACCGGATCAGGGCGGAACTGGTGGCCGTCGAGCACATCGAGGCCGTACTGGAGCTGACCACCCTCGTACAGGGCCCGCGGGAGGCGCTGGTCGCCGCCAAGGTCGACTTCCGGGACGTGGCGACGGCCGCGCAGATCGAGTGGGCGTGCGAGCGGGCCGAGCAGCGGCTGCGGGAGGAGTTCCCGGTGGTGCGCCGGGTCTATCTCGACCCGACGCCCGGGTTCGCGCAGCGCCGCTCGGAGGGACTCAACCCGTGGCCCTGACGGGCCGGCCGGGCTACTTCAGCCCCGCCTCCGTCAGCAGATACGCCGTCATCGGGTCGTAGTAGCGCGGGCTGACCACGTGGTCGTCCAGCGGCACCGCGACCTGGAGGGTGCCCTCGGACTCGGCGACGAAGAGCGCCGGGTCGTTGCAGTCCGCGTAACCGACGGAGTCGAGGCCGTGCTGGGCGGCGCAACCGGCCCAGCCGTGGTCGGCGACCACCAGGTCGGGCAGCGGACGGCCCGCCCGCTCCAGACCGGTCAGGATGGCCTTCATCGGTTCACCGGAATGGGTGTGCCACAGCGAGGCACCGTGCTCCAGCACGGCCACGTCCGCGAACTGCTGGACGTACCCCTCCTCCGTCGTCAGCCCCTCCGGGATCACGACGATCTCGCAGCCGGCGGTGCGCAGCGCGTCGGCCGTGGCGCGGTGCACGTCGAGCAGGCCGCCCGGGTGACCGGTCGCGAACAGCACCCGCTGCCCGCCGTCGGCCGCCTTGCGCAGCCGCCCGGCCATGCGTTCCAGCGCGGCCACGGTCAGCTCGGGGTCGATGGTGTCCTGGCCGTACCGGTATTCGGGGTCGTCGTTGACGCCGACCCGCTCCGCCATCACCGCGAGCACGTCCTGCTCGTCACTCCAGCGGTCGCCCAGTTCCAGGCCGAGCCAGAAGTTGCGGTCGCCGTTCGCCAGCTTCCGGTAGTGGGAGAGGTTGTTCTCGCGGGGAGTGGCGACGTCGCCCGCGATACGCGTTCTGACGAGGTGTTCGGCGAGTTCGGCGCGGCTGGGTGTCCCGGGTATCGGCATGGCTCCATTGTGAGGCAGCCACCGGTCGGCGTCTCGGGCATGTCCCACGCTGGGACGTGGGTCACCCTTCCGGTCGGCGCCATGGACGTTTCCTCCAGTCCCGAGGAGGCGTATGGACGGAACGTACATGTGCAGCCGCACGTCGGCCCCCTAGTCTGCGACCCGGCCCGGCGGCCGCGGTACGGACGGCCCCCGGAAACGGGTTCTCACCGGCGCTGCCCGCTCACCAGTAGAGTCGGACGACAGTAGTACATACGCGACGAAGCGTAAGAAGGAAGGCAGTACATGAGCAGCAACGAGACGCCCCGCGGCCCCGTCGACTCCTCCCGCGTCCCCCGGTACGCCGGTCCCGCGACCTTCGCCCGGCTGCCCCGCCTGGACGAGGTGGGCACCGCCGACGTCGCCGTGGTGGGTGTGCCGTTCGACTCCGGCGTCTCGTACCGGCCGGGCGCCCGCTTCGGTGGCAACGCCATCCGGGAGGCGTCGCGTCTGCTGCGCCCCTACAACCCGGCCCAGGACGCCTCCCCCTTCGCCCTCGCCCAGGTCGCGGACGGCGGCGACATCGCCGTGAACCCCTTCAACATCAACGAGGCCGTCGAGACCGTCGAGGCCGCCGCCGACGACCTCCTCGGCACCGGCGCCCGCCTGATGACCCTGGGCGGCGACCACACCATCGCCCTGCCGCTGCTCCGCTCGGTCGCCCGGAGGCACGGCCCGGTCGCCCTGCTCCACTTCGACGCCCACCTGGACACCTGGGACACCTACTTCGGCGCCGAGTACACCCACGGCACCCCGTTCCGGCGCGCCGTCGAGGAGGGCGTCCTCGACACGTCGGCCCTCTCCCACGTGGGCACCCGCGGGCCCCTGTACGGCAAGCAGGACCTCACCGACGACGAGAAGATGGGCTTCGGCATCGTCACCTCCGCCGACGTCTACCGCCGCGGCGCCGACGAGGTCGCCGACCAGCTCCGGCAGCGCATCGGCGACCGTCCCCTGTACATCTCCATCGACATCGACTGCCTGGACCCGGCCCACGCTCCCGGCACCGGCACCCCCGAGGCCGGCGGCATGACCTCCCGCGAACTGCTGGAGATCCTGCGCGGCCTGGCATCCTGCAACCTGGTGTCGGCCGACGTCGTCGAGGTGGCCCCCGCGTACGACCACGCGGAGATCACGTCGGTGGCGGCGTCCCACACCGCCTACGAACTGACCACGATCATGTCCCGCCAGATCGCCCAGGAGAAGGCCTCGAAGTGACCCACGACCACGACCTGGTGCTCCGTCCGACCGCCGCCCAGACGGAGGCCGCGCTGAACCCTCCCGGCGGACGCCACGGCGGGGACCTGGTCGTGGAGACCCTGGCCTCGCTCGGCGCCACCACCGTCTTCGGCCTGCCCGGCCAGCACGCCCTCGGCGTGTTCGACGCGCTGCGCCGCTCCGGCCTGCGCTACATCGGCCTGCGGATGGAGAACAACGCCGGTTTCGCGGCGGACGCGTACGGCCGGATCACCGGCGAGGCGGCCCCGCTGCTGCTGTCCACCGGTCCGGGAGCCCTCACCTCCCTGGCCGCGCTCCAGGAGGCGCGGGCGGCCTCCGCTCCCGTACTGGCGATCAGCAGCCAGGTCCCGACGGCCGGCCTGGGCGGTGGCCGCCGCGGCTACCTGCACGAACTCCCGGACCAGGCGGCGTCCTTCCGGGGCGTGGTGAAGTCCGTCCACACGGTCCGCGCCCAGTCCCAGATCCCGTCCGCGATCGCCGAGGCGTGGACGTCGGCGCTGACCGTCCCGCACGGCCCGGTCTGGGTGGAGATTCCGCAGGACGTCCTCCTGGCCGAGACACCGATCCCGGTGGTGACGGGCGGCGACACCTTCCCCGAGGAACTGCCCCCGCGCCCCGAACTGACGGCCCTCGCGGCCGACCTGCTCTCGCGCGCGGAGCGCCCCGCGGTCATCGCGGGCGGGGGAGTGGTCCGCGCGGACGCGTCGAAGAAGCTGCGGCAACTGGCGGAGCGGCTCCGGGCCCCCGTCGTCACGACCTACGGCGGCAAGGGCGCGTTCCCGTGGACCCACCCCCTGTCCCTCCAGTCCTGGCTGGAGGACCGTCACACGACGGACTTCCTGGAGGACGCCGACGTACTCCTGGTCGTCGGCTCGGGCCTGGGCGAACTCTCCTCGAACTACCACACGTTCAAGCCGCGCGGCCGGATCGTCCAGATCGAGGCCGACCTCGGCAAGCTCGAGTCCAACCACCCGGCCCTCGGCATCCACGCCGACGCCCGCCTCGCCCTCCAGGCGCTGCTGGAGACGGTAGAGGAGCGCACCGACCCCACCGCCCCGGAGCGCGTACGCACGGTCCTGGACCGGGTCCGCGAACGCATCGCCGCACAGGAGCTCACCCTGGAGCAGGACGTACTGGCGGCCGTCCGGAGGGCCCTCCCGGCCCGCGCCCCGTCCTTCTGGGACATGACCATCCTGACCTACTGGGCGTGGTCGGCCTTCGACGCCAAGGTGCCCAACACCATGCACTCGGCCCAGGGCGCCGGCGGTCTCGGCTACGGCTTCCCGGCGGCGCTGGGAGCCGCGGCCGCCGATCCCACCCACCCCGTCCTCGCGGTGTCCGGCGACGGCGGCGCCCTGTACTCCGTCGCCGAACTGGCCACCGCCCGCCAGTACGACCTGAACGTCACCTGGCTCATCGTCGACGACGGCGGCTACGGCATCCTGCGCGAGTACATGACGGACGCCTTCGGACAGCCGACGGGGACGGAACTGACCCGCCCCGACTACGTGGCACTGGCGGAGTCCTTCGGTGTGCCGGGCGTACGCACGTCACCGCGGACGCTGGAGGCGGACCTGGCGAAGGCACTGGCCGCACCGGGCCCGTCGGTCGTCGTCCTCCCCGCCGTACTGCGCATGTTCGCGCCGACGCATCTGGACTGACGGCAGCGCCATGTCCGCCGGCCGTCGTCGCGGCGTGCTCCGCGGAGCCGTCGGCACCGTAGCGGTGACCGGCGTCGCCCACACCTCTCCCTCGCCGACCGCCACCGCTGCCACTTCGACACGGTGGAGAGCCCGGCGGTCATGAGGAACGTCGACGAGATCAAGCCCGGCGACACGATCGACGTCGCCCGTGAGGACGGCACCCGCGCGGTCTTCGCCGTCACCGCGCTGGAACAGGCCGACAAGGACGCGTTCCCCACCGAGAAGGTCTACGGCAGGACCGACCGCCCCGAGCTGCGCCTGATCACCTGCGGCGGCGAGATCACCGACGGTCACCGCCCGGACGACATCATCGTCTACGCCGACCTCGTGGGCTGACCGTCTACCAGATCGCCTCGACCCACTCCGGGTGGTCGACGAACGGGTTGCGGTTGTGCTGGTAGGAGTCGTAGATGACCTGGTTGCGGCGCTCCTCGAAGGCGTCCGGCGGGTCCTCGTCGTTCCACGCCTTCAGTATGGAGAGCTTGCCGATGTACGGGCTGCTGCCGTTGTCGACGCTGCTGTTGACCTCCAGATCGGCCCAGCCGTCGCCGCCCTCGTAGCGGACCGCCATGTAGAAGATCATGCGGGCCACGTCGCCCTTGACGGCGTCGCGGGGCTCGAAGGAGTCGGAGTCGGTGAGGCTGCCTCCGCTGTCGGTGAAGCCGCTGCCGCCGTTGTCGAAGTCCTTGTTGCCCCGGACGCCGTTGACCCGGACGTCCTCGGGGCGCAGGTGGTGGATGTCGGTGCCGGGCCCGGTGGAGGTGCCGAAGTCACCGTGGGACTTGGCCCACACGTGCTCCCGGTTCCAGTCGCCGCTGTCGCCGCCGTTCAGCGACTTGCTGCGGGAGAGGCCCGAGTAGAGCAGGATCACGTTGCCGCTGTCGGCCGGGTCCTGGTCGGTGGTCTTCAACGCGTCCCAGACCGCCGAGTACGAGAGCTTCGTCTGGTCGCTGATGATCGTGTGGAGCGAGGACTTGAGGTCGGCGCCCGTCTTGCCGACCGCGTCCTTGTAGTACGTCGAGTCGTAGTCCGAGGCCGTGGCTGTCGCCGTGGACGTCGTCGCCGTGGCCTCAGTCGCGCTCAGGGTGGGGGCGGCGAGGCCGGCGAGGACGGCCGCCGTGGCAAGGGCCACCGCTTTCCGGCGCCGTATGCGTATCGCGAGCATGTGGGGTGTCCGATCTACGCGGGTTGAATGGAGCGGTTCAACGAGCGTGACATGGACATGTGGGAGGTGGGGTGTACGGAGGGTGACGATTCGGTGACGGCGCCCCCTGGTCGGACTGGCCGGGGGACGCCGTGCCGGATGTGCCCGGTGTGCCGGGTGTGGTGAGGCTCAGGCGACGTCCGACGGGTCCAACCGGTACACGGCCGACGTGTTTTCCGCCTGCGAGGCGGAATCGTCCCCGGGGACGCCGGACGAGGCGGAGGCGTCGGCGTACTCGCTCTCCTCGACGGCCGTGCCATGCTCCTGGATCCACTGGGTCATCTGGGAGCCGGCCCCGGAGCCACGGCCCATACCGCCGCCCATGCCGCCGCCGACCTGGACGTAGTGCAACTCGCCGTTCTAGGGAATGGACCAGGGGGCGAGCAGGTCGCGCAGCAGTTCGGTGAAGGCCCCGTCCAGGGTGGCTTCCCACTCCGGGTCGCCGACGGCCTCGGTGCACAGGGCGGCCGGCCGGGCGAGCCACATGATTTTCCAGGGCCGGGAATGCAGCGCGGGGTCGCTCCACACTCCGCCGTGCGGGGCGAGGGGGTGCAGCAGGTCGCTGACACACCCCGTCACCATCTGCACCAGGGGACCGTCGGTCGCCGTGTGCGCCTGGGCGAGCGCCCTGGAGGAGGTACGGGCGACGGCCGCTGTCGTCGGATGGCGTCGGACGACGCGTACGACCTGCGACAGATGCTTGACGATTCCCCGGACGGTGCCGTCACTGGGGTGCGTGCGGTCCGCGGCGTCGAAGGCGTGCGCGAGTTCGGTCTCCAGTGCGCGCAGATGAAGGGCGGAGGCGGTCTTCCAGTTCTGGTAGAGGTAGTTGCGCGAGACGCCGCAAGCGCGGGCGATGGAGGGGAGGGACACGTTCAGTCCGTCGGTGCGCATGAGTGTGCGCGTCGTGCTGATCACATGTCCGGTGCTGAGAGGGTCGCGGTCGTGCCAGGGGGCCGGGCTCATGCACCCATGGTCCGGAAAAGCGTGAACTTTTGAGGGCGTTCGTCCTTGGGGCACTCAGATGAGCGACTTGAGGACAATTGGGCCGGATAGTTCACGCTTTTGAGGGGGAGGGGTGCCCCTTGAGGGCCGTGATGAACGACGACCAGCCGACGGCCGAGAACACCAACGCCGCCCCGCCCGGCACCTTGGAGGCCCGAACGGGTATGCCCGCGGGGTGGTCGTCCACCACTTCCAGGCAGCTGCCGGCTTCGTTGTCGCTGTGAGTGGACTTGCGCCAGCCCACGAGGACGGCCGCGTTCGGAATGAGGGGCTCAGGCAGTGTCTTCGTAGTCCTTCGCTGACGACTTGAGCAGGGCAAGCGATTCGCGTAGCGACAGTGCGTCACTCAACGCGTGGTAGCAGGCGCCCTGCAACCGCTCGACGACGGCTGGACTGTCGTGGACCTTGGCGACTTGGATGCAGCGATACAACAGCGCATCGTCCAGCAGCCCCCGGAAGGCAGGAGTGATCGGGTCATCGAGGATCTTGGCCCGCTCGAGGCGTGTGACAAGGCGTCTGTCACATTGCTCGTCGGTCAACGGAGGGTAAGTGGTGCCGATAACCGCACGTGCGTACGGCCGCGTTTGGAGGAGTCCCGGGAAGAACGTCACGGCTGACTCCCGGATTGCCACCGCCTGTGACTCCAGGAGCCGCGCTGCCTCGAAATAGTCCGCGACCGCCGCCTCCTCCTCCGGAAGGAAGCTGCTCAGCACATCCCCCGTGTTCAGGGCCGTGTCCAGCCGCCGCGCGTCCTCCTTCGACGGCACCCGCCTCCCGGCCTCGATATGGGCGATGTGCGACCGCGTCATGGGCGAGCCTAGCCCCGGCGGTCTCACTGTGTACGCGTATCGCCACACAGAGCGAGAATCCCCGCGACCGTCGCACCGGTCCGGGGGCATGGCCACCGACCACACGGAGCCGACGACATGCGTCACCGTATCGCCCGCCTCGCCGGGCTGCCCCTGCTTCCGCTGCTCAGCCTCCTCCTGCCGGGCTCGGGCCGGCGACGCCGACGACGCCGACGAAGCCCGCCGGCCACCGAGCACACCGCACCCCCGTACATCGCCGACGCCACCGCCCGCCGCCTCGGCACGCCCGCCCTGCGCGGCGAGGACAACGCGCTCGTACGCCCCTACCTCCTCGCACGCCGCTACCTCCTCGCCCACGAGCGACGCGAGGAGACCCGGCGGCAACGGGCCCGGCGACGCGCGCTGTGGTTCGCGGCGCACCGCATCGACCTCGGCCCGCGTGTGATCCACGGCGTGGAGGTGGCCCGATGAGCGACGGCACGCGCCCGCCCCGGCTGCTGCCCTGGACGGGCTCCGAGGGCAAGCCCTGCTACCTGCTGACCGACGGCGGCGGACCGCTGTCCCGGCTCGCCGACGTCATCGGGACCACCCGACTCGAGATGGCCGAGGACCTGCTGGAACACGCCGCCGACCTGCTCGCCGACGCGCGGGCGACGCCCGAGCAGCTCCGTTTCCTCCTGACCCTGATGTGCGAGGCGCTGACGGACGTGCACCGCATCGCGGAGAGCCGGGACACGCGGTCGCGCTGAACGCGCGCTGTCATGAGAACGGCCCGTTCCGGAGCGCCGAGGTACGCGTCGAGGGCGACGTCCCACGGAGGCACCCGGGCAGCCGTCGCGCCCGCCACCCCGAAGCGGCCCGCACGCACACTTCGGGAAGCGGTCAACTTCCGTCCACCCCTCCCTCCTAGGGTGACGCGCATGCGCCCGAGAACCCTCCGAACCGCCCTCGCCACCCTCACCGCGGGCCTCGCGGCGGCCGGCTGCCTGACCGCCGCCGGACCCGCCGCCGCGCAGGAGGGGCCGCCGGGGAACGACTGCTCGCCCTCCGTGTCCCTCACCGGCTTCTCCGACGTCCTCGACAAGACCACCCACGACGGCACCTACGTCGGCAACCTCTCCGCCCTCGCCCGCGACCGAGGCGGTGCCGTCGCCGCCCTCTCCGACCGGTCCGCACTGTTCCGGCTGGACGGGCGCACCCTGAGGCCGCGAGGCGTGATCCCGCTCGCCGACGAGAACGGCGCGGCTCTCGACTCCGAGGGGCTGGTCGTCGACCTCCCCCACTCCGGGCTCCGCTCGAGCGGGGCAACCCCCACCGGCACGTACCTCGTCTCCTCCGAGAACGAGCCGTCCGTCCGCCGCTACTCCCGCACCGGCGAGATCCTCGGCCGCCTCCCCGTGCCGGACGTCCTGCGCACCGCCCCGGCGGGCCGCGCCCAGGCCAACGGCAGCTTCGAAGGGCTCACTCTGCTTCCCGGCGGCCGGACCCTGATCGCCTCCATGGAGTACCCGCTCGCCGGCGACCCGGCCGATCTGGTCCGTTTCCAGAGCTGGCAGCGGGCGCGGCACGGGAGCTTCCGGCTCGGCGCCCAGTACACCTACCGGACGGACACCGGCCTCGGCGTCTCCGAGGTCGCCGCGACCCCCGACGGGCGCCTGCTCGTCCTGGAGCGCGGCTTCACCTCCGGCGTCGGCAACACCGTCCGCCTCTACCTGGCCGACCGGAAGGGCCCCGCGCTGGGCAAGACCCTCCTCGGCGACCTCGCCGACTGCCCCTCCCTCGGTGCCACGGCCAAGCAGCCCCAGCCCAACCCCCTCCTCGACAACATCGAGGGCATGACGGTCACGGGCCGTGCCAAGGGCCGCCTCAACGTCCTCCTGGTCAGCGACGACAACCAGAACGCCGTACAGACGACCCGCCTCTACGAGCTGCGCGTACGCGTCAGGTGAGCAGCTTCTTGTAGGCGGCGTCGTACTCCGCCTTCTGGATGCCGTGGCCGCGCAGGAAGTCCTTCTGCTGGGGTTCACCCTGCGTGGCGGGTGGCGCTTCGGCGGCCGGGTGGAAGTCCGCCAGCGCCCGGAACACCTCGGCCGCCGCGTCCGCGTACGCCGTGCCCCGGCGCTTGGCCCTGCCCAGGTGCCGGTAGGCCTTCACCAACTGGTCGCCGAACTCGGCCTGCGGCCGCTTCGCGGCCTCGAACCGTGCCGCGTCCAGCTTCCCGTCCTCCCCGGCGAGCACTCGCAGCATGTGCAGGCCCGCATAGAACTGCCCCCACCGGTAGGCGTCGCTGTCCGTCATGACTCTCCCCTCCCGCCCGGCCCCACCGGGCTCCGCGTGGCACTGACTACCCAGGCCAGGCACGCCGCGAACTTTGTCGCATCGGGATGAAAACGCCGCTCGCCCGTGTTGGTGCCTTGCGGTAGATCAGGTGGACCAGACCGATCAGACCGATGGGACCGATCGGACCACCGATCAGGACGACCGACCGGAGGGCACGGCGTGGAAGCGCAACGGGGATGGGCACGACGACTGACGGGCTACGCCTGGCGCTATCCCAAGGACGTCGTCCTCGCTCTCGGCGCCTCGCTGGGCGGCATGGCCGTCATGGCCCTCGTCCCACTGATCACCAAGGTGATCATCGACGACGTGATCGGCGACAAGACCAGGGACATGGCCCTCTGGGCCGGTCTCCTCATAGGGGCCGCGGTCGTCGTCTACGTCCTGACCTACATCCGCCGCTACTACGGCGGACGGCTCGCCCTCGACGTCCAGCACGACCTGCGCACCGACATGTACGGGACGATCACCCGGCTCGACGGGCGGCGCCAGGACGAGCTGTCCACGGGACAGGTCGTCGGGCGGGCGACCAGTGACCTCCAGCTGATCCAGAGCCTGCTGTTCATGCTCCCGATGACCATCGGGAACGTGCTGCTCTTCCTGATCTCCCTGGTGATCATGGCGTGGCTGTCCCTGCCGCTCACGCTCGTCGCCCTCGCCGTCGCCCCCGCGCTGTGGTTCATCGCCCGCCGCAGCCGCACCCGCCTGCACCCCGCCACCTGGTACGCCCAGGCCCAGGCCGCCGCCGTCGCGGGCGTGGTCGACGGCTCGGTGAGCGGCGTACGCGTGGTGAAGGGCTTCGGGCAGGAGGAGCAGGAGACCGGGAAGCTCCGGGAGGTGGGGCGCAGGCTCTTCGCCGGGCGGCTGCGGACGATCAGGCTGAACGCCACCTACACCCCCGCGCTCCAGGCCGTCCCCGCCCTCGGCCAGGTCGCCATGCTCGCCCTCGGCGGCTGGCTGGCCGTACGCGGGAACATCACACTCGGCACCTTCGTCGCCTTCTCCACCTACCTCGCCCAGCTCGTCGGCCCGGTCCGCATGCTCGCCATGGTCCTCACCGTCGGCCAGCAGGCCCGCGCCGGCACCGAGCGCGTCCTGGAACTGATCGACACCGAGCCCGGGATCGAGGACGGCACCACGGACCTGCCCGCCGACGCGCCCGCGACCGTCGAGTTCGACGACGTCGCCTTCGACTACGGAACGGGCTCGGAATCCGGGAAGAGCAGGCCGGTCCTGGACGGTCTCTCCTTCGAGATCCGCGCGGGCGAGACCCTCGCCGTCGTCGGCTCCTCCGGTTCCGGCAAGTCCACGGTCTCGCTGCTCCTGCCGCGCTTCTACGACGTGACGCGCGGCGCCGTCCTCATCGGCGGCCACGACGTGCGCGAGCTGACCCTGGACTCGCTGCGGGCCGCCATCGGGCTCGTGCCCGAGGACTCCTTCCTCTTCTCGGACACCGTGCGCGCCAACATCGCCTACGGCCGTCCGGACGCCACCGACGAGGAGATCGAGGCCGCGGCCCGGGCCGCGCAGGCACACCGGTTCATCACCGAGCTGCCCGACGGCTACGACACCACCGTCGGCGAGCACGGCCTGACCCTCTCCGGCGGCCAGCGCCAGCGCGTCGCCCTGGCCCGCGCGATCCTCACCGACCCCCGGCTGCTGGTCCTCGACGACGCCACGTCCGCCGTGGACGCCCGCGTCGAGCACGAGATCCACGACGCGCTGAAGCAGGTCATGCGGGGCCGCACCACGCTCCTCATCGCCCACCGCCGTTCCACCCTGAACCTCGCCGACCGCATCGCCGTCCTCGACCGGGGCCGCCTCGCCGACCTCGGCACCCACGAGGAGCTCCAGGAGCGCTCCGCCCTCTACCGGCGCCTGCTCACCGACCCCGACGAGCTGGGCGGGGTGTCACCGGGACACGCCCGGCCCGCCGCACCCGCCGAGGACACCTCCGTACGCGACGAGCTGGACGCCGAGTTCGACGCCGAGCGCGGCCTCACCCCACGGCTGTGGACCGGCGACCGCGTGCCGAAGGACACCGCCCTCGCCGGGACCCCCGCCACGCCGGAGCTGCTCGCCCAGGTCGACGCGCTGCCCCCGGCCGACGGGACCCCGGACATCGACGAGACACGGGCCGTCGAGCCGGAGGAGTCGTACGGCCTGCGCCGCCTGCTGCGCGGCTTCCGCACCCCGCTGCTAATCAGCCTCGCCCTCGTCGCCGTGGACGCCGGCATGGGCCTGCTGCTGCCGGTGCTGATCCGGCACGGCATCGACGAGGGCGTCACGCAGACCGCGATCGGCGCGGTCTGGGCGGCCTCGCTGCTGGGCCTGCTCGCCGTGCTCGCCCAGTGGACGGCGCAGACCGGTGAGATCCGCATGACCGGCCGGACGGGGGAGCGGATCCTGTACTCCCTGCGGCTGAAGATCTTCGCCCAGCTCCAGCGGCTCGGCCTCGACTACTACGAGCGCGAGCTGACCGGCCGGATCATGACCCGGATGACGACGGACGTGGACGCGCTGTCGACGTTCCTGCAGACCGGCCTCGTCACCGCGTTCGTCTCGGTCGTCACCTTCTTCGGGATCATGGTCGCCCTGCTGGTGATCGACGTGGAACTCGCGCTGATCGTCTTCGCGACCCTGCCGCCGCTGATCGTCGCCACCTACTTCTTCCGCAGGGCCAGCGTGAAGGCGTACGAACTGGCCCGGGAGCGGGTCTCCTCGGTCAACGCCGACCTCCAGGAGTCGGTGGCCGGGCTGCGGATCGTGCAGGCCTTCGGGCGCGAGCACGACGGCGGGCGGCGGTTCGCCGAGCGCAGCGACAGCTACCGGCAGGCCCGCATCCGGGGCCAGTGGCTGATCTCGGTCTACTTCCCGTTCGTACAGCTGCTGGCCTCCGCCGCCACCGCCGCCGTACTGATCGTCGGCGGCGCGCGGATCGACAACGCCACGCTGACGACCGGCGCGCTGGTGGCGTACCTGCTGTACATCGACCTGTTCTTCGCGCCCGTCCAGCAGCTCTCCCAGGTCTTCGACGGCTACCAGCAGGCGTCCGTCTCCCTCGGCCGCATCCAGGAACTGCTGCGGGAGCCGACCTCGACCAAGGCCTCCGAGAAGCCGCTCGACGTCGCGTCCCTGCGCGGCGAGATCGCCTTCGAGGACGTGCGCTTCAAGTACGGCAACGACGAAGAGGCGCTCAGCGGTATCGACCTGCGCATCCCCGCCGGGCAGACCGTCGCCTTCGTCGGAGAGACCGGCGCGGGCAAGTCGACCCTGGTCAAGCTGGTCGCCCGGTTCTACGACCCGACGGGCGGACGGGTGACCGCCGACGGGCAGGACCTGCGCACCCTCGACCTCACCTCCTACCGGCACCGCCTGGGCGTCGTCCCGCAGGAGGCGTACCTCTTCCCCGGTACCGTCCGGGACGCCATCGCCTACGGCCGCCCGGACGCCACCGACGCCCAGGTGGAGGCGGCGGCGCGAGCGGTCGGCGCACACGAGATGATCGCCACGCTGGAGGGCGGCTACCTCCACGACGTCGCCGAACGGGGCCGCAACCTCTCCGCCGGACAACGGCAGCTGATCGCGCTGGCCCGAGCCGAGCTGGTCGACCCCGACGTACTGCTCCTCGACGAGGCGACGGCGGCCCTGGACCTGGCCACCGAGGCACAGGTAAACCAGGCCACCGACCGCATCGCGGGCCGCCGTACGACGCTCGTCGTCGCGCACCGGCTGACCACGGCCGCCCGCGCCGACCGCGTCGTCGTCATGGACGGCGGACGGGTCGCCGAGGACGGCACACACGACGAGCTGCTGGCCCTCGACGGACGGTACGCGCGACTGTGGCGGACCTTCGTCGGCGCGGCCGAACCGGAGGAGCCGGTCGGCGCGCTGCACTGACACCCGCGCAACCATGCGACACCCGTCGCGCGTCCGTACACCCGTACGTCGGTGATCGCCGTACGACGGAGGCGGAGGGGACCGCGGTGAGCCAGAGTGGTGCTGGAATACGCGGGCGGCTGGCGCTCGGCACGGCCATGCTGACCGTGGCCGGGCTGCTCGCCGTCGCGGTGCCGCAGGAGGCACAGGCCGCCGCCGCGGCGTGCCCGGGGCGCAAGGCCCGCACGCTGCAGTTCGCCACCGGGTCCGTCCTTCTCCACAAGCGCGGCGGCTACGTCTGCGCCGTCACCGTCCCCAGGAAGCCCGGCACCAAGCGGCAGATGTCCGTCAGCGTGCAGGCGCGCGGCGGCCGGCCGGTCGTGGACGCGGGACGGTTCGCCCACCGGGCGGGACCGGTGACCGTGCACGCCGGGAAGCGCTGCGTGCGGGTGAGGGGCACGGTGTCCGGGCACTCGGCCGGCTCCGCCTGGATCCTCTGCTGAACCGGCTCCCGGCGGCCGTCTCCTCAACTCCTTCCTCAACTCCTTTCCCGTCTCCCCTGGTGTGCGGGTGTCCCGCTCCGATAGCTTCCGGCGCACATCCGTTTCACAGGGAGGGTGCATGCGCAAGGCGCTCAGATGGCTGCTGGCGCTCGTGGTGCTCGTGGGCACCGTCAGCACGGCGGGCGCGGCCACCGCCGCCGAGCCGAAGGCCGTCGACATCAAGGACAGGCTGCTGTCCATACCGGGCATGAGCCTGATCGAGGAGAAGCCGTACACCGGCTACCGCTTCTTCGTCCTCAACTACACCCAGCCGGTCGACCACCGGCGCCCGTACAAGGGCACGTTCCAGCAACGGATCACCGTGCTGCACAAGGACGTGAACCGCCCGACGGTCTTCTACACCGGCGGCTACAGCGTCTCCACGAACCCGAGCCGCCGCGAGCCGACCCAGATCGTGGACGGCAACCAGGTCTCCATGGAGTACCGCTACTTCACCCCGTCCCGTCCCGAGCCGGCCGACTGGTCCAAGCTGGACATCTGGCAGGCGGCCGGCGACCAGCACCGCATCTTCAAGGCGCTCAAGCCGCTCTACTCCGAGAACTGGATCTCCACCGGCGGCTCCAAGGGCGGCATGACCGCCACCTACTACGAGCGTTTCTACCCGCGCGACATGGACGGCGTCGTCGCCTACGTCGCCCCCAACGACGTGGTGAACCGCGAGGACTCCGCCTACGACCGCTTCTTCGCCCGCGTCGGCACCGAGGAGTGCCGCGACCGGCTGAACGGGGTGCAGCGCGAGGCACTGGTGCGCCGGGCGCCGCTCAAGGAGAAGTACGAGGCGTACGCGGCCGAGAACGGCTACACCTTCGACACCATCGGCAGCCTCGACCGCGCGTACGAGGCCGTCGTCCTCGACTACGTCTGGGGCTTCTGGCAGTACAGCACCGTGAAGGACTGCGCCGGGATCCCGGCCGACGCGAAGAACGCGACGGACGACGAGATCTGGAACTCCGTCGACACGATCTCCGGCTTCTCCTTCTACACGGACCAGGGCCTCGCCCCGTACACGCCGTACTACTACCAGGCGGGCACGCAGCTGGGCGCGCCGACGATCCACTTCCCGCACGTCGAGAAGAAGTACATCCGCTACGGCTACCAGCCGCCACGCAACTTCGTGCCCCGGTCGATCGACATGAGGTTCGAACCGTGGGCGATGCGGGACGTCGACCGCTGGGTACGGCACAACGCCGACCAGATGCTGTTCGTGTACGGCGAGAACGACCCGTGGGGTGCCGAGCCCTTCCGCCTCGGGCACGGCGCGCGTGACTCCTACGTCCTCACCGCGCCGGGCATGAACCACGGAGCCAACGTCGCCGGTCTGGTGCCCGAGGAGAAGGCCCTCGCCACGGCCCGCATCCTCGACTGGGCGGGCGTCGCCTCCGCGAAGGTCCAGGACAACCCGTCGGCGGCCAGGCCGCTGGCGACGTTCGACGCCAGGCTGGACAAGCGGGACGTGCGGCGCGAGCCGGTGCTGCGCCCGTAGGACGGTGGCTGGGTCCGGCCGCGGTGAGGCGTGAGCCTTTGAGGCACTCACAGCGGCCGGGCGCAGCCCACCGGGCGTTCGCCGCCGAGGCGGACGTAGAGGGCGGTCGAGGCGGGGCAGTCCGCCCGGGCGGCGACCGCCTCGACCACTTCGAACTGGGGCTTCCTCTCGCCCTTGCCGTCGCACGCGGTCTCGCGGACCTTGCCGCTCCCGGCGTCGTAGACGCAGTCGCCGACGATGGTGCGCGGGCCGCCTCCGCCGCCCGGATCGCCGGGGTGCGGCGGCTGGAGCGCCCGCATGCAGGCGTAACCCTGGGGCACGGCCCCGTCGCCGTCCTCGTCGGCGGAGGGACGCTGCTCGCTGATGTGCAGCACGAAGTCGGTGGTGGCGGGGCACGGCGGCCCGTCGTCCGCGCGGCCGTCCTCCCGTGCCACGACCCGCGCCGCCGCCCGCTCACTGCCGCACGGCACCTCGGTGAAGCTGACCGTCCCGAACGAGCTGCACTCGTCGATCGCCAGGAACACCGCCCCGTACCCGGACGGCCGGACGTCGGCCCGGGCGGACCCCGACGCGGCCTCCCCACCGAGCCGTCCGTCCCCGTCCCCGTACCCGTTCCCGCTCGCGCCACCGTCCCCGCCCGCCAGGCCCGCCGGGCTCTGGCAGCCCGTCAGCAGCACGGCGCACAGCGCCGACAGCGCGCAGAACACCCCCACGGCCCATCTCTCACGCATCGCCATCCCCCCGGGTCCCCGGTCCAGCGTGACCCGCCGCGGCGGGTCACGCCAGACGCGCGGGGGTGCATTGCGCACGCGCGCCGGGAGCGCCCCCGGCGCGTGGCGTAGACCGCGCTACGTCCCGCGACCTGTCCCAGGACCGTCCTCCGACCGTCCTCCGACGGTCCCGGGACAGTCCTACGACCGGTACGACAGCCCGTGACCGAGGGGGAACAGCACCGTCTCCGGATCGTCCGCCCGCACCACCGGCACGGGCAGCTTCCCGCGCGGCCGCACCCGCCCGGCGATCACCCGGGCCGCCGCCCGTACCTCGACGTCGGTCCAGGAGTAGGCGGCGAGGTGGGCGGGGACGTCCGGCAGCTGGGCCACGTCGTACGGATTGCGGACGGCGACCGCGACGACCGGCTTCCCCGTCTCCAGCAGCCGTGCGACCAGGGTGCGCTGACCGCTGCCCGCGGTGACGTTGTACGTGGCGACCACCACCGCGTCGGCGTCCCCGGCCGCCGCGACCGCGCGGTCGATGACGGCGGCGGACGGGGCGGTGCCCGTGGACAGGGCGGTGGCCGCGAAGCCCAGCCCCGTCAGCTCACCCGCGAGAACGCCCGTGGGCGGCCCGGTCGTGCCCGAGGGGGAAGCCGGGTCGGCGCCCACGACGAGGACCTTGCGGTGCGTCCTGCGGGACAGCGGAAGCAGCCGCCCCTCGTTGACCAGCAGCGTGGTGGTCCGTTCGGCGATCCGGTCGGCCGCGGCCAGGTGCCCCCGGGTGCCGACGGTGCGGTCGACGTCCCGCCGGCTGGTGTAGGCGTCCTCGAACAGCCCCAGCTTCGCCTTCAGCCGCAGCACGCGCAGGATCGATTCGTCGAGCCGCGCCTCGGTGAGTTCACCCTCCCGTACGGCCGTCAGGACCGCGTTCCAGGCGAGGTCCAGGTGCGGCGGGTTGAGCAACTGGTCCACGCCGGCCTTCAGCGCGAGCACCGGCACCCGCTCGTCGCCGTACTTCGTCCGTACGCCCTGCATGCCGAGGGAGTCCGTGACCACCACGCCGTCGTAGCCCAGTTCCTCGCGCAGGATGCCGGTGAGGATGGGGCGGGAGAGGGTGGCCGGGTCGCCGGAGTCGTCGAGCGCCGGGACCATGAGGTGGGCGGTCATGATCGCGTCGATACCGGCGTCGATCGCCGCGCGGAAGGGCGGTGCGTCCAGTTCCTCCCACTGCGCGCGGCTGTGCGTGATCACCGGGAAACCGGTGTGGCTGTCGGTTGCGGTGTCGCCGTGCCCGGGGAAGTGCTTGGCGCACGCGGCGACCCCGGACCGCTGGTACCCCGTCACCTCGGCGGCCACCATCCCCGCCACCGCCCGCGGGTCGGCGCCGAAGGAGCGTACGCCGATCACGGGGTTGGCCGGGTTGACGTTCACGTCGGCGACGGGGGAGTAGTCCTGGCGGATGCCCATCGCGTGCAGCTCGGCGCCCGCGATCCGGCCGAGGGTGCGGGCGTCGGACCGCGACCCGCCCGCGCCGACGGCCATCGCGCCCGGGAAGAGGGTCGCGGGCTCGCCCACGCGGGCCACGATCCCGTACTCCTGGTCGGTGGAGATGAGCACCGGAAGGCCGCGTGGCAGCTCGAGCGACGCCTTCTGGATGCCGTTGGACAGGTCGGCGATCTGGTGCGGGTCGCGGGTGTTGTGCGCCCAGGCGAAGTAGATGACGCCGCCGACCCGGTACTTGGCGACCAGCTCGGCCGCGGTGCGGACGCCGATCTCCTCGAGGTTGGCGTCGATGTCGGCCTGGTCGGGGTCGGTGGCGGAGTGCCCGTAGACCCGCATGACGAAGAGCTGGCCGACCTTCTCCTCCAGCGTCATGCGGGAGATGAGGGCGCGGAGCCGGTCGTCGTCGGGCCTGCGGGCGCCGGCGTGCGCGGTGCCGCCGCCGGCCGCCAGGGCCGCGGTGACGACCGCGGTCGCGGTGAGGACGGTACGTCTGGAGGGGTGTGCGGTGCTTCCCGGGCCGGCCGTGCTGCTGTGGTGCACGTGCGCTCCTTCCGGAGTGATCCGCTGGGGAATCGCTGGCGAGCTGCTGAAGGAAACTTCCAAGGAGTCACCAATATCCGGGAAGTTTCTGCCAGTCAAGGGAGCGCACAGGAGTCGTCCGAAGCGGTGACGGGCGAACCGGGAAGGGCCGCGGGGCGGACCCGGGAGGGGGCGCCGTCGGCGCCAGGGAGGGGGCGCGCCGACGGCGGCGCTGCCGGCCGCGGTACGGCTGGAGAGGGTGGTCAGCGGTCGCAGCCAGCAGCGAGGCCGACACCGCACCGCGAAGACTCCCCGGCAGCGTGCGGATTGGACGGCCGGGGCGGGGGCGGGGTTCCCGGTTCGGCCGGTTTTCCCGAAGTCGGTACCCGTGGGGTCGTGGGGAGGCGTGAGAACCGGGGGCGGCGGACGCGAGGGGGCGGCGCACCCGGCGTACCCGCCCGGCCGGAAATCGTTGGACGGCCTCCCGCGACGGCGGAAGGATCCGTGGGATGACGTTCGCATTGAAGGGCCCCGCCCTCGAGGGCACGCTGGTACGCCTGGAGCCGCTGGGCCCGCGGCACGCGGCCGACCTCGCGGTGGCGGCGGAGGAGGAGCGCGGCACCTACGCGTTCACATGGGTGCCCCGGGCCGACGAGGTCGGCTCCTACATCGACGCCCAGCTGGCCCGGGCGGCCGCGGGACGGCTGGCGCCCTACGCGCAGGTGTCCCTCGCCACCGGCCGGGCGGTCGGCGCCACCGCCTACTGGGAACCCCGTTCCTGGCTGACGGACGACGCCCTCGACGCGGTCGAGGTGGGTTTCACCTGGCTGGCCCGCTCGGCGCAGGGCACCGGTGTGAACGCCGAGGCCAAACTCCTCCTCCTCCGTCACGCCTTCGAGGTCTGGCAGGTGTCCCGGGTCGACCTCAAGACCGACGCCCGCAACAGCCGTTCCCGCGCCGCGATCGAGTCGGTCGGCGCCCGCTTCGAGGGCGTCCTGCGCAACTGGTCCCGCTCCTGGGCGCCGGGCGAGGAGGGCCGGTTGCGTGACTCCGCGATCTACTCGGTGACGGCGGCGGAGTGGCCTCGGTGCCGGGAGCGGCTGGAACACCGGGTGCGGTGCGCGACGACGTCCCCGTCCCGGCCCGGGACCCCGCTCACGCCGCGTCGCTGAGCAGCCGGGCGAGGTGTTCGCGGCCGGCGTCCAGCAGCTCGGGCAACGGGGCGGCCGACTCGTACCACCGCTTCTCGTACTCCCAGCACAGCCAGCCGTCCCAGCCGTGCCGGGACAGGACGTCCACCACCTCGGTGAGCGGCAGCACGCCGGTGCCCAGCGGCAGCGGGGTCGTGTCGTCGGCGGAGGCGATGTCCTTGACCTGGACGTACCCGAGGTGCGGGGCGAGGGCCAGATAGCTCTCCGCGGGCTGCTCGCCGCCCAGCCAGGTGTGCATCACGTCCCACAGGGCGCCGACCCGGCGGTGCCCGACCAGGCCGAGGACGCGCATCGCGTCGGCGCCGGTGCGGTGCGAGTCGTGGGTCTCCAGCAGGATGCGTACGCCCAGGTCGGCGGCGTACTCGGCGGCGGTGCCCAGCCGGCGGGCGGCCGTCGCGTCGGCCTCCTCCACGTCCTGCTCCGTGCCGCCGCCGGGGAAGACCCGGACGTACGGGGCGCCCAGGTCGCGGGCGAGGTCCAGCAGGCCGCGGATCTCGGCGATCACGGCGTCGTCGTCACCCGGCGCGGCGACCCGCGCGTACCCCGCGAGGCCCAGCAGTTCGACGCCGGCCGTCTTGAACCCGGCCGCGACCGCGGCCCGTTCGTCGGGAGTCAGGCCCGGGTGCACCGGTTCCTCCGGGTGGGCGCGCAACTCGACACCGTGGTAGCCGTGCGCGGTCGCGAGACCCAGCACGTCGGTCAGGGGCAGGCCGGGGACACCGAGGGTGGAGAACGCCAGCTTCATGACCACGGAGCGTACCCGCCACCGCCTCCCCCACTCCTCCCGCCGGCCGGGTGTCGCCGCCCCGCCCCGGCCGGCGCCTGCTCAGGGGCGTGGCGGGGGCCGACCCGGCCCGTCCGGCGTTTGAGGACGAGGCCGTTCAGGCCGAAGCGGGGGCCTGGGGGCGGCAGCCCCCAGCGAGGCCCACACCAACGCGGGGCGCCCCGAGAACACCGGCGCGCTTACGGACGCGGCCCTCCGGAGGACCCCCGCACCATCAACTCCCCCCGCACCGTGGCGATCCCCCCGGGCGGCGCCTCCTCCCGCCCCATCGCGATCCGCCCCGCCCGCGCCCCCGCCTCCGCCAGCGGCAGCCGGACCGTCGTCAGCGCGGGCACCGCGTCGATGCTGAACGGCAGGTCGTCGAAGCCGGCCACGGACACGTCGTCCGGGATCCGCAGCCCGGACTCGCGCAGCGCGGCGCAGGCGCCCAGCGCCACGGAGTCGTTCGCGGCGACGACGGCGGTCAGGTCCGGGTCCCTGCGCAGCAGTTCGAGCGTTGCCTCGTAGCCGGACTGCCGGTCGTAGCGGCCGTGCACCGTCCAGCGGGGGTCCTCCTCGATGCCGTGCGCGTCCAGCGCGGCGCGGTGGCCCTCCAGCCGGTGCCGGGTCGTGGTGCGCTCCTGAGGGCCCGCGATGTAGCCGAGCCGCCGGTGGCCGAGCCCGATGAGGTGATCGGTCAGCTCCCGGCCGCCCCCGCGGTTGTCGAAGGTCAGCGCGATCGCCCCGGTGGCCGGCGCGGGCGGCCGTCCGCACAGCACCACCCGCGTCCCGGCCTCGGCCAGCCTGCGCAGCTTCGCCGCCACGGCGGCCTGGTGCGCCGCGTCCTCCATCGCCCCGCCGGTCAGCACGACGGCCGCCGCCCGCTGCCGTTGCAGCAGGGTGAGGTAGGTCAGTTCGCGCTCCGGGGTGCCGCCGGTGTTGCAGACCACGGCGAGTCTCTCGCCGCCCGCTCTGCCGCCCGGCCCGCCGATCTCGGACTGGATCGCGCCGGCCATGATGCCGAAGAAGGGGTCGGCGATGTCGTTGACCAGGATGCCCACCAGGTCGGACGTCGCCGCCGCCAGCGCGCTCGCGGGCCCGTTGAGCACGTAGTCCAGGTCGTCGACGGCCTTCAGTACCCGCTCCCGGGTGGAGGCCGCCACGGGGTAGTTCCCGTTCAGCACGCGCGAGACCGTCGCGGGGGAGACCTGGGCGCGGGCCGCCACGTCCGCCAGTGTCACCGTCATGTCCTCGTCCTCCGCCTCGCCCGTGTGTACCGGACGCCGTCGCAGTCATCTGTCCCGGCGATCCGTCCCAGCCGTCTGTCCCGGCAGTCCCGGGTGACCTTACGGCCACCGCCCGCCGCCGTTCGCCCCCTCGAACAACTCGCCCGGAACACGGTCTTGTCCAGACCACCGTTCACAGGCTAGCTTCGTCCTACATAGAAAGCGCTTGCTGTACCGCTGTTGTACCGCTGCCGTACCTCTGCCGTGCCGCTGTCGTATCGCCGCGGTGCCGCAGCCTCATCGCCGTACGAAGGGAATGACGTGACACGCAAGACGGTGCGTATCGCCATGAACGGTGTGACCGGACGCATGGGCTATCGCCAGCACCTCGTCCGCTCCATCCTGGCCCTCCGCGAGCAGGGCGGCCTCGACCTCGGCGACGGCACCGTGCTGTGGCCCGAGCCGATCCTGGTCGGCCGCCGCGAGCACGCGCTGAGGGCGCTGGCCGAGCGGCACGGCCTGGAGCACGTCTCGACGGACCTGGACGCGGTCCTCGCCGACGACAGCGTCGAGATCTACTTCGACGCCCAGGTGACCTCCGCCCGCGAGGAGGCGATCAGGAAGGCGATCGCCGCGGGCAAGCACGTCTACACCGAGAAGCCCACCGCCACCGGCCTGGACGGCGCCCTGGAGCTGGCCCGCCTCGCCCGGGCGAAGGGCATCAAGCACGGCGTCGTCCAGGACAAGCTCTTCCTCCCCGGCCTGCTCAAGCTCAAGCGCCTCATCGACGGCGGCTTCTTCGGCCGGATCCTGTCCGTGCGCGGCGAGTTCGGCTACTGGGTCTTCGAGGGCGACTGGCAGGACGCCCAGCGCCCCTCGTGGAACTACCGCGCCGAGGACGGCGGCGGCATCGTCGTCGACATGTTCCCGCACTGGGAGTACGTCCTGCACGAGCTGTTCGGCCGCGTGAGGTCCGTCCAGGCACTGACCGCCACCCACATCCCGCAGCGCTGGGACGAGAACGGCAAGCCGTACGACGCCACCGCCGACGACGCGGCGTACGGCGTCTTCGAGCTCGACGGCGGCACGATCGCCCAGATCAACTCCTCCTGGACCGTGCGCGTCAACCGCGACGAACTCGTCGAGTTCCAGGTCGACGGCACCGAGGGCTCCGCGGTCGCCGGACTGCGCGACTGCCGCGTCCAGCACCGCTCCGCCACCCCCAAGCCGGTCTGGAACCCGGACATCCCCGCCACCGAGGTCTTCCGCGACCAGTGGCAGGAGGTCCCGGACAACGGCGACTTCGACAACGGCTTCAAGGCCCAGTGGGAACTCTTCCTGCGCCACGTCTACGCCGACGCCCCCTACCACTGGGACCTGCTGGCCGGCGCCCGCGGCGTGCAGCTCGCCGAGCTCGGGCTCAGGTCCTCCGCCGAGGGCCGCCGCCTCGACGTACCGGAGATCGCGCTGTGACCCTCCACCTGCCCGGCGCGAACGGCACCCTGCGCGCCTACGAACCCCGCTCCGAGCCGCCTCCCGCCCTCTCCTCGGGAAGCGCTTTCTCCTCCCGTACGGTCTTCTCGGCCGCGCACGTCGTCGCCGATCCGTACGCGGACACCACGCCCGACGGGCCCGCCGCCGTCGACTGGGACGCCACCCTCGCCTTCCGCCGCCACCTGTGGTCCCACGGGCTCGGCGTCGCCGAGGCGATGGACACCGCCCAGCGCGGCATGGGCCTGGACTGGGCGGGCGCGGCGGAGCTGATCCGCAGGTCCGCCGCCGAGGCGAAGGCGTGCGGCGGCCGCATCGCCTGCGGCGTGGGCACCGACCAGCTCACCACCGGCACCCTCGCCGAGGTCCGGGCGGCCTACGAGGAGCAGCTCGCCGTGGTCGAGGAGTCCGGCGCCCAGGCCATCCTGATGGCCTCCCGCGCCCTGGCCGCCGCGGCGCAGGGCCCGGACGACTACCTGGACGTCTACGGCCACCTCCTGCGCCAGGCCACCGAACCGGTGATCCTGCACTGGCTCGGCCCGATGTTCGACCCGGCCCTGGAGGGTTACTGGGGGTCGAAGGACCTCGACGCGGCGACGGACACCTTCCTGGAGGTCATCGCCACCCACCCCGACAAGGTCGACGGCATCAAGGTCTCCCTCCTCGACGCCCAGCGGGAGATCGACCTGCGCCGCCGCCTCCCGCACGGCGTGCGCTGCTACACCGGTGACGACTTCAACTACCCCGAGCTGATCGCCGGCGACGAGCAGGGCTTCAGCCACGCCCTGCTCGGCATCTTCGACCCGCTGGGCCCGTTGGCCGCAGAGGCGGTCCGCGTCCTGGACACGGGGAACACGGAGGGCTTCCGCGCCCTCCTCGACCCCACCGTCGAACTCTCCCGCCACCTCTTCCAGACCCCCACCCGCTACTACAAGACGGGCGTGGTCCTCCTGGCCTGGCTCGCGGGCCACCAGAGCCACTTCACGATGGTCGGCGGCCTCCAGTCGGCCCGCTCCCTGCCCCACCTCGCCCGCGCCTACGAACTCGCCGACGGCATCGGCCTGTTCCCGGACCCGAAGCTGGCCGAGGAGCGCATGCGGAACCTGCTGAGCCTGTACGGAGTGAACCAGTGAGCGACACGACGCCCGACCTGACGCGTTTCAGCGTCAACCAGATGACGGTCAAGCAGCTCTCGCTGCCCGAACTGACCACCGCCTGCCGCGACCTGGGCGTCGGCAACGTCGGCCTGTGGCGCGAACCGGTCCAGGCGTACGGTGTGGAGGCGGCGGCGAAACTGGTCCGCGACGCGGGCCTGACCGTCACCACCCTGTGCCGCGGCGGCTTCCTCACGGCCGTCGACGCGGGCGAGCGCGCGAGGGCCCTGGCCGACAACCGCCGGGCCGTCGACGAGGCCGCCACCCTCGGCACCGACACCCTGGTCCTGGTCTCGGGCGGCCTCCCGGCGGGCAGCAAGGACCTGGGCGCGGCCCGCGAACGCATCGCGGACGCGCTGGCGGAACTCGGCCCCTACGCCGAGGAGCACGGGGTGAAGCTGGCCATCGAGCCGCTCCACCCCATGTTCGCCTCGGACCGCTGCGTGGTCTCCACCCTCGCCCAGGCCCTGGACCTCGCCGAACGCTTCCCGGCCCACCAGGTCGGCGTCACCGTCGACACGTACCACGTCTGGTGGGACGACGGGGCGCCGGAACAGATCGCGCGAGCGGGCGCGGCGGGCCGCATCCACACCTTCCAGCTCGCCGACTGGACCACCCCCCTGCCCGAAGGCGTCCTGAACGGCCGCGGCCAGATCGGCGACGGCGCGATCGACATGCGGGAGTGGAAGGCGTACGTGGAGGCGGCCGGGTACACCGGCGCGATCGAGGTCGAGCTGTTCAACGACGCGCTGTGGGCACGGGACGGGCGGGAGGTACTGGCGGAGACGGCGGCCCGGTTCGTGGAACACGTCGTTGAGCCGCGCGGCAGGTGACTGGTCCGTTACGGACTCGGCGTCAGGAAGAGGTGTCTCCTCCGGGGCCGGGTCCGTATCCGGCTCGTGGTGGGCCGAGGCGCTCTGTCACCGGCGTCAACCACCTGCCGGCACCCGGCGTCGGCGGCGGGCCGGCCTCCGTGGCCTCAGATGGTCGGGGTGTCGTCGACGATCGGCTTGTGGGTCTCAACGACCGGCTTCCACCCCGCGGAGAACTCGATGAAGTCCGCACGGGTGGGGTAGGTGTCGATCGCGCGACGGTCACGCTTGGGACTGTCGCTCCCCTTGCGCCCCCGGGGAATCTGCTCCTCGAAGATGTCGACCTTCACGTCGGGAACCTCCTTGAGGCCCTGGCGCCAGATCTGCACGACGTCGGCGCCGAACGCCTGCCGGGCCGCCGCGTAAAGGGCGGTGAGAGCCCCCTTGTCCCCACCAGGGACGAAAAGTGCCAGGTCCAGCACGACACCGGCGGACTGGAGGACTTCGATGGTCACCGGGCCCTTCTCGTCGGCCAGGTAGATTCCGGCTTCATTCTCGTCGTCGGGAAGGCAGGAGACCTCTTCCTGGAATGCGGTTCTCGCCGTGATCAAGCCGCCCTCGAAATCCTCACCGGACTTGGTCAGAAAAGCAGGGACATAGCAGTCGGGGAGCTTGAGTTCTGCCGTGTCGGCGGAAACGAAGATCCTGTCCTTCACACCGAGCTTCGTCACCTCTTCCAGCGAGAGGCGGCGAGCGGCGATCTTCTCCGTGTTCACGATTTCCCTTTCAGGTTGCACTGTCCCTCCGGGCAAGGACGCTACCACGAAACCCCGAGGTCAACTGCCCAGTAATCCCTGGGTAAATGGCCTCCGCCGGGCAGTGTCCCGGGCCATGGTGTCGGGGAACGACTGGCGTCCGGGCCCCGATGTGCCGGGCGGCGCGGAGGAACTGAAAGAGTGCTTATGGTAGATATCGCCCATATCGCTTCCGGGGGGAGGGTAAGGCGAATCATTCGTCGTACATCTCGAAGCGCGACAACGGAGACCCTCACTCCGGACCCGCGGATTGCAGTTCGGCGACCAATCCCTTGCCGAGGCTTTCGACGTCCTTGAGGTCCACGCCATCGCTCAAGTCCGGTTGCGAATGGAAGAACGACAGCGAAATCCGTCGACGGTCGACAGGGTGGCCTGCGGCACGCGTCGGGCCGGGGTCGTTCCAAGGCCGGGGCGGCGGCGTCCGCAGGGGTCCGAAGCGGCCGGGACGGGCGGAGGCACTCGCCGAGACGGCGACGCGGCTCGTCGTGCACGCGGCGGGCGAGCGGCCCGGAAAACAAATCCTGGCGATCCGTGCAACCGTTCCGCCGCTCCGCGGGTCGTACGTGGCATCAGGACACCCCGGTGGGGGGATCCGGCGGATCTGGGGGGATCCGGGGAGGATCGCGGGGGTTCTGAGGGGGAGGGGAAATCCGAGGGGGCCCGGTCTTCGACCGGGCTCCCTCGAAGCTCCGAGAAGCTCCGGGACCATGGCGCCGGTGGAGCCGGTTGCGCCGGTGGGGCCTAGAAGAAGACCCCGCAGCGCAGCAGTACGTTCGCGTACGGCCGGGCCTCGCCGGTGCGGACGATCAGCCGCGCGCCGGCCGAGAGTTCCTTCAGCCGCTCGTGCGGGACGAGCGCGAGGGCCGGGAAGTGACCGTCGAGCAGCGCGGCGGCCTCGGTGTTGGCCTCCCGGACCTCCGTCGCCGCCGTCGCGCCCTCGACCACCAGCTCGGCGAGCAGGCCGTCCACCACCTCCGCGAAAGAGGGAACACCGGCGCGGAAGGCCAGGTCGACGACGCGCGGCCCGTCGGGGATCGGCATGCCGACGTCGCAGACCAGGACCCCGTCCCCGTGGCCGAGTTCGGCCAGGGCGCCGGACAGATGGCGGTTGAGTATCCCGGTCCTCTTCACAGCGCCTCCGCCTGGGCCGCCGTCGGGTACGACGCCTGCGCGCCCGCCCTCGTGACGGCCGCCGCGCCGACCCGCGCCGCGTACGCCGCCGCCTCGGTGAGCGACTCGCCCGTGCCGAGCCGCCAGGCCAGCGCCGCGGTGAACGCGTCGCCCGCGCCCGTCGTGTCCACGGCGTCCACCTTCACGGAGGGGACGTGGGAGACACCCTCGGAGGAGGACGCCACCAGCGCGCCCTCGGCGCCCAGGGTCACCACCACCGAGCGCGGCCCCTTGGCCAGCAGGATGCGGGCCCAGTCCTCGGGGCGTTCGCTCACGCAGGAGTCGCCGAGGATGACCTTCGCCTCGTGCTCGTTGACGATCAGCGGGTCGCAGGCCGCCAGTACCTCCGCCGGGAGCGGGCGCGGTGGCGACGGGTTCAGCACGAAGCGGCTGTCCGGCGCCAGGCTCCGGACCACCTCCACGACCGTCTCCAGCGGGATCTCCAACTGCGTGGAGACCACGCGGGAGGCGTGGAAGAGGCTCGCGGCGGCGCCGACGTCCCCCGGTGCCAGCCGGCCGTTCGCGCCCGGCGAGACCACGATGCTGTTGTCGCCCGACGGGTCGACGGTGATGAGCGCGACGCCGGTCGGCGCCCCGCCCACCAGCACGCCGACCGTGTCGACACCGGCCGCCCGCTGCGAGTCCAGCAGCAGCCTGCCGTAGTCGTCGTCGCCGACCCGGGCCAGCAGGGCCGTACGGGCGCCGAGCCGGGCGGCGGCTACCGCCTGGTTGGCGCCCTTGCCCCCGGGGTGGACGGCCAGGTCGGTGCCGAGCACCGTCTCGCCGGCACCCGGCCGCCGCTCGACGCCGATCACGAGGTCGGCGTTGGCCGATCCCACGACCAGGAGGTCGTAGTCGTACATGAATCGCTCCCCGATCCGGATGATCCGAGTGAAACCGAGTGAAGCCGAGCAGGAGTGGCGGGCGGTCGTTGTGACCGCCCGCCACGGACTTCCGTGGGTCCGTGTCAGCCTTCGAAGCCGGCCACGTTCTCCTTGGTGACCACCTTCACCGGCACCTTCACCATTGTGTCCACCTTCTCGCCGTCGGCCGCGCGCAGCGCGTTCTGCACGGCGATCCTGCCCAGTTCCTTCGGCTGCTGCGCGACGGACGCGAACAACGTGCCCTCGCGCACCGCCTTCAGCCCGTCCGGGGTGCCGTCGAAGCCGACGACCTGGACCGACTTGCCTGCCTTGGAGCCCAGCGCCTTGATCGCGCCGAGCGCCATCTCGTCGTTCTCCGCGAAGACACCGTCGATGTCGGGGTGAGCCTGGAGCAGGTTGGTCATCACGTCCAGGCCCTTGGTGCGGTCGAAGTCCGCGGGCTGCTTGGCGACGACCTCGATGCCCGGGTACTCCTTCAGGCCGGCCGCGAAGCCCGCCCCGCGCTCCCGGCTGGCGGAGGTGCCGGCCTGGCCCTGGAGGATGACGATCGTGCCCTTGCCGCCCAGCTTCTCGGCGAGCGCCCTGGCGCCCAGTTCACCGCCCTCGACGTTGTCGGAGGCGACCAGCGCGGACGTCTTCGCCTCGTTGACGCCGCGGTCCACGGCGATGACGGGGATGTCGTCCTTGTTCGCGCCGCGCACCGCGGGACCGGCCGCGTCGGAGTCCACCGGGTTGACGATGATCGAGGACAGGCCCCCGCTGACGAAGTTCTGCAGTTGGTTGGCCTGCTGGGAGGCGTCGTTCTGCGCGTCCGTGACCGTCAGGTCCACGCCCGCCTTCTTCGCCTCCTCCTCGGCACCGTCCCTGATCTGCACGAAGAACGGGTTGTTGAGCGTGGACAGCGACAGGCCGACCTTGTGCGTCTTGCCGGCCGAGGAGTCGTTGTGCAGGAGCGAGGTCGCCCCGACGACGGCCACCGCGACGACGGCGGCGATCAGGTACGTCAGTGCCTGCTTGCCCTTGCCGCCCCCGCCGGCCCCGGCCGCCGGCGTGGTCGCCCCCGCCTTGCGCCGCAGCGTGTCCAGCAGTACCGCCAGCGCGATGACGACACCGATGACGACCTGCTGCCAGAACGCGGAGACGGACAGCAGGTTGAGGCCGTTGCGCAGCACCGCGAGGATCAGCGCGCCGATCAGCGTGCCCGACGCCTTGCCGGTGCCGCCCGCCAGCGAGGCACCGCCGATGACGACGGCGGCGATGGCGTCCAGTTCGTAACCCTGCGCTGCCTGCGGCTGCGCGGAGGAGAGCCGGGAGGCGAGCACGATGCCCGCGGCGGCGGCGAACAGTCCGGAGAAGGCGTAGATGACGAGCTTCTGCCGCTTCACCCGCAGGCCGGACAGACGCGCGGCCTCCTCGTTGCCGCCGATGGCGTACATGGAGCGGCCGATGTAGGTCCGCCCGAGGACGAAGGCGGTGATCAGCCCCATCACGATCATCACGAGCACCGGCACCGGCAGCCACCCGCCGAGCGTGTCGCCCAGGTGGGAGACGGAGTCCGGGAAGGCGATCGGCGAGCCCTGCGAGATGACGAGCGACAGACCGCGTCCGACCGACAGCATGGCGAGCGTCGCGATGAACGGCGGCAGTTTCCCGTACGAGATGAGGAAACCGTTCACCAGGCCGCACGCGATGCCCGTCGCGACGGACAGCAGCACCGCGAGCACGACCGGGATCCCGGCCTCGGTCGCGCTCCACGCCAGCACGGTGGCCGACAGCGCGGCGACCGAGCCGACCGACAGGTCGATGCCCGCGGAGACGATGACGAAGGTGACACCGAACGCGAGGATCGCGGTGACGGCGGCCTGGACGCCGACGTTCAGCAGGTTGTCGGCGGTCAGGAAGTCCCCGGACAGCGCCGACATGGCGATGACGAGGACGATCAGCGCGGTCAGCGCGCCGTTGTCGAGCAGCAGGCGGCGCAGGCCGCCCGTGGCGCCCTGCGCGCCCGGCTTGCTCTTGAGCGTGTCAGTGGCCACGGGAGGCCTCCGTTCCGTTGCTGTGGGGGGTGTCACCGGTGTCACCGGTGTCGTCCGTGTGGCTGTGGGGCGTGCTGACGGCGAGTGCCATCACGGCGTCCTGGGTCGCCTGTTCCGCGGTGAGTTCTCCCGCGACGCGGCCCTGTGCCATGACCACCACCCGGTCGCTCATGCCGAGCACCTCGGGCAGGTCGCTGGAGATCATCAGGACGGCGGCGCCGCCCGCGGTGAGCTCGTTGATCAGCTGGTAGATCTCGACCTTGGCGCCGACGTCGATGCCGCGCGTCGGCTCGTCGAGGATCAGCACCTTCGTGTTCGCCAGCAGCCACTTGCCGATGACGACCTTCTGCTGGTTGCCGCCGGAGAGCGTGCGCACGTGCTGGCCGAGACCGGCCATCCGCACGCCGAGCTGCCCGGCGATCCGCTCGGCCGACTCGTGCTGCCCCTTGAGGTCGACGAGTCCCGCGCGGGAGGTGGACCGGAGGGTGACCAGTCCCAGGTTCTCCTCGACGGAGGCGTCCAGGACGAGCCCCTGCCCCTTGCGGTCCTCGGGGACGAGCCCGATACCGGCCGCCATGGCGGCGTTGACGTCGTGGCGTCGGAGCCGGTCGCCCGCGACGTGCACGGTCCCCGCGTCGTACGGATCGGCGCCGAACACGGCCCGGACGACCTCCGTCCGCCCGGCGCCGACGAGGCCCGCGATGCCGACGACCTCACCGGCGCGCACCTCGAAGCCGACGTCGTGGAAGACACCGTCCCGCGTCAGCCCCTCCACCTTGAGCAGTGCCTCGCCGGTGTCGGCGCGCTCGCGCGGGTACTGCTGCTCGATAGACCGGCCGACCATGAGCCGTACGAGCTCGTCCTCGGGCGTGGAGGCGGGCACCTGCCCGACGCTCCGTCCGTCCCGGATGACGGTGACGCGGTCGCCGAGGGCGGCGATCTCCTCCAGGTGGTGGGTGATGAAGACGATGCCGACGCCGTCCTCGCGCAGTTGCCGCACGATGGCGAACAGCTTGTCGACCTCCTCGGAGGTCAGTACGGCGGTCGGCTCGTCCATGATGAGCACGCGCGCGTCCAGGCTGAGCGCCTTGGCGATCTCGACCATCTGGAGTCGTGCGATGCCGAGTTCACGCACCCGCGCGCGCGGCGACACGCTCAGTCCGACCCGCTTCAGCAGCACTTCCGCGTCCGCGTCCATCTTCTTCCGGTCGATCATCCCCAGGCGGCGCGGCTGGCGGCCCAGGAAGATGTTCTCGGCGACCGTCAGATCGGGGACGAGGTTGAACTCCTGGTAGATGGTGGCGATCCCGAGGCGCTCGGAGTCCTGCGCACCGTGGATGCGCACCTCCTCGCCACCGGCCAGGACCCGCCCGGCGTCGGGCGTGTAGGCGCCGGAGAGCATCTTGATGAGCGTGCTCTTGCCCGCGCCGTTCTCACCGAGGAGCACGTGCACCTCGCCCCGGCGCAGGTCGAAGTCGACGCTGTCGAGCGCGACCACGCCGGGGAAGGTCTTGCGGATGCCCTCGATGCGCAGCAACTCGTCCGGACTGCGGCTGCTCACGGCGTACTCCTTCGTACGGGGGAGGGGGAAGGGGGTTGTCGGGGGGCCGTCGCCTCACCGCAGGAGCGGCGGACGACGAGCCGGGCCGGGAGGGTGACGGACTCGCCGGGCCGGCCCTCGATGCGGTCGACCAGTGCGCGCACGGCGGCCCGGCCGAGGTCGCCGGTGGGCTGGGCGATCGCGGTGACGGGCGGATCGGTGTGCACGAACCAGCGGATGTCGTCGAACGCGGCGAGCGCGATGTCCTCGGGGACCCGCAGCCCGCGAGCGCGCACGGCGTCCAGCGCGCCGAGCGCCATCAGGTTGTCGGCGGCGAAGACCACGTCGGGCGGCTCGGGCAGGTCGAGGAACCCCTCGGTGACCCGCCGTCCGCTCTCCGCCTGGAAGTCGCCCTGGCCGATGCAGGCGTCGGGGAGGGGGAGCCCGTACGCGCCGAGCGCCTCGCGGAAGGCGTCGACGCGCTCGCGTCCGGTCGTGGTGGCGGCGGGCCCGGCGATGATGGCGAGCCGCCGGTGTCCGAGCCCGTGCAGATGAGCCACCAGGTCCCGGACGGCGGTCCGCCCGTCCGACCGGACGACGGGCACGTCGACGCCGGGGATCCAGCGGTCGACGAACACCATCGGCGTCCCGGCCCGCGCGGCCGCCAGCATCCCGGGCGAGCCGCCGTCGGTGGGGGAGACGAGGAGTCCGTCGATACGCCGGTCCAGCAGCGTCGTGACGTGGTGGTCCTGGAGATCGGGCCGCTCGTCGGCGTTGCCGATGATGACGCTGTAGCCGAGCGCGCGGGCCTCCTCCTCGACGGAACGGGCCAGCTCGGTGAAGTACGGGTTCATGACGTCGCTGATGACCAGGCCGAGGGTGCGGGTCTGGTCGGTGCGCAACGACCGGGCGACGGCGTTCGGGCGATAGCCCAGCGTCTCGACGGCGGCCAGGACGCGCTCGCGTGCGGCGGCGCTGACCGACGGGTGGCCGTTGAGCGCGCGCGACACCGTCGCGACGGACACTCCGGCCGCGGCGGCGACGTCCTTGATGCCGATGCTCGCCATCGCGTTCCACCTCCTTGTGGAATCGATTACACGGAGGATTGGAAACGATTACACGAGGAGGGCGCAAGGGGTGGGAGTCGGCCGAGACGCAATCGTGACCGGAGCCGGGCGGACTCGACCGCAACCGTTGGGGGCGCCCGCAGGCCCGCAGGGGCGCGGACATGCGCCGGCCCGGCTCCGGTGGGAACGATCCGGGGCCGGGCCGGGCAGGGTCGGGCGCGTCCGTCGGTCAGCCCAACGCGGCGGCGAACATGCCCGCCTCGTACGAGCCGCCCCGCTGGTGCGTGATCACGGCGAGCCGGTTGGCCGCGTTGATCAGGGCGACCAGGGAGACGAGCGCGGCGATCTGGTCGTCGTCGTAGTGCTTGCGCACCTGGCCCCAGGTCTCGTCGGACACGCCCTCGTGGGCGTCGGCGAGCCGGGTGCCCTCCTCGGCGAGCGCCAGCGCGGCCCGCTCGGCCTCGGTGAACACGGTGGACTCGCGCCAGACGGCGACCAGGTGGAGCCGGACCGTGCTCTCACCGGCGGCGGCGGCCTCCTTGACATGCATATCGACGCAGTGCCCGCAGCCGTTGATCTGGCTGGCGCGCAGCGACACCAGTTCCTGCGTGGACCTCGGCAGCGACGACTCGTGAACCAGCATGCCGGCGCCGGCGAACCGCTTGGCGAACTTGCCGCCGAGTTCGTTCTCGAACAGGTTGAATCGGGATTCCATGACCTCGTCCTCGCTCTCGGTGCCTCACTGACGAACACAAGACGCCGACGGCCCGATCCCTGTGACGGAACCCCGTTGTGACGTGGGCCACCGCCGACGGGTGTCACAGAGCGGCGGCGACCGGTGTCCTGTGCGCATGACACCGTCGGAGGCGAAGAAGCGGGAGCAGCTGGTGACGAGCGAGAGCAGCGCACGTGAGCAGGACGGCACGGCCGGGCGGACCGCCGACGGCGGCGGACGCGCGGACCCGGCCACCCAGGCCTTCGTCTCCCACCGCAACCTGCTCTTCACCGTCGCCTACGAGATGCTCGGCTCGGCCGCCGACGCCGAGGACGTCCTCCAGGAGACCTGGCTGCGCTGGGCGGGAGTCGACCTCGCGACGGTGCGCGACCAGCGCGCCTACCTGGTCCGCGTCACCACCCGACAGGCACTGAACCGGCTGCGTACGCTCGGCCGCCGCAAGGAGTCCTACGTCGGCTCCTGGCTGCCCGAGCCGCTGCTCACCACGCCCGACGTGGCTGAGGACGTGGAGCTGGCCGACAGCGTGTCCATGGCGATGATGCTGGTTCTGGAGACGCTCACGCCGACCGAGCGGGCGGTGTTCGTCCTGCGCGAGGTGTTCGACCTCGGTTACGACGAGATCGCCGAGGCCGTCGACAAGAGCCCGGCCGCCGTCCGCCAGACCGCGCACCGGGCCCGCGCGCACGTCGCGGCGCGCCGGCCGCGCGGGGCCGTCTCTCCCACCGAGAGCAGGGACGCGCTCACCGCGTTCCAGCGGGCGGTCGAGACGGGCGACCTTCAGGGACTGCTCGACGTCCTCGCGCCGGACGTCGTCCTGCTGGGCGACGGCGGCGGCATCAAGCAGGCCGTTCTGCGGCCCATCACGGGGGCCGACAAGGTGGCCCGCCTCATGCTCGGGGGGATGCTCAAGCAGGCCGCGAGGCTGTCGCTGGGACCGGCCCAGGTCAACGGCTTCCCGGCCCTGGTCGTCCACCTCGACGGCGAGCTCGACACCGTGCTGGCGCTGCGCCTCGACGACGGCCTGATCACCGGCCTCTACGCCGTGCGCAACCCCGAGAAGCTGTCGCACATGAGCCGGGAGACCACCCTGCGCCGCTGAGGGCGGTGGTCCCGGCGCGGGTCGCCTATGCCGGGTCCGGAAGGGTGTCGCCCGTCTCCAGCAGTGTCTTGAGGCTGGAGAGGAGGGCGGGCCAGCCGTGCTGGATCATCTCGCGGGCGGTGCTGCCGGGCTCGAACCCGTCGTGGACGACGGTCAGCTTCACCGAGCCGCCGCCGAGGTCCTCGATCTCGAACGTGACCTGCGACCGCCGCTCGCCGGCCAGCTTGGCGAGGGTCTCGTCGTCGATCCCGTTCGTCTTCGCCCACCCGGACGTGAAGGTGTGCCAGGTGTACGACAGGCGCCGGAAGGGGGCGGACTCGATCACGGCCTGACCGGGGTCGGCGGTCTTCTCGTCCCCCTGCTGCCAGACCATGGGCGATCCCGCCTTCCAGTCGGTGGCGAACTCCAGGCCCCAGTAGCGGCGGGTGAACGCCGGGTCGGTCAGGCCCTGCCACAGCTTCTCCGGCGTGGTCCTGATGTAGGTCGTGTAGACGAACGCGTTGCTGTCCATGGCGGTGTTCTCCAGCGCGTGCTTGAGATCGGCGAGTGCGTGCACCCGCTCGAGGTCGTAGCGGCTGATCCAGCGTTCGGCGATGGCGTTGATCGGTTCGGCGTTGAGGTAGTGCAGCTTCTCCCGGCCCCGCCGGACGGCGGTGACCAGGTTGGCCGCCTCCAGCAGCGCCAGGTGCTTGCTGACCGACTGCCGGGCCATGTCCAGCCCGGAGCACAGCTCGCGCAGGCTCTGCCCGTCGCGCGCGTTCAGACTGTCCAGCAGTCGCCGTCGGCTGCCGTCGGCCAGTGCCTTGAAAACCTCGTCCATCTCCGCCCCTCTGACATGCAGCCCATTGGCTGCTTATCACGTTAGGCAGCCGATTGTCTGCATGTCAATCGGGGGCGAGGGGTCGGCCCCGCCGGGCCGGACTGCTCTCTTCGGGGAAACCGTGAACTATTTGCCTTGATCGTTCACTGCCTGCTCATGTGAGCGGACAGTGAACGGATGTCGGCGAATGTCCTCGCTCAGGCGGCGGTCAGCTCGCACCACACGTACTTGCCCCGGTTGCCGTGTCTGGCCAATGGATGCCAGCCCCACACGTCCGCGCACGCCCGGACCAGGGCCAGTCCACGCCCCTCCTCCACTTCCTCCACCCGCCCGAACGACTTCGGTGGCTCCGGCGGCTCGGGATCCGCGTCCCACGCCCCGATCCGCAGCGTGCCCGGCGGCGACCAGCACACGCGGAGGGCGGCGGGTCCCTTGGTGTGCCGTACGGCGTTGGAGACCAGCTCCGTCGCCAGTAGCTCGGCGACATCGACGAGGCGGATGAGGCCGTGCATGGTGAGGATCAGGCGGAGGGTGCGGCGGCTGACGGTGACGGCGCGCAGGTCGTTGGGGATGTAGAGGGAGTACTCCCACGGTTCGCTTTCGGACATGCGACAACTCCGTTCGGTGAGGGGAGGGTCAGCGGGGTTGGGCTGGCGTCATTGCCGCGTCGTCGCGGCAGGACGGCGTGGTGCGCTTCCAGCACCCCGGTGATACACGCAGTGTGTGTCGCATCACTGAAAGTAGGGCTAACTAGTAATCCGAGGCAAGTCGATCGCGTAATCTGACCTCGAACGGGCCGCACCGGCGGGCGTGTTGAACGAGGAGCAGTGGATGGTCCTGAGGCGTGAACCAACCGCACGCCAGTTGCGCCTGGGCGTCGAGCTGCGCAGGCTCCGTGAGGCGGCGGGACTCACTGCCACGGAGGCAGCGTCTCTGCTCGGGGTGAACCGAGTTCAGATCAGCCACATCGAATCCGGACTCACCGGCGTGAGCGAGCAGCGCTTGCGCCGCTTCCAATCCCACTACGCCTGTACGGACGAGAAGTTCATCGCCGCTCTTGCCGCGATGGCCACCGACCGGGCGCGCGGCTGGTGGGAGGAGTACCGGGGCCTGCTGCCTACGCCCTTTCTGGACCTCGCCGAGTTGGAGCACCACGCCTCGTTCCTGCGTGACGTCGCGATCCTCTACGTCCCGGGGCGAATGCAGACGGAGGCCTACGCCCGCGCAGTCTTCTCCTCCAGGCTGCCCGAGCTCGCCCAGGAGGAGGTTGAGTTGCGCGTCCACCATCGAATGGCTCGCCAGGAAGTCGCCATTCGGAGCGAGGTCCTGATCCATGAGGCGGCGCTGCGCATCCGGGTGGGCGACCGTGCGACCACCCGTGCGCAACTCACCCACCTCCTGGAGTCATCCGAGGCGGAGCACATCACCTTGCGAGTGATCCCGTTCGACTTGGACGGATTCGCCAAAGCCTCGAGCACGATGACGTACGCGGACGGGCCGCTGCCCAGGCTGGACACCGTCGTGCGTGACGCGCCCCATGGCTCGGTCTTCATCGATTCCGAGGCTCGGCTCAACACTTATCGAACGACCTTCCGTAGGGTGAAGGGTGCGTCGCTAGAACCCGAACAGTCGCGTGAACTCATCCACGAACTGACGAAAGAGCTGTAGGCCCAATGGACAACTGGCGAAAGTCTTCCTACTCCGGCGAGGGCGACGGCGACAGCTGCGTGGAGCTCGCGAATTCACCCACCCACGTCGCCGTCCGCGACTCCAAGGTCCCCGCCCGCGCCACCCTCACCTTCCCGGCGAAAGCCTTCACCCCCTTCCTCGAAGCGCTCAAGGCACAGCCGTAAGCAGTGGGGCGGCACGTGAGTTGAGCGATGTGTGATTGTCACACCCCTGTGTGAGAGTGCCTCTCACCAGCCACTGTCGACGATCCACTGGAGCACTCCATGCCCGCTCGGTCCGGTACCCGACCGACCCCGTCCGCCGGAGACGCCCCCGGCGCACCCGTCGTCTATGACACCGAGGTGCGTGCCGGAGGCCAGTGGGAGAGGGCGCCGCGGCTGGTGGTCCACCTCGACCGCGGGGAGCCGTCCGACCTGACGGAGCTGGCCTGGCGCTCCGACGGCGGAGCGGAGGCCGTGGTCGTGTTCGACGAGGGCATGACGGCCTTCCGCGGACACCGGCGCTCCGCCGACGGCGCGTCGGAGGACTACCGCGGCGTCGAGTGTGAGCGCGGGTCCGGCTCCGAAGGGACGCGGCAGGACCGGGTGCGTGTCTTCGTCACCGAGGAGGACCGGGACGGCGACGGTGGCGACGGCACGTACGAGGGCCGGCTGAGCCTGCTGCTGGACGACGGACGGGGCGCGGTCGAGCGGGTCACCTGGCGGGACCGGCGGGGCACCTTCGCCTCCCTGGCGCTGCGGCGGAGCGCGCCGCCCGCCGCCCGCGGCACCGTTCCGGTGGCGGTCACGAAGGTCGTGGCCGAAGCGGAGAACCGCAGGGCCGGTGAGGTCGCCGCCAACCTGCTCGACGCCGGCCGGGGCAAGTGGCTGGCGTTCGAGGCCACCGCCACGCTGGACTTCGTCCTGCCCGAGCCCACCGTCGTCACTGCCTACCGGCTCACCGCCGCGAACGACTACCGGGACCGCGACCCCCGTGACTGGCGGCTGCGGGGGTCGGTGGACGGACACACCTGGATCACCCTCGACTCGCGCCTGGACCAGGCCTTCCCGCAGCGCCATCAGGCGCGTGAGTACGCCGTGGCCAACTCGACGCCGTACCCGCTGTACCGCCTCGACATCGGCCGCAACTGGGGGCGGCAGGCCGAGACGCAGCTGAACCGGGTGGAACTGCTCACCACGGACGACGCCGGACTCGTCGGCACCCCCGTGCCCGTCACCCGCATCGAGGCCAGCGGCGAGCACCGGCGCGCCGGCGAGGTCGCGGCCAACCTGCTCGACGCCGGCGGCGGCAAGTGGCTGACGTTCTCGTCCACCGCGACGCTGGACTTCGTCCTGGCCAAGCCGGGCGTCGTCACGGCCTACACGCTGACGTCCGCGAACGACCACTGCTCGCGGGACCCGAAGGACTGGGTGCTGCGGGGATCCCAGGACGGACGCACCTGGGTGACCGTCGACCGGCGGTCCGGAGAGATGTTCACCGAACGATTCCTGGCGCGGGAGTTCACCACCTCCGCCACGACGCCGTACGCCCGGTACCGGCTGGACATCACCGCCAACGCGGAGGGCGTGGGCGAGGTCCAGCTCCAGGGCGTGCGGCTGGTGGCGAAGCGGAACGACGGCCGGATCACCACCGGCCAGGAGTTCTCCGGCATTCTGCGCGACGAGCACGGTCCCGCCGTCGGCTACCGGGGGAGGACGGTCGCCCACGAGGTGGTGCGAGGGCGGGTCGGCTCCCCGGACGGGAAGGACCCGGTGGCGGGCGTCCGGAACCGCGAGTCGCAGGTGAAGCTGGACCGCTTCCGCGACGCGGCGCTCGCGCACGGCATCCCCGCCGCCGACGTGGAACGCTGGCTGGGGCTTGCGCGGCCCTGTCTGACACTGGCGTCGGACGTGGACGGCCCGGTCGTCGGGCACTTCGGCACCCCGGTGATGCTGCCGCCCGACGTCGCCCTCCCGCGCCTTCACGACGTGCCGTTCGGCGAGCTGTCCGACGACCCGTCCGGCGAGCCCGTGTACGAGCACCTCGTCGCGACCCTCGACCTCGCGGCCCTGCCCGAGGGCGTGACGAACCTTCCGCTGCCGCCCGACGGCCGTCTGCTGCTGTTCGCCTGGCCCGCGCTGGAGGCGAGCGAGGACGACTCCTGTACGAGCGGTTCCGCGGTGTACGTCCCCGCCGGCACCGTGGTCGAGGAGCGAGAGGTGGAGTACGACTACGAGCCGGACCACGAGTTGGGCGACGTCGACTTCGACGGGGAGCTGCGTGGCGAGCTGCGCGTGAAGTACGACGTCTCCCTGCCCGACTACGACAACTTCGACGGCGACCCGCTCCTCGGCGAGCATCCCCGGGCCCGGGAACTGCGCGAGGTGTGGTCGAAGGTGCGGGCCGACGGCTACTGGTACAAGGGCCCGCAACTGCAGATCGGCGGGTACGCCCTGGACGCCCAGGGGTGGGGCGACCCGGTGAGAGGGTGCGCCTACGCCGCCGGGGACGACGGTCCAGGGCGCGAGAACTGGGCGCTCCTGGCCCAGTGGCATCCCGGGATGTACAACCTGGAGTCCGTCACCATGTACTGGGCGATGAGCGGGCAGGACCTCGTGGACCGCCGCTTCACCGCGGCCCGGGTCACGATGTACGCCCACTGACGGCGACGAGCAGCGGCCGTCACACCCCCGCTGTCACATCCCACCGGTACCGTCGGATCATGACCGACCAGTCCGATGCCGCTCCCGGCGAGCGGCGGCTCGCCATCCTCGAAGGCGTCCTGGAACGCATCACGTACGCCAACGAGGAGAACGGCTACACGGTCGCCCGCGTGGACACCGGCAGAGGCGCAGGCGACCTCCTCACGGTCGTCGGCGCGCTGCTCGGCGCGCAGGCCGGCGAGTCCCTGCGGATGGAGGGCCGCTGGGGGTCCCACCCGCAGTACGGCAAGCAGTTCCACGTGGAGAACTACACGACCGTGCTCCCGGCCACGGTCCAGGGCATCCGGCGCTACCTCGGCTCCGGTCTGGTCAAGGGCATCGGCCCGGTCTTCGCCGACCGCATCACCCAGCACTTCGGCGTGGACACGCTCCAGATCATCGAGGAGGAGCCGAAGCGGCTCATCGAGGTCCCCGGCCTCGGCCCCAAGCGGACGAAGAAGATCGCCGACGCGTGGGAGGAGCAGAAGGCGATCAAGGAGGTCATGCTCTTCCTCCAGACCGTCGAGGTGTCGACGTCGATCGCGGTGCGGATCTACAAGAAGTACGGCGACGCGTCGATCTCCGTCGTGAAGAACCAGCCCTACCGCCTGGCCTCCGACGTCTGGGGCATCGGCTTCCTGACCGCCGACAAGATCGCCCAGTCGGTCGGCATCCCGCACGACAGCCCGGAGCGGGTGAAGGCGGGGCTGCAGTACGCCCTGTCGCAGGCCACCGACCAGGGGCACTGCTACCTCCCCGAGGAGAAGCTGATCGCCGACGCGGTGAAGCTGCTCCAGGTGGACACCGGGCTGGTCATCGAGTGCCTCGCCGAGCTGGCCGCCGAGCCGGCCCAGGGCGAGGACCCCGGCGTCGTACGCGAGAAGGTCCCCGACCCGCAGGGCGGCGACCCCGTCACCGCCGTCTACCTGGTCCCCTTCCACCGCGCCGAGCTGGCCCTGGCCGCCCAGCTGCTGCGCCTGCTGCGCACCGGCGAGGACCGGATGCCGGGATTCGGGGACGTGGCCTGGGACAAGGCGCTGGCATGGCTGAAGGGCCGTACCGGCGCCGACCTCGCGCCCGAGCAGGAGGCGGCCGTCAAGCTGGCGCTGACCGAGAAGGTCGCCGTGCTCACCGGCGGACCGGGCTGCGGCAAGTCCTTCACCGTCCGCTCCATCGTCGAGCTGGCCCGCGCGAAGAAGGCGAAGGTGGTGCTCGCCGCGCCGACCGGGCGGGCCGCCAAGCGGCTGGCCGAGCTGACCGGCGCCGAGGCCTCCACCGTGCACCGCCTGCTGGAGCTCAAGCCCGGCGGTGACGCCGCCTACGACCGGGACCGGCCGCTCGACGCCGACCTCGTCGTCGTCGACGAGGCGTCCATGCTCGACCTGCTCCTCGCCAACAAGCTGGTCAAGGCCGTCGCCCCCGGCGCCCACCTGCTCTTCGTCGGGGACGTCGACCAGCTGCCCAGCGTCGGCGCGGGGGAGGTGCTGAGGGACCTGCTCGCCGACGGGAGCCCCGTGCCCGCCGTCCGGCTCACCCGCGTCTTCCGCCAGGCCCAGCAGTCGGGCGTCGTGACGAACGCGCACCGGATCAACGCGGGGCAGCACCCGCTCACCGACGGCATGAAGGACTTCTTCCTGTTCGTGGAGGACGAGACGGAGGAGGCGGGGCGCCTGACGGTGGACGTCGCCGCGCGGCGCATCCCCGCCAAGTTCGGACTGGACCCGCGCCGGGACGTGCAGGTGCTCGCCCCCATGCACCGGGGGCCCGCCGGCGCCGGCACGCTGAACGGGCTCCTCCAGCAGGCCGTCACGCCGGGGCGCCCGGACGTGCCGGAGAAGCGGTTCGGCGGCCGGGTCTTCCGGGTCGGCGACAAGGTGACCCAGATCCGCAACAATTACGAGAAGGGCGAGAACGGCGTCTTCAACGGCACCGTGGGCGTCGTCACCTCGCTCGACCCGGTGGAGCAGCGCCTCACGGTGCTGACGGACGAGGACGAGGAGGTCCCGTACGAGTTCGACGAGCTGGACGAGCTGGCCCACGCCTACGCGGTGACCATCCACCGCTCCCAGGGCAGCGAGTACCCGGCGGTGGTGATCCCCGTGACGACCGGCGCCTGGATGATGCTCCAGCGGAACCTGCTGTACACGGCGGTCACCCGGGCCAAGCGGCTGGTCGTCCTGGTCGGCTCCCGCAGGGCGATCGGGCAGGCGGTGCGCACGGTGTCGGCGGGCAGGCGCTGCACGGCGCTCGACTTCCGGCTGGCGGGCTCCCGAACCTGAAACCTTCCCGTAAACCTCTCGGCCTCTGTGAAAAAAATGATCGATCAAACGAGTCGCAAAGGTCACAGAGCACTTCCGGAAGGGCGGAAGAGGGGGCAGGATGAGCAAGTTGGCGGCACTGAGTGCCGCCAATAGGCCCGATGGTCGACCCCGAGTGCACTCTCCTGAGCCAAGTGGGGGATGGTAGAGACAGTCAGGGCACCTCGAAGATGAGGCACTACGTCGGTGGTGAGGGAAGACGTGAGCGACAACTCAGTAGTACTGCGGTACGGCGACGGCGAGTACACCTACCCGGTGATCGACAGCACCGTCGGCGACAAGGGCTTCGACATCGGGAAGCTCCGCGCCCAGACCGGTCTGGTGACGCTGGACAGCGGTTACGGCAACACCGCCGCCTATAAATCCGCCGTTACGTACCTGGACGGCGAAGCGGGCATCCTCCGGTACCGCGGCTACCCGATCGAGCAGCTGGCCGAGCGCTCCTCCTTCGTGGAGGTCGCCTACCTGCTGATCAACGGCGAGCTGCCGACCGTCGACGAGCTCAGCGCGTTCAAGAACGAGATCACGCAGCACACCCTGCTGCACGAGGACGTCAAGAACTTCTACAAGGGCTTCCCGCGCGACGCCCACCCGATGGCCATGCTGTCGTCGGTCGTCTCGGCGCTGTCGACGTTCTACCAGGACAGCCACAACCCGTTCGACGAGCGTCAGCGCAACCTCTCCACGATCCGGCTGCTCGCGAAGCTTCCGACGATCGCGGCCTACGCGTACAAGAAGTCGATCGGCCACCCGTTCGTCTACCCGCGCAACGACCTCGGCTACGTCGAGAACTTCCTGCGCATGACGTTCTCGGTGCCGGCGCAGGAGTACGAGCTCGACCCGACGGTCGTGGCCGCGCTGGACAAGCTGCTCATCCTGCACGCGGACCACGAGCAGAACTGCTCGACCTCCACGGTCCGCCTGGTCGGCTCCTCGCAGGCGAACATGTTCGCCTCGATCTCCGCCGGCATCAACGCGCTCTGGGGCCCGCTGCACGGCGGCGCCAACCAGTCGGTGCTGGAGATGCTGGAGGGCATCCGCGACGCCGGCGGTGACGTCGACTCCTTCATCCGCAAGGTGAAGAACAAGGAGGACGGCGTCCGCCTGATGGGCTTCGGCCACCGGGTCTACAAGAACTTCGACCCGCGCGCCAAGATCATCAAGGCTGCCGCGCACGACGTCCTCTCCGCCCTCGGCAAGTCCGACGAGCTGCTGGACATCGCGCTGAAGCTGGAGGAGCACGCGCTCTCCGACGACTACTTCGTCTCGCGCAGCCTCTACCCGAACGTCGACTTCTACACCGGCCTGATCTACCGGGCCATGGGCTTCCCGACCGAGATGTTCACGGTCCTGTTCGCGCTGGGCCGGCTGCCGGGCTGGATCGCCCAGTGGCACGAGATGATCAAGGAGCCGGGCTCCCGCATCGGCCGCCCGCGCCAGATCTACACGGGTGTCGTCGAGCGCGACTTCGTTCCCGTCGAGGAGCGCTGAGCCGCCAGGCACCCCCGCAGCGCGTCCGAGGAGTCCCGTGCCGCCCCGAGCGGTACGGGACTTTTCCGTGCCGGTACGGGGAATCCGCGTCCGTGCCGGTACGAGACGTCCGCGTCCGCGCCGCTGCGAGACAGCAGAAGGCGCCCTGGCGCCGGTCCCCCCACGGGCCGACGAACCAGGGCGCCTTCCCATGTCCCGGTATCGGATTCCCCCCACGGGATCCGGCCGGGCGTCTGTGAGGACAGCGCCTGAATCGCTGTACTTGAGCACAACGGGCAGAACCCGTCGCGCCTGTCGTGCCAGTAGTGCCTGTCGTGCTGCTCGTATCCGTCGTGCTGGTCGTGCGGTCTGCCGGGACAGCGCACGCCCGGGAGGGCCGCTCAAAGCTTCCCGGTGTACGTGTCCCGGCAACGCAGCTCTGGGAAAGTCCCCCAAGACATCCCCAGATGCCAGGTGGCGCCCCCCAAGACGCTGCCTGACATCGCCAACTTAGACCGTCGAACCCCTTGGATGGTTACGTTCGCATCACTGTGATCCGCGTCTCTTGCATATGTCCGTTAGATGCGCAAGAGCCCCGATACGCCGAACGGGACCCCAGCGTAAGGAAGATGCGCGAGCCTTGTGAAGAGCTTATGTGAGGCGGGTGCCGGACTCCAGAGGCACTCCCCCTCTACCTGCGTGGAACGCGTGATCAGTGAAAGCCGCGCAACCGGAGGCTGTTGGTGACCACGAACACCGAGGAGAAGGCCATCGCCGCCCCCGCGATCATCGGGTTCAGCATTCCGGCGGCCGCCAGCGGCAGCGCGGCCACGTTGTAGCCGAAGGCCCACACGAGGTTGCCCTTGATCGTGGAGAGGGTGCGCCGGGAGAGCCGGATCGCGTCCGCGGCCACCCGCAGGTCCCCGCGCACCAGCGTCAGGTCGCCCGCCTCGATCGCCGCGTCCGTCCCCGTGCCCATGGCCAGGCCGAGGTCGGCGGTGGCGAGCGCGGCGGCGTCGTTGACGCCGTCCCCGACCATGGCGACCGTGCGGCCCTCGGCCCGTAGCCGCCGCACCGCGGCGACCTTGTCCTCGGGCAGCACCTCGGCGATCACCTCGTCGATGCCGACGGCCCTCGCGACCGACTCGGCGACGCGCCGGTTGTCGCCGGTCAGCAGCACGGGGCGCAGGCCCAGCCGGCGCAGTTCGGCCACCGCCTCGGCGCTGGTCCCCCTGACCGCGTCCGCCACGGAGACGACCCCGCGCGCCTCGCCGTCCCACCCCACGACGACGGCCGTACGGCCGTCCCTCTCGGCCTCGTCCCTGGCGCGGGACACCTCGGGCGGCAGAGTGCCGTAGAGGCGCCCCACGGCCACCTCGCGGCCCTCCACGCGCCCGCGTACACCCCGCCCGGGGAGGTTCGTGAAGCCCTCGACGCCGGGCAGGGTGCCGGCCCGTTCCTCGGCGCCGGCCGCGATCGCGCGGGCCACGGGGTGCTCGGAGGCGTGCTCGACGGCGCCCGCGAGCCGCAGCAGCTCCGCCTCGTCGGTGCCCTCGGCGGCGTACACCTCGTGCAGGGTCATGCGGCCCGTGGTGACGGTGCCGGTCTTGTCCAGGACGACCGTGTCGACGCGCCGCGTGGACTCCAGTACCTCGGGCCCCTTGATGAGGATGCCGAGCTGGGCGCCCCGGCCCGTACCCACCATCAGGGCCGTCGGCGTGGCCAGACCCAGCGCGCACGGGCAGGCGATGATCAGTACGGCGACGGCGGCGGTGAACGCCGCGACCGTGTCACCCGTGGCGGCCAGCCAGCCGCCGAAGGTGACGACCGCGATCAGCAGCACCACGGGCACGAAGACACCGGAGATCCGGTCGGCGAGCCGCTGCACCTCGGCCTTGCCGCCCTGCGCGTCCTCGACCAGCCTGGCCATCCGGGCCAGCTGCGTGTCGGCGCCGATCCGGGTGGCCTCGACGACCAGCCGGCCCCCGGCGTTGACCGTGGCGCCGGTGACCGCGTCCCCGACCCCGACGTCCACCGGCACCGACTCGCCCGTCAGCAGCGAGGCGTCCACGGCCGAGGCGCCCTCCACCACCGTGCCGTCGGTGGCGACCTTCTCGCCGGGCCGTACGACGAACCGGTCGCCGACCGCCAGCCGGGCCACCGGTATCCGCACCTCGCGCCCGTCCCGCAGCACCGCGACGTCCTTGGCGCCCAGCTCCATCAGTGCCCGCAGCGCGGCGCCGGCGCGGCGTTTGGAGCGGGCCTCCAGCCAGCGGCCGAGGAGGAGGAAGGCGGTGACCCCGGCGGCGGCCTCCAGATAGATCATGGAGGAGCCGTCCGCGCGGGAGACGGTGAGGTCGAAGCCGTGCCGCATGCCCGGCATGCCCGCGTCCCCGAAGAACAGCGCCCACAGCGACCAGCCGAACGCCGCGAGGGTGCCCAGCGAGACCAGGGTGTCCATGGTGGCCGCGCCGTGCCGGACGTTGGTCCAGGCGGCGCGGTGGAAGGGCAGCCCGCCCCAGACGACGACGGGCGCGGCCAGGGTGAGCGAGAGCCACTGCCAGTTGTCGAACTGGAGCGCCGGGACCATCGCGAGCAGTACGACGGGCGCGGCGAGGAGGACGGAGACGACGAGGCGCTCGCGCAGGGCGGACAGCTCGGGGTCGTCGGACGCCGCCCCACCGCCCAACTCCCAGGGCGCCTTCTCGTCGGTGGGCTCCGGCGGCGGTGCGGGCTCCTCGGCGGTGTATCCCGTCTTCACGACCGTGGCGATCAGGTCGGCGACCCGGGTGGTCTCCGGGTGGGTGATCCGGGCCTTGTGGGTGGCGTAGTTCACCGTGGCGGTGACGCCGTCCATGCGGTTGAGCTTCTTCTCGACGCGGGCCGCGCAGGAGGCGCAGGTCATCCCGCCGATGAGCAGCTCGACCCGGGCGAGGTCCGGCTCGGCGGCCGTGGGGGTGGTGCTGGTCATGGTCCGGGCTCCAGACGGGCCGGCCGGACCGCGCGCGGTCCGGCCGGCAAGGCGTGGGTACTGCTGGGGCGCTGCGGCTCAGGCCCTGCCGACGAGCTCGAAGCCCGCCTCGTCCACGGCCGCGCGCACGGCCGCGTCGTCGAGGGGCGCCTCGGAGACGACGGTGACCTCGCCGGAGGAGGCGACGGCCTGGACCGAGCCGACGCCCGCGATCTCGGAGATCTCGCCGGAGACGGCGCCCTCGCAGTGTCCGCAGCTCATTCCGCTCACCTTGTAGACGGTGGTGACGGAGCCCTGGGTGTCGGTCTGGGTGGTCATGTCGTTACTCCTCGTCGGGGCGTGCAGGGGCGGGTACCCGTGGTCCAGCGTGGACCACATACCGTCCACTGTACCCCTAGGGGGTATGGGAGGGTGTCAGCGTGCCGAGCCGGGGCCGCCCGTGGTGGACGGCCCACTCGTGGTCGAGGACGGCCATCAGCACCTCGTCCACCCACGCGCCGTCCCGCCACTCCACCTCACGCCGCACTCCCTCCGTCACGAACCCGACCTTCTCGTAGACGCGCAGGGCCCGGTGGTTGTAGCCGTAGGCCTCCAGCTCTATCCGGTGCAGGCCGAGTTCCTCGAAGCCGTGGCCGATGATCAGCCGGGTCGCCTCGGTGCCGATGCCCCGGCCGCGTCCCCGCGCGCCCATCAGGGTGCGGAAGGTGCAGGAACGCTCCTCGGGCGCCCACTCGTTGAGCACGACCTCGCCGAGGAGTTCGCCGTCGGCGGGGTCGGTGACGGCGAGGTCGAGGCGGTCGGGCTGCGCGCTGCGGGAGCCGTACCAGTCGCGCAGCACCCCCGGGGTGAGTTCATGCCCCGGCGAACCGGTGAAGTGCTCGACCTCGGGGTCGTTGATGATCTCCCACATGCGGTCGGCGTCGGCCTCGGTGAACGGTCGCAGTACGGTCCTGTCGCCGGTCAGGACGGGTTTCACGGAGAAGTCCATGTGCGGCACTGTGCCCCACGCGGCGCATCGGCACAGAACCATTTTCCGGCCGAGGGCCGAGATCCGACGGCCGGCTGCCCTACTGGCCGCGGTTCCGGTTCCGGTTCTGGTCCCGGTTGCGGGGGCGGGACGCGACCCAGGACCGGACCGTGTCCGCGTACCAGTAGGGCTTGCCGCCCTCCACGTGGTCGGGCGGGGGCAGGAGCCCGTGCTTGCGGTACGACCGCACCGTGTCCGGCCTTACCCGGATGTGGGCGGCGATGTCCTGGTAGGACCAGAGCCTTCGGTCGGTCACTGGTTGCACCTCCCTGCGCGCACCGCGGTGGCGGCCGGGGACGGCCGCCGGGGGGAGCCGGACGCTGCGCTGGCGATCACCAAGCCTTGCCGGATGAACGACGTGCGGCGAGGGACGGTCGGGGGCCGTTCTGGGCTGTGACGGAAGGCTCACATGCGCGTGACATGTGTGACGGAACGGTTGCTTTCGTGACACGAGCGACGGACGGGAGGGAGTACGCCGGGTGCCGGTGTGTGGCGCCACCCGGACCACGTTGCCCACCACGTCATCCGAATGTCCGGACAAAACGTTGACAGGCCGCACGCGCGGGGCTAGAAACCGGGGGAGACCCAACGGCGGGCCCGCGAGGGCGGACCCGTGAGGGCGGGCACGAAGGGGAACGCGATGGCGCACGTCCTGATCGCCGGGGAGCCGCAGTCCGCTCCCGCCGTCGCCGGTGGTTCCCCCACCGAACGCCTCCGGCGCGGGAAGGCCACTTCGCCCTGGCAGGAGCGAAGCACGAGCGCCGACTCCCCGCTCGCACCGGCTCCGCGCCGGAGGTTCCCGCGTCCCGCCGGGGCGCGAACCCGCCCGCACTCACCCACGTGTCTACGCGGACGCCCGAACCGCATACACAGTGTCGGGCCCGCCCGACGCGCTCGGCTGCTGGGATGGAGCCATGGCCGAGGCCGCGACCCGAACGTCGCCGGTCACGGCCGGTGAGCAGACCCCACGGCACGTCTCGACCCGTCGCCGCCATCTGTGAAGGAGTTCTCGGTCATGACGAACATCGTCAACCACTGGATCGGCGGCAGGACCGCCGAAGGCGCCTCGGGCACGTACGGTCCGGTGACCGACCCGGCCACCGGCGCGGTCACCACGAAGGTCGCCTTCGCCTCCGTCGGCGAGGTGGACGCCGCGGTCGCCGCCGCCAAGGAGGCGTACCTGACCTGGGGCCAGTCCTCGCTGGCGCAGCGCACCTCCATCCTCTTCAGGTTCCGGGCGCTGCTGGACGCGCACCGCGACGAGATCGCCGGGCTGATCACCGCCGAGCACGGCAAGGTGCACTCCGACGCGCTCGGCGAGGTCGCGCGCGGACTGGAGATCGTCGACCTGGCCTGCGGCATCAACGTGCAGCTCAAGGGCGAGCTGTCGACCGAGGTCGCCACCCGCGTGGACGTGGCCTCGATCCGGCAGCCGCTCGGCGTGGTCGCCGGGATCACGCCGTTCAACTTCCCGGCGATGGTGCCGTTGTGGATGTTCCCGATCGCCATCGCCTGCGGCAACACCTTCGTGCTCAAGCCGAGCGAGAAGGACCCGTCGGCCGCCGTGAGGGTCGCCGAGCTGCTCTCCGAGGCCGGACTGCCGGACGGCGTCTTCAACGTCGTACACGGTGACAAGGTGGCCGTCGACCGCCTCCTGGAGCACCCGGACGTCAAGGCGGTCTCCTTCGTCGGCTCCACCCCGATCGCCCGCTACATCCACACCACCGCCTCCGCGAACGGCAAGCGCGTCCAAGCGCTCGGCGGCGCCAAGAACCACATGCTGGTGCTGCCGGACGCCGACCTCGACGCGGCGGCGGACGCGGCCGTCAGCGCGGCCTACGGCTCGGCCGGTGAGCGCTGCATGGCGATCTCCGCGGTCGTCGCGGTCGGCGCCGTCGGCGACGAACTGGTCGACAGGATCCGCGAGCGCGCCGAGAAGATCAAGATCGGCCCGGGCGACGACCCGGCGTCCGAGATGGGCCCGCTGATCACCAGGGCGCACCGCGACAAGGTCGCCTCCTACGTCGAGGGCGCGGCGGCCGAGGGCTGCGAGGTCGTCCTGGACGGCACCGGGCTCACGGTCGACGGCCACGAGGACGGCCACTGGATCGGCATCTCCCTGCTGGACCGGGTGCCGACCACGGCGAAGGCGTACCAGGACGAGATCTTCGGCCCGGTCCTGTGCGTGCTGCGCGCCGAGACGTACGAGGAGGGCGTGGCGCTCATCAACGCCTCCCCGTTCGGCAACGGCACCGCGATCTTCACCCGGGACGGCGGCGCGGCCCGCCGCTTCCAGCTGGAGGCCGAGGCCGGCATGGTCGGAGTGAACGTGCCGATCCCGGTCCCCGTCGGCTACCACTCCTTCGGCGGCTGGAAGGACTCGCTCTTCGGCGACCACCACGTCTACGGCAACGACGGCACGCACTTCTACACCCGCGGCAAGGTCGTCACCACCCGCTGGCCCGACCCGGCCGACGCCCCGGCGGGCGTGGACCTGGGCTTCCCGCGCAACCACTGACGTCCGCCGGTCCCTGCCCCGTGCCCCGCCCTCGCGCCTGCCGAGGCGGGGCACGGGCGTGCGTACGGGGCTGAGCCCACGGGAGGGCTCGATCGGCATGTCGCGGCTCGTGGACTCTTCCGCGGGTGATTCTCACACCGGTGCTCAGGGGTCGGTCAAAGCGGTCCGGTTGTCACGGACGAGGCGTCCCAATGTGTCAGACACGCTCGTTGAGCAGTCCTTCTGTGACCAGAAGCAGAGATCGGGAGCCTGCGGCCTCTCACGGCGGTTCCATGAGTCATGACCGCCGCACGCGCCGGGTCGGCGGGGCCTTCTCATGTGTCCCGACACGGCTGGGTGGCGGCACTGATCAGGCCAGGCCCGGCATCGCCGGGTCGCAGAAGACAGGTGATGGAAATGCGACATGAGGCCGCCAAGCGAGTCGAGCTGGTCTTCTCCCTCTTCGACGCCAATGGCAACGGAGTCATCGACTCCGGCGACTTCGACCTGATGACGGGCCGCGTTCTGGAGGCGGCGACCGCGTCGGACGACGGCGCCAAGGCCGCCATCCGGGGCGCCTTCCGTCGCTACTGGACGACGCTGGCCACCGAACTGGACGCCAACGGCGACGGTGTGATCACCCTGGAGGAGTTCCGTCCGTTCGTGCTCGACCCCGAGCGTTTCGGTCCCACGATCACCGAGTTCGCCGAGGCGCTCTCCGTACTCGGCGACCCCGACGGGGACGGCCTGATCGAGCGTCCCCTCTTCGTGTCGCTGATGACGGCGATCGGCTTCGAGGAGGCGAACATCCACGCCCTCTTCGAGGCCTTCGGCCCGGACACCGAGGACCGCGTCACCGTGGACACGTGGGCCACCGGCATCAAGGAGTACTACTCGCCCGACATGGCCGGGATCCCGGGCGACCGGTTGGTGGCCGCCCGGGCCGCCGACTGACAAGGCCCGTCAGCGACTGCGAGGCGGCAGCTCGTTGGCGTGGCGCTGGTGCCGCCCGAGCCCGGACAGAGGCCCCGCTCCCCACCCCTGCGGACGCCGTCGTGAGCGCCGCGGGCATCATGGCCCGGGCTTGAGCGCGAAGACCCACCGGTTCCCCTCCAGCGCGTCGTTCGACTCGGGGAGGGGACCACGTCGGTACCGGCGGGTGAAGTCGAAGGGCGTGTACATCGAGGTGGACCAGCCCCTGGCCGTCAGGACGCCCGCGGAGTCGGGGCGTGGCCCCTTGTCGAAGAGCCGGAGCAGGTCGATGCCGATCTGCTCTCGCGTCGCCGCGTAGATCGGGCTGTCGCGGTACGCCAGCAGGTCTTTCTCCAGCTTGGCCTCGAAGGCCAGAGCGCTGCCCGCGGTGGTCAGCCTGTCCACCGTGTCGATGAGGTACGTCTCGACGGGGCCCGGCAGGTAGAAGAGGAGTCCCTCGGCCAGCCAGACACTCGGTGCGTCCGGATCGAAGCCGACGGCGGTCAGCGCGCCGGCCCAGTCCGCTCGCAAGTCGACCGGTACGGGGACGCGCTTGACCCTCGGGGCAGCCGACAGGTCCGTGAGCACCTCTCGCTTGAAGGCCAGCACACCGGCCCTGTCGATCTCGAAGACGACGCAGTCGGACGGCAGGTCCAGCCGGAAGGCGCGAGTGTCCAGTCCCGCGCCCAGCAGGACCACTTGGCGTGCGCCCGCGCCGACCGACCGGACGAGGAAGTCGTCGAGCGCCCTCGTCCGCATGCCGAAATAGCGGGCGAACCGCCCCCAGAGCGGGTTGCTGTCCCCGCCCGGGGCCTGCTCGATGCGCACCGGCCAGTCCGCGCAGGCAGGGGACGCGCGTACGAAGTGTTCCGCGTAGGTGTCCTGGGCCAGGCTGTCGGGGCGGTGGGACTCGATCGCCCGTGCCGCGGCGACCAGGAGGGCGGTCAGGCCCACGCCTCCGTCCACGCCACCCGCGTCGGTGTGCTGCGGCGCCGTGTCAGCCATGTTTCCTCCGTTGGCGGGAGAGCGGGTGTGAGACGTTCACGTGCCGGACGCGGTGAGTCCTCGGTGCCGCGCGCCTCGCTCATCGGCCGGACCTCCCCGGGAGCAGGACGGGTTTGACCACCCGGCCCGCGTCGCAGTCGCGTTCGGCTTCGTTGATGCCGGCCAGCGGGTAGGTGCGGATCAGCTGGTCGAAAGGGAAGCGCCCGGCCTGCCACAGCCCGATCAGCCGGGGAATCAGCACTCCGGGTACGGCATCCCCTTCGCAGATGTGACGGATGCCGCGGCCTCGGTCGAGCGTGCCCGGTTCGAGGGACAGCGGGGCGTGGAGGCGTGCCACCAGGCCGAGGCCGCCGGTGGGGCGCAGGGCCAGGAGCGCCTCGTTGATGAGCGAGGACGAGGCCGTGGTGTCCAGGGCGTACTGGGCACCGCCGTCGGTCAGTCGCCGGATCCGTTCGGGCAGGTGGGGCGAGGCGGCGTGCAGCGGGGTCGCACCGAACCGCTCGGCCAGGGCGAGCCGCTCGGGATGCCGGTCGACGGCGACGGTCAGCACGCCGGCGGCGGTGGCCGCCATCACCGCGGCCAGGCCCACCGCTCCCGCGCCGAAGACCACGAGGGTGTCGCCGGGACCCGCGGCGAAGGTGTTCAGCACGGCTCCGGCGCCCGTGAGGAAACCGCAGCCGAGGGGGCCGAGCAGTTCGAGCGGCAGCGCCGGGTCGACCCGTACGGCGTTGCGAGCCGGAACGAGTGCGTACTCGGCGAACGAGGACTGACCGAACCACCGGGGGGCCAGCGCTCCGCCGGTCGCGTCGGTGAAGCGCGGCGATCTCTCCTCGCGGCCCCCGAAGAGGTTGAGAGAAGCGAAGGAGTCGCAGTAGGCGGGGGCCGCGCCGCGGCAGTTCCGGCAGTGTCCGCAGGAGTCGAAACTCACCACGACGTGGTCACCGACGCCGATCGCGGCGTCCGGTCCGTCTCCGGTCCGCACCACGACCCCGGCGCCCTCGTGGCCGAGGACCGCCGGCAAAGGGCTCCGGCCGGCGGATCGTCGAACGGCAAGATCGGTCCGGCACATTCCGGAGCCCGCGATCTCGACCAGGATCTCGCCGACGGCGGGCTCCGTCCGCAGAACCACCTCCTCGACCGTGAACGGGCTCTCGTACGAGCGCAGTACGGCCGCCTGGAGTCTCATCGTCACCCCTCCTCCCGCGGACGGTGGACGACGAACGGCCGGAGGTTGCCGTACAGCCCCCACGGCCCACCCGCGACACCGACACCGCTGTTCCGGACACCCGCGAAGGGCTGGGCGAGGGACAGTTCGGCGTGGTGGTTGATCCAGGCCGTGCCGCATTCGAGCCGCTCGGCGACCGCCTCGGCCCGGTCGAGATCGGTACCCCACACGGAACCGCCCAGTCCGAAGGCGGTGCCGTTGGCCGCGTCGACGGCTTCGTCGAGGTTCTCGTACGGCAGCACCGGCAGAACCGGCCCGAACTGTTCCCCGGTCACCACCGGGTCGTCGGGCGGGACTCCGGTGAGGATCGTGGGGGCGAAGAAGCAGCCCGGTCCGTCCAGCCGGTGACCGCCCGCCGCCGCCCGGGCACCGGCCGCCAGAGCCTGCCGTGTGACCTGCTCGACCCTGGCCAGCTGCTGGGTGTTGCCGACCGGCCCGAGCCGGGTGTCCGGGTGGAGGCCGGACCCGACGACGACGGTCTTCGCGCGGTGGGCGAGGGCCTCGACGACCTCGGCGTGGATCCGGGCCGGTGCGTAGACGCGCTTGACCGCCATGCACACCTGCCCGCAGTTGCGAAACGCCGCCCAGAACAGCCGGTCCGCGATCCGGTCCACGTCGACGTCGTCCAGCAGGACGGCCGCGTCATTGCCGCCCAGCTCCAGAGTGACCCGGGCAAGTGAGACCGCCGCCGCTTCGGCGACGGACCGCCCGGTGGACACGGAACCGGTGAAGGTGACGTGCCGGATGCCCGGATGGGAGGCGAGACGGGCACCGAGGGGCGCGCGGCCGGTGACGACGGTCAGGACGCCCTCGGGCAGGACGGCGGCAAGGACGGAACCGAGCAACCGGGTGGCCAGGGGAGTGAAGGGAGAGGGTTTGAGGACCATGGTGTTGCCCGCGGCGAGCGCGGGCGCGAACTTCGCCGCCGCGAGCTGGAGGGGAAAGTTCCAGGGCACGATCGCGGCGACGGGCCCCAGAGGCCGCCAGCGGAGCTCGCTGCGCACCGGCCGGCCGTCGACGATCCGCCGGGCCCGGGGAGCCAGGCCGGCGAAGTACCGCAGACGGGCCGCGGTCCGGGCGACCTCCGCGTACGACTCGGTCAGGGGCTTGCCCTGTTCCCGGGTGAGTAACCGGGCGAGGTCGTCGCCGGCCGCCTCCACGGCGTCGGCCGCCGAGCGCAGAGCCGTGGTGCGTGCGGCCGGGTCGGCGCGCCAGCCGTGCCAAGCCCGGTCGGCCCGGCCGACCACAGCGTCCAACTCGTCCGGCCGCTGGTCGGGAGCATCATCGAAAGCCTCCCCGGTGGCCGGGTCGACGACGGCGAGACGCGCGGTCCGCCCGCCCGGGACGCGATCGGCCTCGGAAGTCGGCATCCCGGTGGTCAGTTCACGATCGGGGCGTCGACGGTGTGCTCCCGGACGCACCGGTCCATCTCCGCCCGGAAGGCGGCCACCAGATGCGGCTGGATCCTTCCGGCATCGCGGTCGCCGCCCTCGCAGACGGCTCCGCGCACGCCCACGATGTCCGTGCCGATACGGGTCAGCGGACCGAGATCGGCCTGCGTGACACTGCCCGCGAGGGCCGCGAGCAGACCGGATGCGTGGGCCAGCCGGACGAACTCGGCACAGACATCCGGCGGAACGTGGTCGAACAGCCGCGTCCCGTCCTTGACGGCGGTGTCGAGCATCGCCGCGTCGGCACCGGAGCGGGCGGCGATGTCCGGCACGGCGAGCGGATTGACGCAGCCGATCCGGTGGGCGTCGGCATAGCCCGAGGCGACGACGAGCGCGTCGGGACGGTGGTCCTTCACCGCCCGGACGACCGCGCGCATGACCTCGATGCCCTGATCGGGCGTCGTACACCCGTAGAGGCCGACCTTGATGTACGTGGCTCCCGAGACGACCGCGCCGAGCGCGGCCTGCGCCACCGTGCCGGGCTTGTACGGCACGTCCCCCACGGTCGCGGACACCGGCTTGTCCGCCGGTACCGCGTCGCGGATCTCCCGGATGACCCACGGGAAGTTCGCGCCGAGAGAGCCCTCGTCGGGCTTCTTGACGTCGACGATGTCGAGATGCTCCGCCGCCTTCGCACAGTCGAGAGCCTCCTCGACGCCGTCCGGTGAGATGAGAAGCAACACCGTGAACTCCTTCCGCCGCCGGTCCGCCCGGCCGAGGCACAGGGGACCGCGGATCACTGGTTCATGTGCGGTGTGCTCATCATTTCTGTCACCCACGGGAACCGGAAGGGCGCGCAGAGTGTCTACGGGGGCTCAGGAGTACCCAGGGCGCGCCGTGCAGAGGGGGGCAAAACAGTCCCACTGGCGATATGTCGTCCGACTCGCGAACGGCTTGGGGGCCGGGCGACGACCGGCCTGCCCGCGTGACACCCGCCGCGCTTCGGCTCACGGGGCGAACGTCGACCGATGCGCCGGTGACCGCGGCGTCACGGCCCTGTCCTCCGCATCGCCGCCACCGCCTGGACCGCCTTCCTCGGCACCGTCAAGGGCCAAGGACCGCGGACTGCTTGAGGCGACCGGCCGCCTACCACGGACGCGGTACGCGACCGGGGCCGCGTACGCCGGGCGGAGGGGCGGAGGTTCAGCCCGGGGACTGCCCCCGCTGTCGGAGGCGGCCCGTACCGTTGACGCATGGATCTTCGACTGCCCCGCGTGCGAGGGCTGCTTCGGGGGCCGCGGCGGATGCTTACCGCCGCGGCCGCCGTCGTCGTACTCGCCGGCGCCGGGACATGGACGGCCGTCGCCGGCGACGACCCGCCCCCGGTGCACCGCTCCGACCGGATCATGGCCGTGGGCGACGGAGTACGCCTGGACACCTCCTACTTCACGGCGGGTTCCGGCGACCGCCGCCCGGCCGTCCTGCTCGCGCACGGCTTCGGCGGCAGCAAGGCCGACGTACGGGAGCAGGCCGAGGACCTCGCCCGTGACGGATACGCGGTGCTGACCTGGTCGGCGCGCGGCTTCGGCAAGTCCACGGGGAAGATCGGGCTGAACGCCCCGGACGGCGAGGTCGCCGACGCGTCCCGGCTGATCGACTGGCTGGCGAAGCGGCCCGAGGTCCGGCTGGACGAGAAGGGCGACCCACGCGTGGGCATGGCCGGCGGCTCCTACGGCGGCGCGGTCGCGCTGCTGGCCGCCGGGCACGACCAGCGGGTCGACGCGATCGCCCCCGCCATCACGTACTGGAACCTCTCGGACGCCCTCTTCCCGAACGGCGTCCTCAAGAAGCTGTGGGCCGGCATCTTCGTCAACCTGGGCGGCGGCTGCGAGCGGTTCGAGGACGAGCTGTGCCGCATGTACCAGCGGGTCGCCGAGTCCGGGAAGCCGGACGCCGAGGCCGTGGAACTCCTCGACGCGCGCAGCCCGCAGGCCGTCGGCGAGCGCATCTCCGTACCCACGCTGCTGATGCAGGGCCAGACCGACTCCCTCTTCCCGCTCGACCACGCCGACCGGGCCGCGCAGGCGATCCGCGAGGGCGGCGCCCCGGTGGCCGTCGACTGGATCGCCGGCGGCCACGACGGCGGTGACCTGGAGACCGACCGGGCCCAGGCCCGCGTCGGGGCGTGGTTCGACCGCTACCTGAAGGACGACGAGTCGGCCGGCACCGGCCCCGCCTTCCGCGTCAGCCGCACCCTCGGCTCCGGCAGCGGCGACGGCGAACCCCGCCTGGAGGGCGTGAGCGCCGACTCCTACCCCGGCCTGAAGAGCGAGCCGCGCGCCATCGAACTGCGCGGACGCGAGCAGAGCTTCGACAACCCGGCCGGCGCCGCCCCGCCCGCCGTCTCCGCGCTGCCCGGCATCGGCGGCGCCGCCGGACTCTCCCAGCTCTCCTCGCTCGGCATCGGCGTCTCCCTGGAATTCCCGGGCCAGCACGCCGCCTTCGAGTCCGCGCCCGTCCGGGAGGACCTCCGCGTCACCGGCTCGCCGACCGCGACCGTCCACGTGGAGTCCACCGGGGACGACGCCGTGCTCTTCGCCAAGGTGTACGACGTCGGCCCCGGCGGCACCCAGCCGGTCCTCCCCTCCCAACTCGTCACGCCCGTCCGGGTCGCGGACGCCGGCAGCGGCGGCAAGGACGTGAGGATCACCCTCCCGGCCATCGACCACGAGGTGGAGCGCGGCCACCGGCTGCGCCTGGTCCTGTCCTCCACCGACCTCGGATACGCCTCCCCGGCCGCCCCCGCCACGTACACCGTCTCCCTCAAGGGCGACCTGCACGTGCCGACGGCCCTCGGCGACACCGGCCCGACGGCCGGGCTGCCCGCCTGGGTCTGGTGGGCGCCCCTCGCGGGAGCCGCGGTGGCCGCGGCCCTGCTGCTGACCGCCCGCCGCCGCACCACCGCGCCGCCCCCCGACCCCGCGCTGGCCGGCGTACCCCTCCAGATCACGGACCTGACCAAGCGGTACGCCAAGTCCACCGACCGGTACGCCGTCCGGGACCTGTCCTTCCGGGTGGAGCAGGGCCAGGTCCTGGGCCTGCTCGGACCGAACGGCGCGGGCAAGACCACGACCCTGCGCATGCTGATGGGCCTGATCACACCCGACGGCGGAGAGATCCGCGTCTTCGGCCACGCCATCGCGCCCGGCGCCCCGGTCCTCTCCCGCGTCGGCGCCTTCGTCGAGGGCGCGGGCTTCCTGCCGCACCTGTCCGGCCGCGAGAACCTGGAGCTGTACTGGCGGGCCACCGGCCGCCCGCCCGAGGACGCCCACCTCGACGAGGCCCTGGAGATCGCCGGCCTCGGTGAGGCGCTCGCCCGCGCGGTGCGCACCTACTCCCAGGGCATGCGCCAGCGCCTCGCCATCGCCCAGGCCATGCTGGGCCTGCCCGACCTGCTGATCCTGGACGAGCCGACCAACGGCCTGGACCCACCGCAGATCCGCGAGATGCGCGAGGTGATGATCCGGTACGCGGCGGCCGGCCGCACGGTGATCGTCTCCAGCCACCTGCTGGCCGAGGTCGAGCAGACCTGCACCCACCTGGTGGTCATGGACCACGGCAGGCTCGTGCAGGCCGGCCCGGTCGGCGAGATCGTCGGCTCCGGCGACACGCTGCTGGTGGGCACCTCCGCGCGCGTGGACGCGCCGCTCGTCGGGAAGGTCGCCGCCCTGCCGGGCGTGGCCTCGGCGACCGCCACCGACACAGGCCTCCTGGTCCGGCTCGACGCCGGGGGAACGGCCGGGGACCTGATCGCCGAACTCGTACGCCTGGACGTGCCCGTGGAGTCGGTGGGCCCCCACCGGCGCCTCGAGGACGCCTTCCTCACCCTGATCGGAGAGCCGGCATGAGCAAGTTGGCCGAACGCGCCGGGCCCGCCGGCTCCCGGGAGGTCGCCGAGGGCTACCGCGCGGGCCGTACGCTGCCCGTCCGGGTCGAACTGGTCCGGCAGTTGAAGCGGCGGCGCACGCTCCTCGTGGGCGGCGTCCTGTTCGCCCTGCCGTTCGTGCTGCTCGTCGCCTTCCGGATCGGCGGCGAGCCGGGCGGTGCGGGCAACCAGGTCAGCCTGATGGACTCGGCCACCGCGTCGGGGGCGAACTTCGCCGCGGTGAACCTCTTCGCCTCCGCGGGCTTCCTCCTCGTCGTGCCCGTCGCCCTGTTCTTCGGGGACACGATCGCCTCGGAGGCGAGCTGGTCGTCCCTGCGCTACCTGCTCGCGGCGCCGGTGCCCCGCGCGCGCCTGCTCTGGTCCAAGCTGGTCGTCGCCCTCGCCCTCAGCCTGGCCGCGATCGTCCTGCTGCCGCTGGTCGCCCTCGCCGTCGGCACGGTCGCCTACGGCTGGGGGCCGCTGGAGCTGCCCACCGGCGGCAGCCTGTCCGGCGGCGTCGCGGCCGAACGCCTGGCCATCACGGTGGCCTACGTCTTCGTCTCGCAACTGGTCACCGCCGCGCTGGCGTTCTATCTCTCCACCAGGACGGACGCGCCGCTCGGCGCGGTCGGCGGCGCGGTCGGCCTGACCATCATCGGCAACGTCCTGGACGAGGTGACCGCCCTCGGCGACTGGCGCGACCTCCTGCCCGCGCACTGGCAGTACGCCTGGCTCGACACCGTCCGCCCCGAGCTGGACTGGACCCGCCTGATCCAGGGCACGTCGCTGTCGGTGACGTACGCGCTCGTGCTGTTCGCCCTGGCGTTCCGGGGGTTCGCGCGCAAGGACGTGGTGTCCTAGGCAGCCCGGGGCTCCGGGCCCCCCGGGCATCCTCGGAGGCTTCGACCAGGTCGACGGAGGGTCACCCACCGGTGTCGGCGGCCCGTCGCCGTGCCCACTTCGAGACGTACCCGTGACGCCCCGTGCCGCACGTTCCGCCCCACCGCGCCGTCACAGTCACGTACACCGGCGTCAACGGAACCAGGGGGCACGGAAGATGAAGCGGTACCGGACACCAAGGCCGGTCGGCGTGCTGCTCGCTCTCACGGCGGCGGGCGGCCTGCTGCTCACCGGCTGCGACAGCGGGGGCGACGCGGACCACGGGGCGAAGGGCTCGGCGGCCGACTCCCGGGGCGGCTCGGCACCGCTGCCCGCGCCGGGCCGTCCCGGCGGCGAGGGCGGACAGCGGTACGACGGCTCCACGGGCACCGGGGGAGCCGGTGGAGCCGGGGAGCCGGGAGGAACGGGGGAGGACCGGAGGAACGGGGACTCCCAGGAGATCGCTCCCGCTCCCGACCACCTCTCCACCTTCGCCCTCGACGTCGACACCGCCTCCTACGGCTACGCCCGCCGCACCCTCTCCGAGGGCCGGCTGCCCGACCCCTCGACGGTCCGGCCCGAGGAGTTCGTCAACAGCTTCCGCCAGGACTACGACCGCCCCGACGGCGACGGCTTCACGGTCACCGTGGACGGCGCCCGCACCGACGAGGACGACTGGTCGCTGGTCCGCGTGGGCCTGGCCACACGGGGTGCCGGGCAGGAGGACGAACGGCCGCCCGCCGCCCTGACGTTCGTCATCGACGTCTCCGGCTCCATGGACGAACCCGGCCGGCTCGACCTCGCCAAGGAGTCCCTCGGCACGATGACCGACGAACTCCGTGACGACGACTCGGTCGCGCTCGTCACCTTCAGCGACGAGGCCGAGACCGTGCTGCCCATGACCCGGCTCGGCGACCGCCGAGGCCGGGTCCACGACGCGATCGACAGCCTGGAGCCGGCCGAGTCCACCAACCTCGGCGCGGGCGTCGAGACCGGCTACGCCACCGCCGTCGAGGGCCGCCGCGAGGGCGCCACCAACCGCGTCGTCCTCGTCTCCGACGCCCTCGCCAACACCGGCGACACCGACGCGGACGCCATCCTCGAACGCGTCGCGGACGCCCGCCGCGAGCACGGCATCACCCTCTTCGGCGTCGGTGTCGGCAGCGACTACGGCGACGCCCTGATGGAACGCCTCGCCGACAAGGGCGACGGCCACACCACGTACGTGTCGACCACCGAGGACGCCGGTGAGGTCTTCCGCGAGCAGCTCCCGCGCCACATCGAGCTGACCGCCCGCGACGCCAAGGCGCAGGTCGCCTTCGACCCGGAGACGGTCGCCGAGTTCCGCCTCGTCGGCTACGACAACCGCCGGGTCGCCGACGACGACTTCCGCGACGACCGCGTCGACGGCGGCGAGGTCGGCCCCGGCCACACCGTCACCGCCCTGTACGCCGTCCGGGTCCGGCCCGGCGCCGACGGCCACCTCGCCACGGCCACCGTCCGCTGGCTCGACCCCCGCACCCGGGCCCCGCACGAGGAGTCGGGCGACGTGGAGACCGAGGCCCTCGGCGACTCCGTCTGGGAGGCGGACCAGGGCCTGCGGGTCACGGCGACCGCCGCCTACTTCGCGGACGCGCTGCGGTCCCCGACCGGCGACGCCCACGAGGGCCGCGGCTCCCTGCCGGGGGCGCCGGGCCTCGGCGAACTCACCGAGCGCGCCGACGCCCTGGCCGGCCGCACGAAGGACGAGGACGTACGGGGACTGGCCGAGGCGATCGGGACGGCGGACCGGCTGACCTGAGCGCCGTGTCGCGGACGGACCATTGACCTGTGTCTACTCTCAAGTAAGTTTACTCAAGAGTAAGTAAGCGTCGACGCACGCGACACAACGTCAGTCCGATCCGCGACCGGGAGCCGTCATGGGCGTACGCAAGGAACTGAAACGGGCGAGGCAGCTCGACGACCTGGCCTCCCGGGCGAGGACCGAGACCGTCAGGGACGCGCACGGCGTTGTCCGCGAGGCCCGCACCGCGCCCCTCGCGTCCCGCCCCACCACGGGCAGCACCGCCGACATCCCGTTCACCAACGCGGCCGAGGCCCCCGACGCGGTGGTCCTGCGCCGCGAGGTGAACGGCGTCTGGCGGCCCGTCACCGCCGCGGAGTTCGCCCGCGAGGTGACCGCCGTGGCGAAGGGCCTGATCTCCGCCGGGCTGGAACCCGGCGGACGGGTCGCCGTCATGTCCCGCACCCGCTACGAGTGGACGGTCCTGGACTTCGCGATCTGGGCGGCCGGCGGCCAGACCGTCCCCGTCTACGCCACCTCCTCCGCCGACCAGGTCGAGTGGATCGTCCGCGACTCCGGCGCCCGCCACGTCGTCACCGAGACCGCCGCCGACACCGCCACCGTCCTGGCGGGCACCGCCGGCCACCCCGAGCGGCCGCGCGCCTGGGAACTCGACGACGGCGCGCTCACCGACCTCACCGCCCTCGGCCTGGGGGTGAGCGACGAGGAGGTCACCAAGCGCCGCACCGCCCTGACCCCGGACACGGTCGCGACGCTCTGCTACACCTCCGGAACCACCGGACGTCCCAAGGGCTGCGTCCTCACCCACGCCAACCTGCACGCCGAGGCCGCCAACACGGTCGAGCTGCTGCACCCGATCTTCAAGGCAGCCACCGGACAGGCCGCCTCGACCCTTCTCTTCCTCCCGCTCGCCCACATCCTCGGCCGTACGATCCAGATCGCCTGCCTGCTGGCCCGCATCGAGATCGGCCACTTCCCGAGCATCAGGCCGGACGAACTCCGCCCGGCGCTGAAGACGTTCCGCCCGACCTTCCTGGTCGGCGTCCCCTACCTCTTCGAGAAGATCCACGACACGGGCCGGGCGACCGCCGAGAAGATCGGCCGCGGCGCCTCCTTCGAGCGGGCCCACCGCCTCGCCGTCCGCTTCGGCACCGCGCACCTGGAGCGGTTCCTCGGCCGCGGCAGGGGCCCCGGCCCCGCCCTGTGGGCCGGCTGGGCCCTGTACGACCTGCTGGTCTACCGCCGGGTCCGGGACGAGCTCGGCGGCCGGATGCGCTACGCCATCAGCGGCGGCTCCCCGCTCGAGAGCGACCTCAACCTGTTCTTCTACGCCGCCGGGATCATGGTCTACGAGGGCTACGGCCTGACCGAGACCACCGCCGCCGCGACCATCGTGCCGCCCCTGGAGCCCCGCCCGGGCACCGTCGGCACCCCGGTTCCCGGCACCGCCGTGCGCATCGCCGACGACGGCGAGGTGCTCGTCAAGGGCGGCATCGTCTTCGGGGCCTACCGGAACGACCCGGAGGCCACCGACGCCGCCCTCACCGACGGCTGGTTCGCCACCGGCGACCTCGGCTCCCTCGACGCCGACGGCTATCTCACCATCACCGGCCGCAAGAAGGACCTCCTGGTCACCTCCGGCGGCAAGAACGTCTCCCCGGCCGTCCTGGAGGACCGCCTGCGCAGCCGCCCGCCCGTCGCCCAGTGCCTCGTCGTCGGCGACAACCGCCCCTTCGTCGGCGCCCTGATCACCCTCGACCCGGAGGCCGTCGCCCACTGGCTGTCGGTCCGGGGGCTGCCCGCCGGCACCCCGCTGTCCGAGGTCGTACGGGACGAGCGGATGCGCGCCGACGTCCAGAAGGCCGTCGACCACGCCAACGCGGCCGTCTCCCGGGCCGAGTCGATCCGTGCCTTCCGGCTCGTGGAGGGCGAGTTCACCGAGGAGAACGGGCTGCTGACCCCGTCGCTCAAGGTGAAACGGCACGCGGCGGTGACGGCGTACGCGGACGAGATCGAGGCGCTGTACGCGTCGGGCCGCTGACCGGGGCGCCACAGGGCGCCACAGGGCGCCACACCATGAGGCATTCGAGTGAATTCGCCGGAGTTCGGCGTTTCGTCGTTTCTCCGGTGGTCTATTCCTCGTTGGAAGGCTGCAGGTCATGGTGCGAGCCGTCAAGACTGTGCTCGCGCGGTTTCTGCCGTCATTCAGGCATGACCGCAAGGAAGGGAAAGTTCATGAAGAAGAGCGCTGCTGTCGTCGCGGGCGCGTTCATGGCCCTCGGCATGGCCACCCCGGCCTTCGCCGACGCGGGTGCCGAGGCCGCCGCCATCGGCTCCCCCGGGGTCCTGTCCGGCAACGTGGTCCAGGTTCCCGTGCACATTCCCGTCAACGTGTGCGGCAACAGCATCAACGTCGTGGGTCTGCTGAACGAGGCGGCCGACAACAAGTGCGTGAACGACTGACGTCGCTCCCGCACCAGCCGACCGGCTGCGTCACCGCCGGCCCTGGCCAACTCGTTTGGTCCGGGGTCGGCTTTCCTCCTTTTGCGCAGTCGTCGTGCAGCCCATCCTTCAGTCATCTCTTCAAGTAGGAAGACAACCAGAGTGCGACAGACCTTGAACAGGGGGATGGTCGCGGCTGCCGCCGCGACGGGCATCCTTTCCCTGTGCGGCAGCCCCGCCCTTGCCGACTCGTACGCGGACGCGGTCGCCAAGAACTCGCCGGGCGTCGCGTCCGGCAACACCGTTCAGGCCCCCGTCCACGTGCCGGTGAACGTCTGCGGCAACAGTGTCAACGTGGTCGGCGCGCTGAATCCGGCCGCCGGCAACGAGTGCGCGAACCAGTCGCAGGGGCAGCACGAGGGCTCCACGTCCCACGACAAGTCCCACGACGACGGCTCGGGCTACGGCTCGGACGAGAACGGCGGATACGGCGGGGGGTACGGCGAGGACGTCCAGGACTCCTCCGGTGCCTACGCGAGCGGTGAAGCCGTGGGCTCGCCCGGCGTCGCCTCCGGCAACAACGTCCAGGTGCCGGTCGACGTGCCGGTGAACGTCTGCGGCAACACCGCCGACGTGATCGGCGCGCTCAACCCCGCCTACGGCAACTCCTGCGAGACGGAGACCACCCCGGGTGGCTACGGCGACGAGGAGAAGCCCCCGCCCGCGGACGAGGAGAAGCCCCCGCCCGCCGACGAGGAGAAGCCGCCGCCGCCCGACGACGAGGAGAAGCACTCGCCGCCCGACGACGAGGAATGGACCCCGCCGACCCCGCCGACCCCGGACGCGGAGCAGCCGCCCGTCCTGGCGGAGACCGGCGACGAGGTCACGGTGGGTGCCGCGGTCGCCGGCACCGCGCTGCTCGCCGGTGGCGTGCTCCTGTACCGCCGGGGCCGGGCCGCCTCCCGCCGCTGACCCGGGCCCTCGCCGCCCCCTCGCCCCCGGCCGGCCTCCCACGGTCCGCCGGGGGCGCTGTCGCGCCCGGGGCATCTCGGCGGCGGTGCCCCCGTCAGCGGCTGCCCGCCCTCTCGTCGTCCGGTCGGTCGGCACGCTCGGAGCGGTCGGAGCGGTCGGCACGTTCGGGGCGGTCCGCACGGTCCGTGGCGGGGGCGGTCGCCTGGCGGACCACGCGGGCGCGGGCCGGTTCCCCGGAGCCCGGCCGGTCGGTCCTGCGCCGCAGACGGTGCAGGCCGCGCGTACCGTGCGGGCCGTGCGAGCGCCGCAGGCGGCGCAGGCGGTGCAGCAGCCGGTTGGCCACATGCCGCCCCCACAGGGGCCACAGGGCGCGGCCGGGAGCCCGGTCGTCCGAGGCGTGCCAGGCCAGCTCGCGTCCGTCGGAGGCCGGACGCAGGGCGCTCAGCGGCGCGTAGTTCTCCACGACGAACTCCCGCCCCGGCCGTGGCGCCCCCTCCGGCAGCGGCCGGTCGGTCAGGTCCAGGTGCAGGGCGCGTACGACGTCCAGCCCGGCGGTGTCGGTGAAGAGCCGGAACTGGGCGCCGGGGCGCGGGTTGAAGTCGAGCAGGTGATAGCGGCCCGTCGTACCGCAGCGACGGAAGTCGAGGTCGAAGATGCCCCGGTAGCCCAGCTCTTTGGCGATCCGCTCGGCGAGCGCCCGCACCGGAGGGTTCGGGGCCCAGCGGCCGGCCGCCGTCAGACCGGCGCCGCGCGGCCTGGCACGCGTCTTGCGGCCTGCCCCGCCCGCCCGGACCGTGCCCGAGCGGTCGGCGTACCCGTGGAAGAACCAGTCGCGGTCCGGCCCCGGCGGCAGGAACGCCTGGAGCAGCAGCCGGCTGCCGGCCTCCTCGGCCCGCCGGTACAGTTCCCCGGCGTCCCGGGCCGAGTGCACCAGCACGGTGCTGCGCAGTCCGCTGCCCGGGGGCACCAGCCAGGGCCGGCTCCACTTCGCCACCACCGGCAGTCCCAGCCGCCGGGCGGCGCGCACGGCCTCGGCCGGACCGTCCGGGACCAGGGTCTCGGGGTGCGGGATGTCCAGGGACGCGCACACGCCGGCCAGTTCCGCCTTGTCGGCCACGCGCTCGGGCAGCCCGAACGGCAGGTCGGGCAGCAGGAACAAGGGGGCCAGCTCCCCGCGCGTCCGCCCCACCGCGATCGCGCTCGCGTCGTCCATCGGGATCAGTACGGCGGGGCGTGCGATCCGCGCGGCGACGCGGCGCAGGACCACCGCGATGTCGGCGCTCGACGCGCCGGGCGGCGGGGGAGTGTGCAGCCGGCTGACGTACCGGGAGTAGCGGACCGGGCTCTCCGCGCAGTCGGCGACCACGTGTACGTCCGTTCCCGTACGGCCGAGCGAACGCACGGCACCCAGCGTTCCGTGGTGAAAGGGATTCCGGTCGATCCGCAGCAGTACGGCGGGGACTCGGGTGTCGAACAGCGACACGGGATTCTCTCTTCCCATTGAATTCGGGTCACCGGAGCGGGCGATCAGCGCACTCGAAAGCCGTAGCGGCGGTGGCGTGATGGCATTTCATATGACTGAGTGTCAGTAGCTAATTCGGCGAGAAAAGAGGAAAGAGGCCGGCATGGTCGTACGGCAGTCCTGCGTAGCGGCGGCGGCGATCGCGGTGGCGGCGTTCCTGGCCGCCGGTCCCGGTGTCGCCGTCGGCGAACCGGCCACCACCCCGACACCCCTGGCGTCCCCGGCGCCCCCGCCCGCCCCCGGCGCCCCGCCGGGGACCGCCGAGGGAGCGGCCCCAGCTCCGGGAGCGGCCCCGGGAGCCGCCGCGGGGACGAGCCCCGCGTTCGGCGCGTACCTGGACTACGGCACCCGCGGCGTGGCCAGGATGGCGCAGCTCAGCCACTGGCTGGGCGGCGCCGACCTGCGCGTGGGCCACACCTACCTGCCCGGTGACCGCTGGAGCAACATCGAGGGCGCCCCCGGCTTCCTCGACGTGTGGGCCGACTGGCGCACCAGCGAGCCCGACCGGATGCTCGTCCTGAACGTGCCCATGATGGAGCGCAACGAGAAGGGCGTCGGCGACGACGAGGTGCGCGAGCTGCTGCGTCAGGGCGCCGCCGGACACTTCGACCACCACTTCAGGGCCCTCGCCGAACGGCTGGTCGAACTGAACGTGCCGGACACGGTCCTGGTGCTCGGCTGGGAGATGAACGGCATCACGTACACCCATCGCTGCGGGCCCGACCCGGAGGCCTGGAAGACGTACTGGAACAGGATCGTCACCACCATGCGCGCGGTGCCCGGTCAGAAGTTCCGGTTCGACTTCACCCCGAGCCGCGGCCGGGACGCCGTTCCCTGGACGCGGTGTTATCCGGGGGACGCCACGGTCGACATCATCGGCATGGATGCGTACGACCAGCCACGCGGAATGAGCTTCGACGAACAGGTGCGGGAACCGTACGGACTCCAGGCGCACGTGGATTTCGCCAAGGCCCACGGAAAGCCCATCTCCTATCCGGAATGGGGTCTCTTCCGCAATGGCGACAACGCCGAGTACATGCGGCGCATGCTCGCCTGGATGGACGAGCACGAACCCGTGTACAACACGGTCACCGACTACTGCCCGCACGGCGTGTGGCAGTGCGACGACAACCCCCGGTCCACGGCGGTCTACCGGTCCGTGCTCTTCGGCCGCACCGACGAGCCGGACCCGGCGGCGACCGGAGAGCCGGTCACGCCCACCGTGCCCACCGCGCCGCCCGCGCCCACCGTCCCGGCCGTGCCCGCGGTACCGGCCACCGCGACCGAGCCGTCGGCCGGCTGCTCTCCGCTGGAGCTCGGCGACTGGGTCGAGTACTGGCTCGGCGGGAAGCTCTGCATGCGCCTCGACTGGTTCTCGCGCGGTGAGTAGCGGCGCGCGGTGGCGGTGACGAGGGCGGTGGTGGTGAGGGGGGCGGTGGCGGCGGGCGCGGGGGTGGTCGGTCCGGTCAGGTTCTGCCGCCACCGTCGGGCTCCTTCCGTTCCTCGCGGCGTCGCAGCAGTTCCTTGCCCCGCCGGCGCGCTGCGACGTCGCACAGGGCCGCCGCCAGCAGCGGGGCCGTGCGACGGCGGGCCAGCAGCAGCCGCTGGTTCCAGGCCGGCTCCGGGCGCCAGTGGTGCTTGTACGGCTCGTTGCCCCGCAGCAGGCTCAGCGTGCCGCGCTCCGGGGCGCGGGCGTGCTCGGCGCTCGCGGCCAGCAGCATCACCGCCACGTCCGCCTTGCGCTCCCGCAGCCGTGGATGGGCGCCGTACAGGTAGCCGCCCGCCAGCCGCCTCGACAGCAGCGTCACGTCCACGGCCACCACCTCGTCGTCCATCCGGAACTCGGTCACCACCGCGTCCCCGGAACGCGCCATCGGCCCCACCGCCCGCGCCAGGTGCTCGCGGAACCGGGGACGCAGGTGCTCGCCGGTCACCTTCCGTCCCTGCCACTGCAGCCGGTGCAGCTCCAGCAGCCGGCTCAGCGCCGCGTCCACCTCACCGGGCAGCACGGCCCGGCTCCCGACCCCGAGCGCCTCCAGCCTGCGCAGCTTGGCGCGCACCCGCTGCTGGGCCTTGGCCGAGGGCAGCCGGGCGACCAGCTCCTCCATGGGGGCCGCGGGCAGCTCCAGGCAGAGTGAGCCGGACACCCGGTGCCGGGGTCCGCGCCAGTGGTCGTAGACGCGTTCGGCGGCGGCGCCCGGCCGTACCTCGCGCAGGTCGATCAGCGCGGTACGGGCCGCCGCCGACAGGCCCTCGGTGAGCGCGGCCACCGCGTCCTGGCCGCGCTCGTCGTCCAGCAGGACGTCCCCGTAGTCGGAGATCGCCCCGCCCAGCGGCACCAGCGCCGGCACCGGACGCCGTACGAGCGTCAGGGGCGCGGCGGCGACCAGTTCGCGGCCGTCGCGGGCCAGCAGCAGCCGCAGCCGGCCGCGCCCGCCGTACGACCGCCACCACGAGTGCAGCCAGGCGTGGCTCTGGAACGGGGTCGCGGCGGCGCACCGGCGGTACAGCCGCCCCCACTCCGGGGCCAGCTCGGCGAAGCCGCGCTCGTCGGTGACCAGCTCGGTCGTGTACGTCGCCGGGGGCGGGGCCGGGGACGACGGCGGGCGCGCGCCCGGACACGCCGCCGGACGCGGCATCGGGTACGTGGTCGAGGGCGTCGCCGGAGACGCCGGCGGGTACGTCACAGCTGTCCGCGGACGTCGGCCGCCGAGGCGGGTCCGGGTACCGCGGCCGGCCCCGCCGCCGTGCGGCCGTGCTCCCGCGCCAACCGGCGCGGCCGGACCAGCAGCGCCAGCCCGCCGAGCAGACCGCCCGCGCTCGCGCCCACCAGCCCCGTCACGGTGGACGAGGCCGAGGACGCCGAGGTGGGCTCGGTGGCGCGCGCGAACTGGCGCAGTTCGACGTGGGTGTCGTCGGCGGAGGTCTCCGCGTGCCGGGTCAGCGCGCGGGAGACCGCGTTGGCCATGTCGGCGGCCTCCTGCGGACGGGGGGAGGTGGCCGTCACCGAGACCATCGGCGCGTCCGGCGAGGTCGCCGTGCGGACGCTCTTCTCCAGCGTCGCCACCGGCACGCCCGCCCACATCTGCGCGTCCCCGAGCACCGCGAGCTGCGTGGCGACCCGGCCGTAGGCCTGCGCGAAGCCCAGCGCGGACGCCGGGTCGGACTTGTCGGTGGGGACGGCGACGACGTAGCTGGTCGCCGTGTACCGCGGGGCGGTGACCAGGCCGTAGCCCGCGCCGAGCAGTCCGCCGGCGAGGGCGGTGGCCGCGAGCGCGGCCCAGGACGGAAGGGACCGGGGATCGGTCCGGGGCCCGGTTCGGGGCCGTGTCCGGTTCCGGGGCCGGACGCGGCGCAGGGCGGCGCGCGCGCGGCCCAGGCGGGTGGGCCGGTCGGCGGCGGGGTTCGCGGCCGCCGGGTCGGCGGCCGGGGGCCGGGTGAGGGACTCGGTCATGCGGAGCTCACTCCCTGGGATGCCGGGGACAACGGGTGCGTGAGGGTGGTCGAGTACACGTCCATCAACTGGGCGGCGCTGCGGGTGACGCAGTAGTGGCGGGCGGCCTCGGGCACGATGCGCGGTCCGGGGCCCGGACCGGCGGCCGCCCTGACCTCGGCGAGGGCGCGGGCGAACTCCTCGTCGCCGCCCGTGACGCGCCGGGCGGTGGGAGCGGCGTCCGGGGGCAGGTCCTCGACGGCCGGGCAGGAGGCGTAGAGCAGCGGCAGCCCGCAGGCCAGGCCCTCCACGGCCGCCAGGCCGAAGGCCTCCTCCGGCGACGGCGAGGCGAGGACGTCCATCGCGGAGGCGAGCGACGGCAGGTCGGGGCCCAGGGAGCCGTCGCTGACGTAGGGGCGTTCGCCGGCGAGCAGGACACGGTCGGCGACCTGGGCCTCGTGGGCGGTGCGGCGCAGGACGTGCTCCTCGGGGCCGCCGCCGACCAGCAGCAGCCAGCAGTCGTCCGGCAGCCGGGCCAGGGCCCGGACCAGGACGTCGAACCGCTTGCCCGCGGTCAGCCGGCCGATGCCGCCGACGACGTACGCGCCGTCCGGCAGGCCGAGACGGCGGCGGGTGCGCAGGCGGGCGACCGGGTCGAAGCGGAAGCGGGCCAGGTCGATGCCGTTGGGGACGACCTCGATGCGGGGCGCGGGCACCCCCCAGCGCCGCAGCCGGTCGGCGACGGTGGGGGAGACGGCGACCGTGGCGCTGCCCAGCCGCTCCCCGGCCAGATACAGGGCGCGGACGCCCCGGGTGAGCGGGCGGCCCTCCATCTGGGAGTCGCCGAGGGAGTGTTCGGTGGCGACGACGGCGCGGACACCGGCCAGGCGCGCGGCGAGACGGCCGTAGAGGCAGGCGCGGTAGAGGTGGGTGTGCACGAGGTCGTAGCCGCCGGCGCGGATGAGCCGGGTCAGGCGGGGCAGTACGCCCAGGTCGCGGTTGCCGGTCATGGCGAGGTGGACGACCTTGACGCCGTCGGCCAGCAGTCCGTCGGCGACCGCGCCCGGGTTGGTGAGCGTCACGACGTCGCAGTCGACGGGGAGGTGGCGCAGGAGCAGCCGCAGTTGCTGTTCGGCGCCGCCCACGCCGAGGCCGGTGATGATGTGCAGGGCCTTCACCTCACACCCCCGGGGCGGGACGGCGGCGCAGGCGGTGCAGCCGGGTCTTCAGCAGCAGGCGTACGGCGGTGTCGCGCTGCCCGACGTGGACGCGGGGCAGGGCGTGCGGGCCGGTCAGCGGGCCGGGGTCGATCGCGCAGGCGTAGGTGTATCCGGCGGCCCGTACGGCGTCGACGGCGCGGGCGTCGACCGTGCCGTACGGGTAGCAGAAACCGGTGACCGGAGCACTGATCAACTCCGAGAGCAGTGCTCTGCTTTCGAGGGTCTCGGCCTTCAGTGTGGCGTCGTCCGCCTTCGTCAGGTCGACGTGGGTGAGCCCGTGCGAGCCGATCTCCACACCCTCGGCGGCGGCGTGCCGGATGCCGTCGGCGGTCAGCAGCGGCTTGCGCGGGCCCAGCGGGTCCCACGCGTTGTCGCCGCCGAGTCGGCCCGGCAGCACGAAGAGGGTCGCCCCGCAGCCCCAGTGGCGCAGGCGGGGCAGCGCGTGCTCGACGAAGTCGGCGTACCCGTCGTCGAAGGTCAGCCCGACCAGACCGCGGCCCTCGCCCCGGGCCCGCGCGGCCAGCAGCTGGGCGACCGACACGCCGCGCAGCCCGCGCCGCCGCAGCCAGCCGAGCTGCGCGTCCAGCCGGTCGGGCGTGACCGTGACGCGGTACGGGTCGTCCGAGCGGTCGCCGACGGAGTGGTACATCGCCACCCAGGGGACGGTGGCCGGGCGTGCGCGGTCTTCGGGGCCTGCGTGAACTTCGGGGCGGGTGCGGGCGCCGGTGGGTGTGCGGGCGTCAGCGGGGTCTGCGGAGGAGGGAGCGGGCGCGGGACCGGAAACGGGGACGGGAGTGGGGGCGGGGGAGCGTCCGGGGACGGAAGCTGAAGCGGCCATGCGGGAGCCTTCGTGTGACGGAGCGGACGTGATCGAGGGCCGGCGCGACGCCTTGGACGCGCAGGACCAGGCCGAGCAGGACGAAGACGCCGACGACGGTCGCCGTACCGGCGGCGAGGGCGACGGCGGGGGAGGCGGCGAAGGAGACGGCGGGGACGACGGCGGACGAGACGGCGGACGAAACGGCGGGCGAGAGGGCGGGGGTGGCAGCGGGGGAGGCGGTGGGCACGGTGAGCAGGTCCGCGACCAGGGCTCCCGCGACGGTCGCCACGCCGGCCGCCGCCAGCGGCCGGCCCAGGTCGCCAAGGACGCGCCGGACGCGGACCGGGACGCTGCGCGGGCCCATCCCGGCGAGCAGCAGGGCGGCGGTGACGGTGATGCCGGCGGCGTTGGCGGCGGCGATGCCGCTCACGCCCCACGGGCCGACCGCGCAGGCGCCGGCACCGGCGGTGACGGCGAGGCCGACGGCCATGGCGCCGAGCGGGTACCAGCTGGCGCGGCCCGCCGAGAAGTAGGAGCGGGCCAGCGCGCCCACCACGGTCTGGCCGAGCAGCCCGAGGGCGTACACGCGCATGACGCTCGCGGTCGCCGCCGTGTCGGCCGCCGTGAAGGCGCCGCGCTGGAAGAGGAGTCCGGCCATCTGCGGCGCGCAGGCGACGACCGTGGCCGCGCCCAGCAGCACCAGACAGGCCGCCAGCGCCACATCCCGCTCGACGCGGTCGCGGGCCCGTTCGGTGTCGCCGTCGGCCATGGCCCGGGCCACCACCGGGAAGGTGACCGTGCACAGCATCAGCGACAGCGTCATCGGGATCTGGGCCACCTTCTGCGCGTAGTTCAGGTGCGAGATGGCGCCGGAGGGGAGCCCGGAGGCGAGGAAGCGCTCGATGAGGACCTGGGACTGGCGGCACAGCGCGAAGAGCAGGACGGTGGTGAACAGGGCGAGGGCCAGGGGGCGCGCCTGGTCCTCGACGGCCGGCGGCCGCCCGCCGTCGTCCCGGCGGCGCAGCTGACGCAGCAGCGACGGCAGCTGCGCCGACACCATCAGGAAGCCGCCCGCCGCGACCCCGACGGCCGCCGAGCGCACCCCCCAGCCGTCGCCGAGCAGGTACATCGCGGTGATGATGCCGGTGTTGTAGGCGACGTAGATCGCCGCGGGCGCCAGGAACCGGCGGTGCGCCCGCAGGGCGGCGCTGCAGTACCCGGCCAGCCCGAAGCTCACGACGCAGGTGGCGGTGAGCCGGGTGCAGTCCACGGCGAGCCCGTGGTCGGGCAGCCCCGGCGCCAGGGCCCGCACCAACTGCGGGGCGCATACGGCGACCAGCGCGCCGACCGCGACGAAGGCCGGCGCCAGCCGGGGCAGGGTCGAGGCGACCAGTTCGCGGACCGGGTCGCCGGGGGCGCCCCGCGCGCGGCGGGCCAGGGCCAGGCTGAACATCGGGACCAGTGCGAAGGCCAGCCCGTCCTCGATCAGCAACGTCGCCGCGAACTCCGGCACCGTCCAGGCCACCAGGAAGGCGTCCGTCTCGCTGCCGGCCCCGAACAGCCGGGCCAGCGCCTGGTCCCGCGCCAGCCCGAGCACCGACCCGGCCACCGACAGCACGGCCGTGACCAGCGCGGCCCGGGCGAGGAAGCCACGCGAGGAACGGGCCTCGGCTGGGGGCACGGTGTCCGTAGCCGTAGCCGTAGCCGTCGCTGTAGCTGTAGCTGTAGCTGTAGCTGTCGCCGTCGCCGTCGCCGTCGCGGCGTCCGTGTCCGTGTCCGTGTCCGTGGCCGGCGCGACGGTCCGGGCCGGCGGGGTGGAAGCCTCGCCCGCCGCACGGAGCGGGGTCGCCTTCACCGGACGGGTCCCTCCTCGGAGCCGGAGCCGGAGCCGGAGCCGGAGCTGGAGCCGGAGCTGGAGCTGGACTCGGCGGCCTCGGGCTCGGTACCGGCAACAGGCTCGGCCACCGCCACCGCCACCGCCACCGCCCCCGCCCCCGCCTCGGACTCAGGCCCGGCCCCGGCCCCGGTAAGGGCACCGCCCCCGCCCCCGAGCGCCCACCACGCCGCCAGCCCGAAGCACACCGCCGTCAGCACGGTCGAGGGTCCGCCGATGTCGGCGTACGCGAAGTCGGTCAGCTGCCACACCAGCAGCCCGCAGGCGACCAGCGCGCAGTCCGCGCGGTCCGGCCCGGACCCGCCCCGCGAACGCCGTACCGCACGGAGTTCGCGCAGCCCCAGCACGAGCAGCGCCAGCCAGCTCCCCGCCAGCGCGAGCAGCCCGATCAGCCCCTGCTCGGCCAGGACCAGCAGGTACATGTTGTGCGGGGACAGCAGCGGCTGCTTTCGGTACCCGGCACCGGCGCCGTCGGTCTCGCTCCCCGAGGACAGCGCCAACGAGGCGTGCCCGTCCCGGTGTTCGGGGAAGCCCTTCAGGCCCACGCCGGTCAGTGGCCGTTCGCGCCACATGCCGGCCGCCGCCGCCCACATCGTGTAGCGGTCGGTCACCGACTGGTCGGGGGAGCCGGTGACCCGCGTGATGCTGCCGACCCGCTCCTGGAGCATCGCCGTACCGACCCCGAACCCGCCCACCAGCACCACCCCCGCCGCGACCACGGCCGCCCCCACCGCCAGCGCCCGGCGCACCCCGGCGAGAAGCAGCTGCGCCGCGCACGTCACCGCCGTGGCGATCCACGCCCCGCGGCTGAAGGACAGGGCGAGCGGCAGCAGCAGGACGAGCGCGCACCCGGCGGCGAGCAGCCGGTGCCGCACCGGCGTCCGGCCCAGCGCCAGACCGACCGCGCAGACCAGCCCCAGGGAGACCACGGTCGCCATCCCCATCACGTCCTGCGGCCCGAAGGTGCCCACGGCCCGGACCGGCTCGCCCTGGTACGAGGCGCCGGTCGCGGTGACGTACTGGTGGACGCCGACCGCCCCCTGCCACGCCGCCAGCCCCACCATCGACCAGGCGAGCAGCCGTACGTCGTCCCGGCCGCGGATCAGCAGCAGTACGGCGGCGGGAACGAGGACGAAGACCTGGAGGTAGCGGCCGAGCCCGGTGAGCCCGGCCTCCGGCGACACCGCGCCCATGGCGGCCACGGCCAGTCCGAGCACGGGCAGACCCAGCACCACTGCCGCCGTACGGGACAGGGGGCGCCGCCGGTCCCGTACGAGGCGCAGGGCGCAGTACAGCACCACCAGCGCGGAGACCGCGTCGGCCGGGTGCGCGCCGCCCCCGCCGCCCGGTGCGACCGGCAGGGCGAGCAGCGCGACGACCGCGACCACGGCCAGCACGGGCGGCAGCCGCCGTACGCGCGCGGCGGACCACGGGGGCAGGGTCTGGGCCACCTCGCTCAGCTCCCGGTGGGGCGTACGAGCGCGACGGCCGTGCGCAGCAGGATGCAGACGTCCTGCCACAGCGACCAGTCGTCGATGTAGGCGTTGTCGAAGCGGGCCCGGTCCTCGATGGAGGTGTCGCCGCGCAGCCCGTTGATCTGGGCCAGGCCCGTGATGCCGGCCGGCATCCGGTGGCGGGCGGCGTAACCGGGGTGGGTCCGGCTGAACTGCGCCACGAAGTAGGGCCGTTCGGGGCGGGGTCCGACCAGGCTCATGTCGCCCCGGAAGACGTTCCAGAGCTGGAGCAGTTCGTCGAGGGACGTGCGGCGCAGGAAGCGGCAGAACCACGGCATCCGCCGCTCGTCCGCCACGCTCCACCGGGTCGCCGACTCGTGCTCGTCGGCAGGGCGGTGGGTGCGGAACTTCAGCAGCGTGAACGGCCTGCCGTCCTTGCCGACGCGCTCCTGCCGGAAGAGTACGCCGGGACCGCCGATCACCCTCAGCAGCGTGGCGCAGGCCAGCAGCAACGGGCTCAGCAGCACCAGCAGCGTCCCGGACACCGTCACGTCCAGCACCCGCTTGCCGGCGCCGCCCGCCCGCCGCGCCACCGGCTCCGGACGCCGGCAGGGGAACCCGGCGAGCCGGTCCCGGCCGCCTGTCTCCGTGGAAGCGACGGGGGCGTCCGGGTCGACGGGGATGTCCGCGTCGACCTCCCACACCACGCAGCCGGACTCGGCCAGCGCCCGCAGCAGCGGCCCCTGCCGGGTCCGTACGGACGGGTCGACGGTCAGTACGTCCCGTACGCCGTTCTGCACGACCGCCCGCCGCACCTCCTCGCCCGTGGTCAGCGCGGGCAGGCCGGTGGCGCCGCCCGGGTCGTCGGTGACGACGCCGACGGGGCGGACCCCGCAGCCCGGGTGGCGCAGCACCGCCGAGGCCACGCGCTGCGCGGTCGCGGCGGGACCGACGACCAGGGCCGCGCGCGGACGGTTCAGCAGCGCGGCACGGCGCCGCCGGTGCACGACTCCCCGGCCGGCGCAGCCCGTCACCGCGTGCAGCAGGAAGCCGAGGAGCAGCGTGCGGGCGGACAGCGCGTGCGGCGGGGCGTACGCCGCGACGAGCGCCGCCAGCGCCAGCCAGAGCACCGCGATCCGGCCGCACAGGGCGGGCAGGTCGTCCAGCACGCCCGGCAGCCGCCGGCGCGGACGCGGACCCAGCAGCAGCGCGGCGGCGACCAGCAGGGCGGCGAGCAGCGGTTGGTGCGGGGTGCCGGTCAGGGCCAGCGAGCCCGGCAGCGCGGCGGCCGCGCCGTCCGCGACGAGCAGCGGCAGGGGAGAGTCCGGCCGTGACGAGCCCGGGTGTGCGGAGCCAGGCAGGGGGGAGTCCGGCCGGGGGGAGTCCGGCCGTGGGGCGGGGCGGCCGGTGGGAGACCCGGGGCCCGTGGTGTCGGCGCGTGGCGCCAGCACCGAGACGGGGAAGGAGGAGCCGAGGTCGTGCGGCTGGCCGGCGGGGTTGGGGACGGTGCTTTCCGCGGTCACGGGTGCGTGGACTCCCTGTACTCGATGGGCACGACGGACGACCGGCCCACGGCTGCCGTCCGGTCGCCGGAGGGGCGGGGCTCCGCGGGTGCCGGCCGGCGGCCGGGGAGGGGGCGCGGTCCGGCCGGCCGGCCGTCGTGAAGGAGGGCGCGGTACACCGCCGTGACGGCGTCGGCCGTGCGCCGCACGTCGTGCGTGGACAGGACGTGCGCGCGCCCCCGGCGGCCGAGCGACGCGCGCAGTGGAGCGTCGAGCAGCAGGGTGGTGACGGCGTCGGCCAGCGCCGCCGGGTCCGCCGGCGGTACCAGGCAGTGCCGTGCGAGAGCGGGCGGCAGGCCCTCGCGGGCGCCGTCCACGTCGGTCACCACCACGGGCCGCCCGCAGGCCATCGCCTCCAGCGGCGCCAGCGCCATGCCTTCCCAGCGCGAGGGCAGGACGACCAGATCGGCGGCGCGGTACCAGGGGGCGGCGTCGGCGACGGCACCCGCGAACAGCAGGGACGCCGGGGCGTGCGGGCCGTGCGTACGGTGCGGGCCGTGCGCACCGGAGCGGCGCGGGGCCAGTATGCCGTCGCCGAGGAATCCGTACGCCGAGGCACGTGCGGTGAGTCGGGCGTGCTCCGGGCCGTCGCCGACCAGCACCAGTCGGGCACCCGGCACGCGTGCGAGGACCGACTCCCACGCAGCCAGCAGGACGTCCTGCCCCTTCTGCCGGCACAGCCGCCCCACGCAGACCACCAGCGGGTCGTGCGGGCCGGCGCCGGCCCGCAGCCGTACCGTGGCGGCGCTCTCGGCGTCCACCGCCTTATCCGCGTTCGCCGCGTTCGCCGCCTTCTCGGCGTCCTCCGCGCCGTCCCGGTCCCCGACGGCGTCGGTGTCGGTGCCGGTGGCACCGAAGCGGTCGAGGTCGATGCCGTTCGGGATCACCACCCATCGCGCGCGTACTTTGGCCCGTGTCCCCCGCAGCCGCTCCGCCTCGCTCACGCACACCGTCCGTGCCGCCCACCGTGCACCCCACCGCTCCCAGCCTCGCGCGAGGGCCGCGGGGGGCCCTCCGACGGCCTCGAACGACCAGGCGTGCGGCTGGAACACGGTCGGGACACGCCCCCGCACGGCGAGCCGCCCGGCGAGACCGGCCTTCGCGCTGTGCGCGTGCACCAGGTCGGGCCGTACGTCCGCGATCACGCGCGCGAGCCGCCGTACCTCCGGCACCAGCGCGGGACCCGGTGACCGCGTCGCCGGCCAGTGCCGCACGTCGGCGCCCAGCGAGCGGAGTTCGCCCGCGAGGACCCCGCCGGGACAGGCGACGGTGACGTGCAGTCCGGCGGCGAGCTGAGCCCGCGTCAGGTCCGTCACGACCCGGGCGACCCCGCCGTCCACCGGCTGGGTGACGTGGAGGACCCGTGGCGCGGAGTCGGTCGGTGGCAGGTGCATACGCGTTTCCTCGCTCGCTCACGGAAAATGCTCGGGACGGGCGGGAGGGCGTCTCGCGGCAGGGCGTCTCACCGCGGGGCGCCGGCCGCGACGCGGCGTACGCCGGCGCACGCCGCGTCCCGCGGGGAAGCGAGCCGGGAGACCCCGCGGACCACCACCGCGTTCGGAGCTCCCGGAGAGTGCCCTCGGCCGATGTCCCGCAGTGGTGCACAGGGATGCGTCGGATGGTGTGGGACTCTAGCCGCTATCCGTATCAATCCGGCGAAACCAGGCAAGTGTGTTGGATTGGTGAAGGCCGCTCTCCCGCGAGATCACTCGTTCGGCGGCACAACTCGTGTGGATGCCACGCGTTGACACTGAGCCGGGCAGCCGCCCGGATGTTTGTGTCAATCCCAAGGAGCACCTCTCCATGTCGCGTATCGCGAAGGGCCTGGCCCTGACCTCCGTCGCCGCCGCCGCGGCCGCGGGCACCGCCGGTGTCGCCGTCGCCGACAGTGGCGCGCAGGCCGTCGCCGCCCATTCCCCGGGTGTCCTCTCGGGCAACGTGGTGCAGGTTCCGGTCCACGTCCCGGTCAACGTCTGCGGCAACACGATCGACGTCGTCGGCCTGCTGAACCCGGCGTTCGGCAACGAGTGCGAGAACGACTGACGCCGGCTCGAAGCCCCGCACCGGCCGTCCGTGCCGCGGTTCCTCCGCGAACGGGCGGCCGGTGTGCGTCGTCGGGCGGACGGTTGCCGCACGGACGGCGGTGTGCTGCCCCGAATGGGGGGTCTGTGCGCCGACACGGCGTACGGACCTTGACAGGGCGTCTCACCAGGTAGGACGCCGGGGCGGGGAAGGGCGGGCCGATGCGCCGGGTCACGGGCTCGGTTGCAGAGCGCCATGGGCGCTTTCACGGTGGGCACAAGATCCGACGCACCACCGAAAGGAACCCCCATGCGTCTGCCCGCACGGCGAATCGCCACCTCCGCTCTCTGCGCCGGCCTGCTCATCGGCCTCTCCGGTCCGGCGGTGATGGCGGCCGACGGCGAATCGGCCAGGGAACGCACCCACGCGGCGTCCCGCGCGCCCCTGCCCGACGCCGCGGAACTGCAGAACCAGGTCGGCAGTCTGGCCGGCCTGGGCGGAGTGCTCACGCCGGTCACCGACCTGCTCAGCGCCGTACTCGAGGCCGACAACGGCCGCCTGTCCACCGAGGAGGCGGACCAGCTCGCCGCCGCCGCCAAGGACGCCCTCGCCAAGGCCGACGCCGCGGACGCCGACGACGCGGTGACCGCGCCGGGCACGACCACGCCTGGCACCACGGCCCCCGGAACGACCACCCCCGGCACCACCACCCCCGGCACCACCACCCCGGCGCAGCCGCCGGTCGTGACCGCGCCGGAGGCCGAGACGCCGGTCACGCTGCCGGCACCCGTCGTGGCGCAGACCGACGACGGCGCCACGGCCGCGACCGAGGCGGTGGCCGGCCTGGCCGCCGCAGCGCAAGCCGCCCTTCAGGTGCGGATCGACGCCCTGGTCGAGGCCACCACCTCCGGTACCGCGGGGCAGGTGAGCCCGGCAGTCGAGGACGTGGTGACCGGCGTGGTCAACGTCGTCGCCGCCACGCTGGTCGGCGGCGGGCTGCCCGCCGCCGACCTGGCCGGGCTGCCCGCGCTGCCGAGCACGCCGGAAGCAGCCACGCCGGAAGCGGCCACGCCGGCGAACCCCTCCTGACGCCTCACGGCGTTCCGGGCCGGGGGGGGGGGGGCCCGCGGGGGGGGGGGGCGGGGGGGGGGGGGGGGGGGGGGGCGGGGGGGGGGGGGGCCGGGGCCGCGGGGGTGGTCATCCGGACGGATCCCTGTGGGTCGGCTCCATGTGCGGTTCCA